>JAPPMY010000096.1 GCA_028818855.1 Rhodospirillales bacterium
AACTTCGGCATGATGTCCTTGCACAGCATGCCGACCGAAGCACGCCAGCCCTGCCAGTCGTCGACATGATCGAAGGAGTTGACCAGCAGACAACCGCAGCCGCCGGTGGCCCCGACCATGTCCGCAATTTTCTGCTCGACCGTCTTGGGATTGCCGACGAACATGCAACGGTCGATGATGTAGTCCAGATTGATGTCGGAATCGGGTACCTCCGGATCGTGCTTCACGGCGTTCAGCATGCCGAGATACTTCAGATTCGGCATCCAGAACTTGATGTAGTGCTCGCCCATCGCGCCATCGACGACCTTCTTGCGCGCTTCCTTGTCGGTGTCCGCGACATAGATGTCGCGTCCGACGCGCCAGAGACTGCGGTTGGCCTCGACGCCTGTCTCGCTTGCGCCTTCTACGACCGACTCCCAGTGGCTCGGCAGGAAGCGATTGCTGAAGCCGAAGCTTAACGGGATGAAGCCCTTGCGCCCGCACAGATTGAGCGTGGGCGACTTCGGGCTGAACCCGGCAATGGCGACTTGTGGGTGAGGCTTGGTGTACGGCGTTATGTGGTAGTCGAAGTTTTCGTCGAAGCCCTGGTCCGGGCGCCGCGCGGTCCAGAACTTTCCCTTGTATTCGAAGGGTCCGTCGCTGGTCCAGAAGCGCAACATGATTTCGAGAGATTCTTCCATCATGCGCCGGTTTTCGCCCGCCTTCCCGTCAACGTCGAACATCTCCCAATCCGTAATTATCCCGCTCGATCCCACACCGGCATAGCAGCGCCCGCGCGAGATGTGGTCGAGCCAGGCGATGCGATGGGCGAGTTCCGCCGGATGGTGAAAGGGCAGCATGTAGCCGCCGGGAGAGATACGTATTTTCTTGGTGACGACCAGGCCTTGGGCGACGAGCAGATCGGGCGCCGGGCACGGCTCTCTCAGAAGCGTGTAGTGTTCGCCGATCCAGGCCTCATCGAAGCCGATGTAATCCAGATACGCCAAGTAGTTCAGATCGTGGTCGTGCCCTTCGGCGAAGCTCCGGTGCGGGGGATGGTTCGGCATCATGAACGTTCCGAGCTTCATGAGCATAATCTCCTGCGTTTCGAGTGGGAGCCACCGAGAGGCTGACCGGACGCTGCCCGGCACGTCGAACCGGCTGTGTCAGAGCGCATGTCCGATCGAGCCCCGAGTGGAGGCGAAGTCGGCTCGTTGCGCGGCCTTCCTCGCTGCGCGAGGCTTGGTCGGTCACCGCCGATCCCTCCGTCAATGAGCGCGCGGTAAATTTACCAACAAGAAATCTTGCGTGACAAGGAGCCGGGCAACGGCCCGCGGCGCGGTCATATCGAGATCATGGTCAGCATCGCGTGCACGCTGGTCTCACGGTTGTTGTTCGGCGCGTAGATTGGACGCCGATTGGCGTGGCAACATGTTGATTCCCTTTGATTCCGAGGAGTCAAACGACGACGCTTAACAACATGCTGTATGGGATCGCCGCAGAGTTATTCAGCCTGATTCCACCGGTCGAGACGCGGAATCGGCGAGCTTGCGCCCTGGTTTCACGGCTCGGGATAGGCGTCGAAGGCGATGCCGATGCGCTCGCCCGGTCCCTCGAAGGGCAGCGTCCCGTGAAAGACGTACGACGGGAAGAGCAGCGCCGTGCCGGCGCGCGGCGGGTAGCTGACGAAACGGACGGGGCTCCCTTGCGGCAGGTCGTGGTCGGGGCGGCCGAACTCGAGCCAGCCGCCGTGCTCGGTGCTCTCCGTGCCGATCTGTGGCGGCACCGCGACGTAATAGACCCCGCTCAGCCACGCGCTCTCGTGAATGTGCGGCGGGTGCCGGCCGCCCGCGGTCAAGATGGAAGCGATCAGCGTGAGGCGATAGCGCCGGGGGATGCGGGCGAGAAAGGGGCTCTCCGGGTCTGCCGTGAGTGTCTCCCTGTAAGCGTCGATTGCGGCACGCAGCGCGCGCTCCAGGTTGCGGATGGGGGCGCTCGGCGTGGCCAGCAGGTCCTGGGTCACCGCGCCGTTGCGGGTCACGCGGTTGGGCGGCTCCCACACCAGGGAGGGCGCCTCGCGAACGGCGGTTGTCAGCGCCTCGTTGAAGGCTTCGATGTCGCCGCTGCCGGGCGGCGGCGTGAGCGAGACCCGGGTCACGAAGCGGTCGAAGTCGTAGAGCCCGCTGCTTCCGTCGTCATCGCCCCCGATCTGCTCCGCGAGCGCGCGGGTCGCCAGCGCGTTCTGGCAGAACGGGTCGATGGCGAGCGCGGCGGTGCAGGCAGCGAGGGTGGGTTCCAACGCGCCGAGGGCCAGATGGGTCCGCGCAAGCCGGTGGTGCGCCTGCAGGTCGTAGGGGTCGAGGGCGATGGCCCTGCGATAGACGGTTGCCGCTTCTTCCAGTTGGCCGGCCGTGCTCAACGCGTTGCCGAGATTGGTATGGGCGTTGGCGTAGTCGGGGCGGAGCGCGACGGCGCGCTCCAGCACGGCGCGGGCCTCGGCAGTCTCTCCGGTCTCGAGGAGCAGGATGCCGAGGCTGTTGTGCGCCTCGGCATAGGTGGGTGCCGCCTCGGTCGCCTGGCGCAGCAGCCCGGCCGCCTCGTCGAAGCGGCTGCAGCGGTAACGGGCGACCCCGGCATAGTGAAGGACACTCGGGTCTTCCGCCCCATCACCTGCCAGCAGCTTTGTGAGGAGCTGATCGGCCCTGTGCGGACGGCCTTCCTTCATTTGCCGCGCCGCGCGGGCGAGGACATCCGCGTGGGCGGCGGCCGGGTCGCTCGCACGGGCACGGCCGGTGCTGGCCGCGGACTGCCGTCGTCTCGTTCGCCGGCTCATGGTGGCGGTGGTCCCGTCCGGGCGGTTTGGCGCTCCCTCGGCGTGCGCGGCGTTGCCGGGGTGACGACCGGTCCGCCCGATTCGCGCCGGTGCTCAGCGGGCCGTCAGGCCGACGTTGATCATCGGCGTTTCCATGGCGGAGCCGAGGATGATCATCAGGGCCAGGAAGACCCAGAACACGTTGTCGGCGCAGAGCTGAAGCATGCGCTTGGCTTTCGGGTTCATGGCCCTGGTCCTCTCATCGCCGCCGTCGCCGGCCGAGGCCAATGATTCCAACTGAGCGCGAAGAACGCAACAGCCCGCAGACACGGCCCCTGATACGAATTTCGTAGCCTATAACACCGAAATTCGTAAATCTCGTAAATGGCATGTCGCTCTGTTGACATTATCGTTGAACGCGAGGGATTATTCTCGTTACGGACGCATTTGGTCGCCGCCGCGACGGGCTGTGCATGGCTCGCCGGGCGGCGTGGCATCAGCGAATCGCAAGGGAGACCTCGAACATGCGTGTCAACAGACGGACCATCCTCAAGGGGGCGTTGGCGGGATCGGCCGGCATCGCGGCCACCTTCCCTCACATTTACGTCAAGGACTTCGGGCAGGCCTGGGGCGCGAAACCCTGGATCTACGAAGACGAGCCCATCAAGGTCGGCATGCTGTGGTCGCAGACCGGCAACCTCTCGGTTGTCGAGAACGACTCCACCCAAGTCTCGCTCTACGCAGTCGACGAGATCAATGCCGCGGGCGGCATCGCCGGCAAGATGGTCGAGCCGGTGGTGGTCGATGCCAAGTCCGACATCAAGGTCTATTCGGAGAAGATCACGCAGCTCATTCTCCGCGACCGCGTGGTGTCGGTGCATGGCAGCTACACCTCGGCGAGCCGGCGTGCGGTCATGCCGATCGTGATGAAGTGGGACCACCTCTACTACTACCCGACCTGCTACGAGGGCCGGGAGTGCATGCAGAACATCATCAACACCGGGCCGCTGGCGAACCAGCACTCCTATGACCTGGTGCCGTTCATGGTGGAGAACTTCGGCCCCAAGACCTACCTGGTCGGCTCCAACTACATCTGGCCGAAAGAGTCCAACAAGAACGTCAAGGTCTGGCTGGAGCGGGCCGGCGGCGAGGTGCTGGGCGAGGACTACATCCCCCTCGGCGGCTCCGAGTTCGCGCCGGTCTTCAACAAGATCCGCCAGCAGCAGCCCGACTGGATCATGTCGACCGTGGTCGGCGACTCCGACATCGCGCTGCACCGGCAGTTCCTGCAGGAAGGCTTCAAGTCCGACAAGACGCCGATCGCATCGCTTACCACCGGTGAGATCGAGACCCGCGCCATGGGCAACGAGGCCGGCGCCGGTCACTTCCTGTCTGCGCCTTACTTCCAGACGCTGCAGAACCCGACGAACGAGAAGTTCGTGGAGGGGTATCTCTCGAGCCAGTACGGCGGCGGCGGCGTCACCCACTACAACATGGAAGAGACCTATCTCGGCATCTACGTGTGGAAGAAGGGTGTCGAGCGGGCTCTCGAGGAGACCGGCGGCGACTGGGAAGCGATCACGCCGCGCATGATCCGCGACGTCAGCGGCAACTGGCGCGACCAGGGCCCGGTGACGCTCAGCGACGAGGAGAGCCCGGAGGGCAAGGTCTGGATCGACCCGGACAACTTCAACATCTGGCTCAAGCCCAAGATCGGCCAGTGCGGCGCGGACGGTCAGTTCACCATCGTGCGCCAGGCCGACGATCACGTCGGGCCGGATCCCTTCGCGATCTATCCCGAGCGCGGCGTCTGCAAGGCCGACGGCCTGCATCGCCCGGACGGCTCGGTTCAGAAGGACGTTCTGTAAGAGGCCTGTTCGATCTGGTAGTGTCGGGGCGGAGGGTTTCATCCTCCGCCTCGCCGCTCCCCGGCGGGGGGCGGTGGCCGCCCGACCTTTCCGGCGCGCATCCGCGGGCGCTGCCGGCAGGATCGCAACAGGGAGAGAGGCGAGACTCAATTCATGAGCGTCCACGATTTCTGGACACCCTTCGCCGCTGAACCGTTCATTAATGCGCTGATTATCGGGCTCAGCCTGGCCAGCATCTGGCTGGTCGCTGCGCTCGGGCTCACCATCATTTACGGCACCATGGGCGTCATCAACATGGCCCATGGCGAGTTCATCATGCTGGGCGCCTACTTCACCTGGATCCTGCAGTATTTCGGCGGGTTCCCCTGGCTGCTCTGCCTGCCGATCTCCTTCATTGTCGTGGGCTTCATCGGCTGGCTGGTCGAGCGCGGACTCATACGACACTTGTACGACCGACCATTGGACACGCTCCTCGCGACATGGGGCGTATCCTTGGTCTTCATCCAGAGCATCCGGCTGATCTTCGGCGGCGAGCCGCAATACGTCGAGGTGCCCGACTGGCTGACCAGCGTGATGACGATCGACTTCGTCCACGTGCCGTGGATCAGGATCTTCATCTTCTTCGCGGCGCTGGCGCTGGTCGCCATGACGTGGGCGATCCTGTTCAAGACCAATATCGGCATCCAGGTTCGCGCGGTGATGCAGAACCCGCAGATGGCGGCGTCCTTCGGCATCAATTCGAACCGGGTCTACGGCCTCACCTTCGCCTACGGGGCGGGCCTCGCGGGAATCTCGGGCTCCATGTTCGCGGGCCTGAAGACGATCTTCCCGGACATGGGGCTCGGCTACGTGGTCGAGGCGTTCCTGGTGGTGGTGACGGGCGGCGGCGAGCTGTTCGGCAGCCTGGCAACCGCCGGCATCATGGGCGAGATGTTCTCCATCTTCTCCTACTTCACCAACGACACCTTCGCCCGCTTCGTCCTGTTCATCCTGATCGTGATCTTCCTGCGGTTCCGCCCGCAGGGGATCTTCGCGCCCAGCATGGCCCGGCGCTGAGGCAGGGTGAACGTCATGTCCATGCTGCTGGAAAGGTTGAAGCTGGAGCCGACGGCGCAGCGGCAGAACCTCTATCACGACAAGCGCGCGCAGTGGGCGATGTATGTCGTCGCCTTCGGCGCGCTCGCCACCATCCCCGTGTTCATGGGCGACGACCCCTTCGCGCTCAACCAGTTCGCGCGCTACGGCGTCTTCGGCATGCTGGCGCTCTCGGTGAGCCTGGTGTGGGGCTTCGGCGGCATCCTCAGCCTGGGTCAGGGAATCGCCTTCGGCATGGCGGCCTACGGCATGGGCGCCACCATGCAGATGCAGTACCAGGACCCGGAGTACGATCCGATCCCGAGCTTCATGCTGACCAACGAGCTCGAGAAGCTGCCGACGGTGTGGGAGCCGTTCTGGCACACCGAGGTCGGGCTGATCCTGGCGCTCGGAATCCCGACCCTCTTCTTCGTCATCTTCGGCTTCCTGATGTTCCAGGCGCGCCTGGCCGGCGCCTTCGTCGCCATCATGACGCTCGCCATGCTCGGCGCCTGGTACAACATGGCCTACGACATGCAGCCGTTCACGGCGGGCTTCAACGGCATTTCGCCGCCCAGCTCGTTCCAGGCGTTCGGAGTCGACGTCGACCCCTACAGCAGCATGATCTACTGGGTGGCGCTCGGTGTCCTGGCCGCGCTGACGCTCGGGACCAAGGCGCTGCTCGCGAGCAAATTCGGCACCATAATTCAGGCGATACGCGACGACCCCGAACGCGCACGCTTCCTCGGCTACAACGTCGCCTTCTATCAGGTGACGGTGTTCACGATCTCCGGCCTCATCGCCGCGATCGCCGGCATCGTCTGGGTGATGATCGTCCAGTACGTCTCGCCGACGTCGCTCGAGATCTTCTTCAGCATCACCATGGTGATCTGGGCCGCCGTCGGCGGCAGGCTCTCGCTGTTCGGCGCGATCTTCGGCGCCATCTTCATCAACACGATCCAGAGCTACGTGGGCGACGAGTTCCAGGCCGCCTGGTTCGTGATCCTTGGCACGATCTTCATCGTCGTCGTGCGCTTCCTGCCGAAGGGCATTGCCGGCCTGTTCGAGATGATCGTCGGCCTCGTCCCCTATCGCGGCCGTGCGCCGACGCAGCCGGCCCTCGGCCCCCGGCGGGCATCGGATTAGGAGGGCATGGAGGTGGCTGCCATTCTGGAAGTCACGGACGTGACCAAGGCCTATGACGAGTACAAGGTCGTCGACGGCTTCAGCTTCCAGGTCGCGGAGGGCGAGCTGCGCTGCCTGCTGGGGCCCAACGGTGCCGGCAAGACCACGACGATGGACCTGATTACCGGCCGCCAGAAGGTCACGGGCGGCAAGATCATGTTCCAGGGCCGCGAAATCACGGGCCTGCCGGAGCACCGCATCGTGAAGCACGGGATCGGCCGCAAGTTCCAGGTGCCGGCGGTGTTCAGGGACCTCACCGTGCGCGAGAACCTGCAGGTCGCCAACAGCCGGAACACCAATCCCTTCATCAACATGATCACGTTCCGCCAGCGGGCGGGGCGCGAGCGGCTGGACCAGATCGTGGAGCTTGTCGGGCTGCAGGAGCGGCTGGACGAGGTCGGCGGCAATCTCAGCCACGGCGAGACCCAGTGGCTCGAGATCGGCATGGTGCTCACCCAGGACCCCAAGCTCCTGCTCATGGACGAGCCCACCGCCGGCATGACCGAGCAGGAGACCCACCGCACCTCCGAAATCTTCAACCGGCTGAAGGGGACGCACACGCTGGTCGTGGTCGAGCACGACATGGCGTTCGTGCGCGAGATCGCCGACATCATCACGCTCATGCATCTGGGCAGGACGCTGGCGGAAGGCCCCATGCACGAGGTGGAGAACGATCCGAAAGTGCGCGAGGTCTATCTCGGCGCCGAGGGCATCAGCGATGCTGCTTGAGCTGGAAGGCGTCACCTCCTACTACGGCAAGACGCCGATCCTGCAGAACGTGAGCCTGGGCGTTGCCCACGGCCACTGCATGGCGGTGCTGGGGCGGAACGGCGTCGGCAAGACGACGCTGATGCGCACCATCATGGGGCTGACCACGCAAATGACCGGCGCGCTCAGGATCGCCGGCGAAGACGCGAGCGACATGCCCACGCACCGGCGCTCCGAGATCGGCATCGGCTACATCCCGCAGGGGCGCGGCATCCTGCCCAAGTTCTCGGTGCGCGAGAACATCCTGCTCGGGACCTTCGCCCGCAACGACAAGCGGCGGAAGATCCCCGACATGTGCCTCGACCTCTTCCCGTATCTCGCCGAGAACCTGGACAAGCGGGCGGGGCAGCTCTCCGGCGGCCAGCAGCAGCAGCTCGCGATCTCGCGCGCGCTCGCGACCGATCCGAAGATCCTGCTTCTCGACGAGCCGACGGAAGGCATCCAGCCCAACATCGTGCAGGAGCTGGAAGCCACGATCATGCGGCTGAACACCGAGGTCGGCCTCACGCTCGTCCTCACGGAGCAGCACATCAAGGTTGCGCGCGAGCTCTCGCACGAGTTCGTTATCATGGACAACGGTCTGATCGTCGAGGGTGGCCCCATCGACGCGTTGACCGACGAGGTCGTCGACAAGTACCTGACGATCTAGGCACAAGAGGGCCGAGGCAGCAGACGCGAGGGGAGACCCAGAATGATCCGTATTCCGCCGAAGGGCAGTCCCGAACGGGACCGTCTCATCGAGGAGCACAAGGCGTGCATCGACTCCATGAAGGGCGTTGCCGGTTGCTCGATCCTGCGCTGCGCGACACCGGGCGACACCACCGAGGTCAGCGGCGGCATCCACGAGGACATCCAGCTCAACCGCGTGCTGCTGCGAATGCGGGCCCAGCCGGCGAAGGGCAAGCTCGTGGTGGTTTGCACCAAGGTCGAGAAGGAGTGGCGCATCGCCCGCTGCTCAGGCATCCGGGGCGTGCCGCCGGAGTTCGTCTCGGACAAGGTGTACGACAACGAGCAGGACCCCCAGCACGACATCTTCCTGATGCGGCTCGACGAGTTCCCGGAGACCGACGGCTTCCCCGAGCACTTCCACCAGGGCTGGAAGCGCCGGGACGACAACTGGGCTGCGTCCTAGGGCGCAGGCCCAGGCGATCATTCCGGGGTTCCACGCGGTAACCGATCAGGACGCGCGAGCGGCCGCCAGGGCCCGCGCGACTTAAGGGGGAGAGACACCCGATGGCTTGGATGAGACTGACGGGATATGCGGACAAATTCGGCGTCCATCCCGGCGACACGATCCGCTTCTATGTGAATTGCGACGGGCCGAAGAACTACGACGCCCAGCTCGTGAAGATGATCAACGGCGACACCAACCCGCGCGGCCCGGGCCTGATCGAGCGCAAGAGGCGGGCATCGCTCAACGGCACCTACACGGGCCGCCGTCAGGTCATTCACAGCGGCTCCTACGGCTGCGTGGAAGACAACGCGCAGCTCCGCGTGCAGAGCTTCACGCTGCAATGCTGGGTCTGGCCTACGACGCCGAAGACCCATCCCAAGTACTGGAAGCACGGCGCCCAGGGCCTGGTCACGAAGTGGCACAGGAACAAGGGCTACGGCCTCTTCATCAACGAGGACGGCTGCGCCGAGCTTCGCATCAACGGCAAGAAGGTCACGACCGGCGCGCCGCTACGCGACCATGCCTGGCACTTCCTCGCCGCGACCTACGACGCGAAGTCGGGTCAGGCGATCCTCTATCACGAGCCGCAGGTGGTCTACGCGCTCGACCCCGTGGTCCGGCCCGCGAAGGACAAGATCGAAGGTCCGGTCAGGCATGACGCGAGCCCGGCGGTGATCGCCGGCTACACCGGCGCGCACAGCGACGATCCCACGGCGCAGTCGTCGGTGCCTGCGGGCATCGTCATCAACGGCCACTACAACGGGAAGATCGACAGCCCCCGGATCTGCAACCGCGCGCTGAGCCGCGAAGAGATCGAGACCATGAAGCTCGGCGCCCAGCGCGGCATGACCGAGCGGCGCAACTCCGGCCCCACCGGCGCGCTCTCGGAGACCATCGTCGCCGCCTGGGACTTCTCGGACGGCATCAACACCATCGTCGGCAAGGACCACGGGCCCTACCTGCTCGACGCGCAGATCGTCAACTGCCCGACGCGCGCCATGACCGGCCACAACTTCTCGGGCAACAACTTCGACTGGAAGCATGCGCCCCAGGAGTACGGCGCCATCCACTTCCACGACGACGATGTGGACGATGCGCGCTGGGAGGTCGACTTCGAGTGGACCGTGCCGGCGAACTACGAGAGCGATTCCTACTGCGTGAAGCTCACGACGGACGAAGGCGACGAGGACTACATCCCCTTCTTCGTGGTGCCGCGCCCCGGCGAGGAGCAGGCCAAGATCGCGGTGATGATGCCGACGATCAGCTACATGGCCTACGCCAACGAGCATCTCGCCAACAACGCGGGCGGGGCGGAGCTGCTGGTCTACCGCGTGCCGATCATGCAGCACCAGAACATGTTCCTGGCCGAGCACCGCGAGTACGGCGGCTCGATCTACGACACGCATACGGACGGCAGCGGCCTCTGCCTCTCGTCGAGGCTGCGGCCCATTCTCAGCATCCGGCCGCAGTACGACCACTTCCTGATGCAGGCGCCCTGGCAGTACCCGGCCGACCTGCATCTGATCTACTGGCTCAACCAGCTGGGCTACAAGTACGACGTCATCACCGACGAGGACGTGAACTACGACGGCCTCGCGCGGCTGGAGAACTACAACGTCGTGATCACGGGCTCGCATCCGGAGCACAACTCCGGGCCGCAGCTCGACGCGATCCACGACTACACCCAGCGCGGCGGCCGGTTCATGTACATGGGCGCGGACGGCTTCTACTGGATCCACTCCTACCATCCGGCCTACGACCATCTCGGCCGCGGCATCGTCACCGAGATGCGCCGCTGCGAGTCCGGCATCAGGACCTGGCGGGCCGATCCCGGCGAGTACTATCACCAGTCGACCGGCGAGCTCGGCGGCATGTGGCGCTATCGCGGGCGCTACCTGCACTCGGTCGCCGGCACCGGCATGTCGTCGGAGGGCTTCGACATCTCCAGCTACTACTCGCGGACGCCCGAGAGCAACGATCCGCGCGTCTCATGGGCCTACGAGGGCATCGGCTACGACGAGAAGATCGGCAACTTCGGTCTCGTCGGCGGCGGCGCTGCGGGCACCGAGCTCGACATCGTCGATACCCTGCTCGGCTCGCCGCCGCACACGCTGATCACCGCGACCTCGGCGGGCCGCCACACCGAGGGCTACCTGCTGGTGATGGAGGACTTCGGCTTCAACCAGCAGGGCCTCGACGGCACCCAGCACCCGCGCGTGCGCTCGGATATCGCCTATCACGAGACGCCCAACGGCGGCGGGTGCTTCGCGTTCAGCTCGATCGCGTTCTGCGGGTCGCTGCCGTGGAACAACGGCGACCCCGAGAAGAACAACATCTCGCGGCTGGTGAAGAACGTGCTCGACCGCTTCTCGCAGGACGGCCCGCTGCCGCCGCCGCCTCGCAGGGCGATCCAGCATCGCGGCCGCGCCGACTACGACCCGCCACTCAACAAGAAGCGGAAGTAGAGTCCAGCCGCAGGCACGGACGGGGCGAGCGAAACAGCCGCCCCGTCCAAGCGCGGCCGAGGGTCTGGTCCGATGACGATGCGGCCCGATCTCGACTACGTCGACGAGGGCGTCGATCTCCAGGATCCCGTCCTCTACAAGCCGTCGCGCGGGCGCTTCGGCAAGGCTTGCATCCTCACGCCCATCGCCTACCGCTCCAAGGTCTTCGCCGACCTGGAGGACGAGAAGATCTGGACCCGAAGCTGGATCTGCATCGGCTCCCACCGCGACATTCCCAATGTCGGCGACCTCCTGCCCTACACCGTCGGCAATCACGGCGTCCACGTGCAGCGCGGCAGGGACGGGCTGACCGGGCGCTACAACCTCGCGCAGCACGGCGGCTGCCGCTTCGTGCCGGCGCAGTGCCAGACCGGCTCCAAGACCAGATGTTCGTTCACCTCCTGCGGCTACAGCCGCGATCGCGGGGTGATCGCCGCCGACGAGCTCGGCGACGACACGCCCACGATGCGCCAGTATCTCGGCTACCGGCCTGAGCGGCTGCTGCCGGTGACGGTGGAGAGCGAGGGGCCATTCCTCTTCGTCAACCTGGATCCCGGGGCCGCGCCGCTGGCCGAGCGGCTCGATTGCGTCGCGGAGGCTCTTGCCCTCGACGACACCGCGGCGTGGGGGAACGCCGAGAGTTTCTGGGTGGAGCACGATGCCAACTGGAAGCTCCTCGGGCGCGCGCTGCTGCGCGCGCTCGCGCCCGACGCCAAGCCCGCGAAGAAGGGCGCCGCCGACGTCATCGTGCTCCGGGCGGACACCGACTATTCGGGCGCGCCCGCAACGGTGTTCTGGCTGCTCCCCAACCTGATCCTGCTGCGCGGGGAAGACCGACTGTTGAGTATCGTGCTGCAGCCCACCGCTTTGGAGGAGACGCTCGCCCGGGTCAGGGTCGGCAGTGCTCGGCCGATCGAGTCCGCGCACGTGGACGCATTGCGCGCGGCGCTCGACGAGGCCGCCAGCACGGCTTCGATGGCGCAGGACGAGCTGGCCCGGTTCGGGACTCCGTCCAGGCCGAAGACAAGCCTGGCCTCCCTCCCGCTCGAAGAGGACCGGGCCGCGCACCTGCTCCAGACCTACGTGATCGGGCGCGTGCTGAAGCGCCACGAGGTCCACTGGTCGGGACCGCTCTACGCGGCCGCCGCCCGCTGATGGTCTTCAGCGTCCAGCAGATCAAGTACGAGATTCTCGCCTACATGAAGGAGTTCGGCGGGGACTTCGGCGACTACTACGTCGGCATTGCAGCCGACCCGAAGAAGACCCTGCTCGAGGTCCACAAGGTGGACGAAGCCGCCGACCCCTGGATCTACAAGCAGGCGCTCACCTTCTACGCCGCGCAGACGGTGCAGGACTACTTCCTACGCCGGCTCAAGGCCGACGGCGAGCCGGTGCGCGACGGCGACGAGGATACGGACTGCGTCTATGTCTACAAGAAGAGCGAACGGACCGTCCCGTAAGGCGCGCCGCGCTGAATCCCGCGCTGACGGTGCACGGGCGGCGCGTGCGCAGCAGGCGCGCGACGCCATCGAGGCGGGGCGGCGCGCCTACATGGCCCGCGACTTCGACCGGGCGCGGGCGCTCTGGCAGCCGCTCGCCGAAGCCGGCAATGCCGAGGCGCAGGCCTGGATCGGCTCGCTCTACGCCAACGGCGACGGCGTCGAGGCCGACCCAGCGGCGGCGTTCGCCTGGTATCTGAAGTCGGCCGAGGGCCGGAACGTGCTGGCCCAGAGCAACGTCGGCGCGATGTACGCCATGGGCAACGGCGTCGCCAAGGACATGGCGGAGGCGGTGCGCTGGCTGCGCCGCGCGGCCCGCGGCGGCGATGCCAACGCCCGCTTCAACCTCGGCGTGCTCTACAGCCAGGGCAACGGCGTGCCGCAGAACCACGCCCGAGCCGCCGAGTGGTATCGCAAGGCGGCGGAAACCGGGCACTATCAGTCCCAGGCTCGCCTCGGCCATATGTACCTGGCGGGCGAGGGGGTGAAGAGAGACCGCGTTCAGGCCTTCCTGTGGCTCTCGCTTGCTGCCCGGCATGGCATCGGCAGCGCGCTCACCGCGCTGGAGGCCGTGGTCAAGGAGATGTCGTCGGACGAGAAGGCGCAAGGCATGCGTCTCGTCGCCCACTGGCGCGGCAAGGCCGCCGGCGACGCCGACGTGCTCATCGATCCGGTGCCCGTTTGACGGGAGCGCTACCCTGACCCGGCCGGCGCGGGCGGGGTGCAGGCGAACCGTTCGATCACCCCGGTCTTGTCGTTCACTTCGATTTCGAACGATGCCTCGGCGAGTTCGCTCCAGAGGTTCGATTCCTCGGTCGGGCAGGCGTTGTGCGGCCCGATCTCGCCGGGGCGCGCCGCCTCGCCGTGGCGGCTCGAGCGGATGCCGGGGGAGAAATGGACCTCCACCTCGACGGGGTCCATCTCGGCCCGCGTCGTGTCGCCCACCTCCCAGCCGGACGGCAGATCGTGGCTGCGGTAGTAGCGCTTGATCCGGCGCACGGTGTCCTCGGGATCGACGGTCTCTTCGGCCCCCGGTGCTGCGGCCTGCTGCTCCGCCCCGGTACCGCCGCGGCGCAACTGCTGCCCGGTCTCGTAGACGATGACGAACAGCAGAAGTATCCCGACGATGATGCCGTAACGAAGCCATCGCCGCTTCGATGGCGTCTTGGCTGCGCGGCGTCGCCCCACGATGTTTCCGTCGCTTTCGAGTAAGATCGCCGTCTCTCAGGCGCAGGATAGCGGTCGCGGTCAGAGGAGTGAAACGATGCCGATCCCGCGGAACATTCAGGAAGAGCTCGAGAAGAGGGACGAGCTGATCCTGGCTCTGGAATTGATGGTCGTCGATCAGGCCTGCCGCCTGCTCGCTGCGGAAGCGGTGCTGCGCGAGCTTGTCCCGCCAAAGCGGAAGCCGTCGCAGGAGAAGATCGACGCTCACATCGCCGAATCTGCCGAACGCTTCCGCCAGCGCTTCGAGGGCGAAAGCGTCGCCGGGTTCACCGACCGCGCAAAGCGCATCGCGGCCGATCTGGTCGGCCGTTAGCGCGCACCCGCTACCGTGCTTCGGTAAATGCGATGCCAGTTAGGACGCCGATTGGCGTCCAACCCACGCGCCGATCAACACTTCAGGAGTCACGGAGCGCAGCCGCCACCTGACAGGCATCCGGCTCAGCGCGGTCGCTGTAGCACTCCTTCGAGAAGTTGCGCCGCAAATGCCGGGCCGTCCGCCTCTTGCATCTGACTGCTGGTCCTGGCGAGGCGATCACGCATTGCGGGATCGCCGATCAGGGTGTCGACGGCACGAAGCAGATCCTCGTCGGTCCAGTCGTAGCGGTGCAGCGCAAGGCCATGCCCCGTCTCGGCGACACGGGTGGCGTTGTCGTGGCCATCCCAGACGTAGGGCATGATCAACGCCGGCTTTCCGAAATAGAGGCACTCCGTGAAGCTGTTGTTCCCGCCATGGTGAACGACCGTATCAACCTGCGGAATCACCGATGGCTGGGGATACCAACTGGCGAGGTGCACGTTGGACGGCGGTGCGTCGTAGGCATCGAGATAGTCGCCGACATTGACCAGCACCCGATAGGGCTTGCCGGCGAACGCGGCGATGATGCGCTTCAGCAGGTCGGTATCGCCGGCGCCGAGGCTGCCGAAGCTGACATAGACGAGGGGCGCGTCGTCGTGCGCGGCGAAGCGCGGCACGTCGTAGGGCTCCTCCTGGCGGACGCAACCCTCCAGGTATTGGAAGTGCGCCGGATCGAGCGGCTCGCGCCGGGCGTACCTTACCGCTTTCGGATAGAGCAACAGATTGAGGTGCGGCGAGGGCTCGAAGAACTGCCCGAGGGGATAGGGGTCTTCACCGCAGCTTGTCAGAAACTCGTTGAAGCGGCCGTGGATCGGTCCGATCACCTCGTTGAAGCGGCTCTCGAAGGCCGCGAAGCACGCGCGGTCGGCCTCCCCGCACCCGGAGAGGTGCGGCGGTATGTCCGGGTCGGGGATTTCGTTCTCGCTGCAGGAAATAATCCGAACCCAGGGGACACCATGCTGCTTGGTGGCGGGGAATAGGATCACATTGTCGATGCAGATGAGGTCGGGCCGGATGTCACTGAGGATGCCTGGCAACGTCTTCTCGGCCCACACCGCCGTATCCACGATCGCGTCCCAGCAGTCCTTCACATAGTTGTCGATCTGATCGAGGGGGCTCTTGCGGAAGTTGGGGATGTGACCGTTGATGAAGTCGGACCAGTACTTCGCCATCTGCTCCGGCGGCATGGACTCCGACATGGGAACCGGCACTTCCTCAAAGCCGTAGTTGGCGAACACGCCGGTGAAGCCAGGATCGCAGAGGAATACGGCACGGTGGCCGCGGGTGCGACAGGCCTGGGCGATCGCCACCGAGTTCAACGCCGGCCCGAAGGCGGCCTCGGGAAAGAAGACGATGGTCTTGGTCTCGCTCATTCTCTCACACCTCGGACTGTGATTCGCGCGGCAGAATGCGGGACGCCGACGGCGACCAAAGGCACCAGAGCGCCTGTCCGCGCTCGATTCCCGCAACGTTGGGATCGGCGGTATCCACCTTCGCCAGGATCAGCGCGTCGATCTCCGGGACCCGCAGACGAATGCTCAAGTGCTGGCCGCTGTATGAGATGTCGACGACATGTCCCTCCACGGCGTTGTCCTCCGTTGTCGCCGGCCGGTGCCGTGACAGGGCGAGTTTCTCGGGGCGGACGGCGAGCCAGACCTGGGAGGACTTGCCGGGGTCTCCTTGACCGCGAAGCGTGGTGCCGCTCGCAAGCCTCAGCCCATCCGCACAGCGCGTGCCCGCGAAAAAGTTCATGTCGCCGATGAAGTCGGCGACGAAATGGCTTACCGGCCGCTCGTAGAGCTCTTCCGGCGTGCCTTCCTGCTCGATCCGCCCGTCCCGCATCAACGCGATACGATCTGCGATTTCCATTGCTTCCCCCTGATCGTGAGTGACCACGATAAAGGTGATGCCAACGGCGTGCTGGAGGTGCTTGAGCTCCATCTGCATCTGACCGCGCAGCTTCTTGTCGAGCGCAGCGAGTGGCTCGTCCAGCAGCAGCACCCGCGGGCGTTTCACTAGGGCGCGGGCCAGCGCGACCCGCTGGCGCTGGCCGCCGGAAAGCTGGTTGGGGCGCCGGCTCTCCAGCCCATCGAGCTGGACCATGGCGAGGACGTCCCGCGTTCGCGTCTCCAGCTCCGAGCCGCGCACGCGGTCCATGCGGAGGCCGTAGGCCACATTGTTGAAGACGTTGAGATGGGGAAAGAGGGCGTAAGACTGGAACATCATGTTGACCGGGCGGCGGTTGGGCCGAATCGCGATCAGGTCCTTGCCGTCCAGCGAAACGGAGCCCGCATCGGGGCTCTCGAAGCCGGCGAGGACCCGCAGCAGAGTCGTCTTGCCGCAACCGGACGGCCCGAGCAGCGCATAGAATTCGTTCTCCCGAATCGTCAGCGATACCTCGTCGAGTGCAATCGCGGCGCCGAAGCGCTTGCTGACGCCATGCATCTCGATGACCGCGCTCACGGGTTAGCCACCGGCCGATTGATGCGTTGCGAGATCAGGATCAGCGTGAAGCTGACGAACAGGACGATGGTCGCGATGGCGTTGATCTCCGGCGTCACCCCGAAGCGGATCATCGAATAGATCAGCATGGGGAACGTGGTCGAGGACGGTCCGGCACCGGCCGTGAAGAAGGCGATGACGAATTCGTCGATCGAAAG
This sequence comes from Rhodospirillales bacterium, assembly GCA_028818855.1. Lineage (GTDB taxonomy): Bacteria > Pseudomonadota > Alphaproteobacteria > UBA828 > UBA828 > WTGU01. The sequence goes on from JAPPMY010000096.1 coordinate 17,106, forward strand.
GGTAAAGGCGATGAGCGCGCCGGCAATGACGCCCGGCGCGATCACCGGGAGCGTGATGCGCCAGAAGGTGCCCACCTCGCTCGCGCCCAGGTCGATGGACGCCTCCACGATGGACTTGTCGAAGTTTCGGAGCCGGGCGCGCACGACGACGGCGACGAACGCAATGTTGAAGACGATGTGGGAAAAGACGATGGAGTGCAGGCCGAGGGTCATCTCCAGCAAGGTGTAGAACGAGAGCAGGGCGATCGCGAGCACGATATCGGGCACGATCATCGGCACGAACATGAGGCCGTCGATCCAGCTGCGGGGCTTGAGACGCTCGAGCCCAAGGGCCAGGAGCGTTCCGAGAACCGTCGCGACGGCGGTGGCGGAGACGGCCACGATCAACGTGTTGAGCACTGCCCGATGGATGTCCGCCGCTCCGGCGAGCGCGCTGTACCAGCGGGTCGAGAAGCCGGTCCACGCGGTCGGCAGGCCGCTCTCGTTGAAGGAGAGGACGACGAGGACCGCGATCGGCCCGTAAAGGAACAGATAGACCAGCGTGGCGTGCGCGCGCAGCGCTTGTCGCTCGGGCCGCACCCTAGCCATGGCGCATCTGCCGGTTCACGAACCAGGCTTGCATAAACAGGAGCGCCATCATCACGCCGATCAGGATGAGAGCGAGGGTCGAGCCGAAGGGCCAATCCCGCGCCTTCAGAAATTGATCGTAGATGAGGTTGCCGATCATCTTGGTGCGGCCCCCGCCCAGCAGGTCGGGCGTGATAAAATTGCCGATCGACGGGACGAACACGAAGATGCAGCCCGCCGCGATGGCTTGGCGGGTCAGCGGCACGGTCACGGTCCAGAAGCCGCGCAGAGAGGAAGCGCCCAGGTCCGTCGCCGCCTCGCGTATCTCCGGATTCAGGCGAGCGATCGAGGCGTAGAGCGGCAGGACCATGAACGGCAGGTAACCGTAGACCAGGCCGATTACGATGGCGGTGTCGTTGTAGAGCAGCGAGACCGGCTCATCGATCAGTCCGAGCCAGCGAAGCGCATTGTTGATCAGGCCCTCGCGGTTGAGCAGCACGATCCAGGCGTAGGTTCGGATCAGGTAGTTGCTCCAGAACGGCAGCATGACCAGGAGCAAGAGAGGGATCTGAAGCCGTTTCGGCGCCGTCGCGATCAGGTAAGCAACCGGATAGCCGATGACCAGCGCCACCGCAGTCGCAATCGCCGCGATGCGCAGGGACTTCAGGAGTATCCCGAAATAGAGGGGATCGACCGCGCGGACGTAGTTTTCGACGTTCAGAATCGTGTCGATGCCGCCATAGGTGCCACGCTCGAAGAAGCTGTAGAGCAGCATCGTGGCGGTCGGCACGACCAGGAAAAGTGCGAGCCAGGTGAGGCCTGGCCCCAGCAACAGCGCCCGGCGCAACGATTCCGGCATGGGGGCGCCCGCCTCGGCGGAAGGACCGGCCGACGCCGCCCGCGCGACGCCGGCCGTATCAGGTCAGGCCTATTCGGAGGCCGTGATCTCCGTCACGGTCCGCGAATAGAGCTTCATGGCGTCGCCCACGTCGCGCAGCGCTTCCTGGGCGAGGATATCCTCCGGCTTCATCGCCAGATTGGGAAACGCCTCATAGAGCCCGGGGTCGAGCCCCTCCATGGCCTGGGCGTTCGGCACCTTGTAGAGGATGTTGCTCGCCACCCACGCGCCGACATCGGGGCGCAGCACGTAGTCGATGAAGGCGTGTGCCGCGTCCTTGTTCTCCGACGCCGCCATGATCACCATGGTGTCGGCCCAGAGATCGGCCCCTTCCTTCGGCACGGTGAAGACGATGTCGGGGTTCTCGTAAACGCCGTAGTTGCACCAGCCGTCCCACGCTTCCACGAGCCAGGCCTCGCCGGAAACCAGCTTCGAATAGAACGTGGTGTCGTCGTAGGCGAGCAGGCCCTTCTTCGCCTCGATCAGCACGTCGCGCGCCGCCGCAACTTCGGCTTCGTCGGTTGTGTTGGCGGAATAGCCGAGTGCCTTGAAACCGGGAAGCAGGAGCCAGCGATCCGTGGCGAGCATGGTGATCTTGCCCTTGAGCGCGTCGCTCGGCCGCAGCAGGTCCCACCAGCTATCGAGCGCGCCTTCCACGAGGTCGGAGCGATAGCAAAGGCCCGTGGTTCCCCAGGCGTAGGGAACGGAATGAGCGAGACCCGGGTCGTAGGCGAGCGAGCGGGCCTCGGGATAAAGGTTCGCAAGATTTGGGATCTTCGAGTGGTCGAGTTCGGCGGCGAGGCCGAGCTTGACCAGAGCCTCGACGAAGGGGCTCGTGACGAAGATCACGTCGTAACCCGCGCCGCCACCTGCCGTCACCTTGCCCATGATCTCTTCGTTGGTCGCGTGCAACGAGAGTTCCGCCTCGATGCCGGTCTCCTTGGTGAAGTTCTCGAGGAGATCGCCGGGCATGTAGGCGTCCCAGTTGGAGATGACGATCTTGTCGGCAGCCTGCGCCGCGCCCAGCGATGTCGCGAGGCAGAGGAACGCGGCTGCCATCAACCGTGTCAGTACCCGCATTGCGTAGGTCTCCCTCGTGTTTTTGGCTCTCGGCCGCTCGTACCTGACGGGTCCAACGCGCGGGCAAAGGCACGAGCCTGCCGACGAACGGACCACCGCCGCAAACACTATACCCCTTGAGGATTTCCTGGTAGCCGCGGTTTCACGAAAGCAAATCGTGTCAACGGCGGCCCGTCGTGTAATGCACCCGCTCCACACCCATCGTCGGCTTGATCTCGATCACTTCGAACTCGCGGCCGTGAAGGGGATGAAACGGGTGCGTTACCCGAACGATCCGCCGCTCGACGTATCGATGGGGTGCTGTTGAGTGCCCAGTCCCATGACGGCTGCGACCGATCGCCCGATTCGCTCGGCGGCAGCCTCGATTCTCCGCTCGCCGAGATGTGCGTAGCGCAGCGTCATGCGGACGTTGGAGTGACCCAGCATCCGCGAGACGACCGGCACAGGAACGCCATTCATCACCGCGTGGCTCGCATGGGAGTGGCGGAGGTCGTGAAGGCGGGAATCCTCGATGCCGGCCTCGCGGCGAACCCGGTACCACAGTGCGAGATTATCGCTGTACGACCGACCCGGATTGCGCGGTGACGGGAACACGAAGGAACTTGCGTCTCGCGGTTGCCGTTCAAGGATGCACCGGGCCTGGCTGTTGAGGGGAACCTTCCTCGCGCCCGTCTTGCTGTCGGGTAGACAAAACAAAATTTAACCTGTTGAAAACAAAAATAAAATTGTCAGTTATGGGAATCCGGCGATCAAATGGAATGCGGATTACCTCACCCTACAGAGTCCGGTCTGAGCCTGGGTGGCCCTGGGAAGGGTGGATCCCGGATGATTCCAAGTCGAAGCCTGTTGCGAATGGTGTGTGAAGGCTGGCGTGGGTGCAAGGGGATTCATCACTTGCTCGATCTTACTGGGATGCGCTGAGGGGGCTCGCGAAGGTGCGCGCCGCCAAGGCGACGTGTTGCCGGTTCTGGGTGAGCACTGCTCGCGAAGCGGGTTGGTGAAGATGGCGAACCAGAGCGCATAACGGATGACCGCCTCTCGCGGCGCGCAAGGCCCAGTAGGGACAGGGGGATCCCTGCCCTATGCGGGCGGCCCGCTGTCCCGCCTGTTGATAAGCGTCCTAGGCTGACCCCTCTGTTTCTAGCTTTCTCAATAGGTTATCGCGCCGATCGGCGTCTTTCCACCCCGCCAAACAACGGCCAGCGGCGGCGGGGCCGCCGTCATCGCCTACACCTTGATCGAGACCGCAAGGCTCAGCGACGTCGATCCGCAGGCCTGGCTCGCCCAGGTACTCGAGCGTAGCCCCGCCCACAAGATCAACCGCGTCGAAGAACTCCTGCCCTGGAACTGTGCGTCGACTGAAGATCGGAAAGCCGACGCCTGATCCCGCCGCGGCGGTCAGGCCGGGCTCCTGCTCTTGCAACATACTCGGAATTGATCGTCGGCCTGGGAACCGGCAATCTGCCGTCGGAAGACGGTCCGCATGGGCAATGTCGGCTAACAGACGAGCGCTTCGGCCATGGCAGAGATTCCGGGCCAGATCACGGGCCGTTGCTATTGCGGTGGCATCACCCTGTCCTCGCAAGAGGCACCGCAGAGTGTCGCCTATTGCCACTGTATCGATTGCCGCCGGATCACCGGGGCTCCAGTCGCAGCCTTTTCGCTGCCTTTGGAGAGAAGGCCGTACAGGCGTCGCCAGCCTGGCCGGCATCCAAATCCTTTGCCCCCGGCGTGACCCGTTGGTCCTGCCCCGACTGCGGTTCGCCGCTGGCTGCTGCCTTCGACTATCTGCCGGATCAGCTTTACGTCCCTCTCGGCCTCATCGATCAGGCAGCGGAACTGCCGCCGAAACTCCACGCCCATGAAGGGTGCCGCCTGCCGTGGCTCCAAATCGCGGACGACATCTTGCGCATCGACGGCACTTCGCGGACAGCCCTGCGCGTGGTTGCTGACGCTACGGACTAGCGGGAAGGGATGCTTGTTCAGTATCCATCCGGGGTAGGCCGCCTGTTTTGATCGGGTGGCATCGGCCAAGCTGGG
>JAPPMY010000195.1 GCA_028818855.1 Rhodospirillales bacterium
ATTAACTAGATGAAAATAAAAGAGAAATATGGATTTTGAAAAAACTTGTTCCGGGCATCCACGTCTACCGCAGGTCTACAGCAGAGTCCCGTAGAGGTCGCCCCAATCGGGATTCTGCGCGACGATGAGATTGACCTTCCAGGCGCGCGGCCAGTGCTTCATGGTCCGCTCCCGCTGGATTGCCGTGGAAATGTCGTCGTGGCGTTCAGCATAGACTAGCCGGGTCAGACGGTACCGCTTGGTGAAGCCTTCAACCAAGCCCTCGCGGTGTTCCCACGCTCTACGGACGATATCATTCGTTACGCCGAGATAGAGCGTGCCATTGGGTCGGTTGGTCATGATATAGACCCAGCCCCCGCCCTTTCTCATGTCCCTATGCTGCAAGCCGTGGATGCCCGGAACAAGTCCGGGCATGACGATGTGAGGAGGTGACCGGGGCGGCAGGACCGCGTTCCGCGTGCGCGACCGCGATTGCCGCACCCGGACGCCACTCTTGGCGCACACGACCCTTCCGGCGCGCTCGCGACCCAGGCCCGGGGATTCTACTTCCGTGCTCGTGACCCTTCGGGCGCGAGTGACTCTGATGCTGCGCCCGCGACCCTGCGGGCGTGAGTGATTCTTCGGGCGCAAGTGACTCCAATGCTGCGCTCGCGGCCCTTCGGGCGCGAGCGGCCCGGACCATGGTGCGGTGCACGGGGCGGGCGGGTGGGGGCAGGGTTTGGGGATGCGGTGCGCGGATCATCAGGCCGGCGGGGCGGCCGGGCCGGACGGGCCAGGCAGAGGCGGCTGATGGCGAGGCGCTCGACCGTCGAGCTGCTGCCGCCGCTGATACTGGCGGTCGTCCACGAGGCGATCGTCGAAGGCGCCACCATTGACGAGGTCACCCGCCGCATCCGCAGAGAGGGCGGCCGCTGCTCGCGCTCGGCCGTCGCCCGCTACGTCAGGCCGCGACGCGAAATGCTGCGGCGCTGGCGTGAGGAATCGGCGCTCGCCGATTTCCGGCGCACGTCGCTCGGCGGGCAGCCCGAGGGCGAAAGCGGGCGGCAAGCGCTGGAGACGCTCAGGTCTCTCGCCATGCGCGCCGCCACCGCCCTCGACGGCGAAGAGAAGCCGCCGGACGTCGATCAGATCGCCACGCTGGCGCTCGCCATGCAGCGCATCGAGGGCGCCGGCAGGAGCGGCGCGGACCGCCAGGGCGCGGCTGCACGCGGTGTCACGCCACTCCCGGGCTGGCCCCGGTCCCCCGAGGAGCAGGCGAAGGGCCTCTCCGTCGATGCCATCAACCACATCCGCGCCGCCGTCGAGGGCTATTGGGGCTTCGGGGAGCCGGACTACCGACACGGGTCGCCCGATGGCAGCGCCTCCGAGCCGGGCCGGCTTGAGCCGCCATGAGCCACTTTGGACCGCTTGCGCCGGGCCAGTTTGTGCCAGTTTGTGCCATTATGTGCCATTATGGACCGGTATAGGCCGGTATAGGCCGCATCGAAGACCCGTTCCGCGAATGCCGGCTCAGAGGATGAACTTGCTGAGGTCCGCGTCCTTGGCGAGGTCGCCCACGTGGGTCTCGACGTAGGCCGCATCGATGGTGATGGTCTCGCCGGAGCGGTCGGCGGCCTCGAAGCTGATCTCTTCCAGCAGCTTCTCCATCACCGTGTGCAGCCGGCGCGCGCCGATGTTCTCGACCGCGCGGTTGACCTCGGCGGCGAGGTCCGAGAGCGCGTCGATGGCGCAATCGCTGAAGTCCAGCGTGACGTTCTCGGTCTCCATCAGCGCGCGGTACTGGCGGATCAGGCTGTTCTCGGGCTCGGTCAGGATCTTCTTCAGGTCGTCGCGGGCAAGCGAACTGAGTTCGACCCGGATCGGCAGCCGCCCCTGCAGCTCGGGCAGCAGGTCCGCCGGCTTCGCCAGGTGGAAGGCGCCGGACGCGATGAAGAGGATGTGGTCGGTGGTGATCGCGCCGTGCTTGGTGGTGACCGTGGTGCCCTCGATCAGCGGCAGCAGGTCGCGCTGCACGCCCTCGCGGCTCACGTCGGCGCCGAGGCGGTCGGAGCGGGCGCAGATCTTGTCGATCTCGTCGATGAAGACGATGCCGTCGTTCTCGGCGTTCTCCAGCGCGCTGCGCACGACCACGTCCTGATCCAGCAGGCGGTCGCTCTCTTCGGCCATCAAGGTCTCGTAGGAGGCCTCCACCGTCATGCGCTTGATCTTCTTCTGCTCGCCGAAGGCCTTGCCCAGCATGTCGCCGAGATTGACCATCCCCATCTGCGCGCCCGGCATGCCGGGAATGTCGAAGGTGGGGAGCGACGAGCCCGCGGATTCGCTCACCTCGATATCCACCTCCTTCTCGGCGAGCGAGCCGTCGCGCAGCATCTTGCGGAACTTGCCGCGGGTCTCCTTGGTCGCGTTCTTGCCGACGAGCGCGTCGAGCACCCGCTCCTCCGCGTTCAGCTCGGCCTTGGCCGCGACCTCCTTGCGCATGCGCTCGCGGGTCATGTGGATCGAGACTTCGACCAGGTCGCGCACGATCTGCTCCACGTCGCGGCCGACGTAGCCGACCTCGGTGAACTTGGTCGCCTCGACCTTCATGAAGGGCGCCTGGGCGAGACGCGCGAGCCGGCGGGCGATCTCCGTCTTGCCGACGCCGGTGGGGCCGATCATCAGGATGTTCTTGGGCAGCACTTCCTCGCGCAGGTCGTCCGCGAGCTGCTGGCGGCGCCAGCGGTTGCGGAGCGCGATGGCGACGGAGCGCTTGGCGTCGTCCTGGCCGATGATGAAGCGGTCGAGCTCGGAGACGATCTCGCGGGGGCTGAAGCTGGTCATGTCCCGATCTTCTCCAGCACGATCTCGGTGTTGGTGTAGATGCAGATGTCGGCGGCGATGGCCATGGCGCGGCGGGCAACCGCCTCGGCGTCGAGCCCTTCGACGTCGAGGAGCGCCCGCGCCGCGGCCAGCGCGTAGGAGCCGCCGGAGCCGATGCCGATCAGCCCGTCCGCCGGCTCCAGCACGTCGCCGGTGCCGGTGAGCACGAGCGAGACTTCGCCGTCGGCCACCGCCATCATCGCCTCCAGCCGGCGCAGGTAGCGGTCGGTGCGCCAGTCCTTGGCGAGCTCGACGCAGGCGCGGGTGAGCTGGCCCGGATGCTGCTCCAGCTTGCCCTCCAGCCGCTCGAAGAGGGTGAAGGCGTCGGCCGTGGCGCCGGCGAAGCCCGCGACGATGTTGCCTTCGCCGAGGCGCCTGACCTTGCGGGCGTTCGCCTTGATGACCGTCTGCCCGAGCGTCACCTGGCCGTCGCCCGCGACGACCACCGCGCCCTCCTTGCGCACCGACAGTATGGTCGTCCCGTGCCACACCGGCCCGCCGCGCCCTGAGTCCTCGCCCATGTCCTCCTGCCGAACCCGCTGTGCCGCGCCGCACCATGTGGGTATTCCGCGCACGCGGTCAAGGGCGGGGCGGGAACGCCCCCGCGCTCGTGCGCGCGCGAACTTGACGGACTCGCGCGTTGCCTCTAAATAGCTCGCTCTTTCCTCCACGGAGCGCGAACCATGGCACGCCGCTGCGAGCTGACCGGCAAGGGCGTCCTGACCGGCAACAACGTGAGCCATGCTCACAACAAGACCCGCCGGCGGTTCCTGCCCAACCTGCACGACAAGGCGCTGCTCAGCGAAGCGCTCGGGCGCATGGTGCGGCTCAAGGTGTCCGCCAGCGCGATCCGCACCGTGGAGCGGCACGGCGGGCTCGACAACTACCTGCTCAAGACCTCGGACGACCGGCTCTCGCAGGGAGCGCGCCGCATCAAGCGCCAGGTGAGGACCGCACGCGCGGCCAGCGCCGCGGACTAGGTCGCCACTGGCCCGCTCCCGTCGCGTTGGCCGTATGAGGCCCGCGCCTTATAGTCCGCGGCCATGAAGGCGAGCGTGCCCGTGGCGCTGTGGCTCCCCATCGCCGCGATGATGGCGGTGATCGGGGTCTCCAACGTCGCCGTCCAGCACGCGATCAACGACTGGCTGACGTGGGGCGCGTTCACCTATCCGCTGGCGTTCCTGGTGACCGACCTCACCAACCGCGCCCACGGGCCGGCACGCGCCCGCACGGTCGCCTACGTGGGCTTCCCCTTCGGGATGGGGCTCTCCATCGTGCTCGCGGTGGCGGCGGACATCCCGCTCTGGGAAGGCGTGCGCGTGGCGCTGGCCTCGGGCTTCGCCTTCATCTGCGCGCAGCTCTTCGACATCGCGCTCTTCCACCGGCTGCGGCGCGGCCTCTGGTGGCGCGCGCCGCTGGTCTCGTCGCTCTCTGCGTCGGCGCTGGATACCGCCATCTTCTTCAGCGCGGCCTTCGCGCTGACCGGCCTGCCGTGGGTGACCTGGGCGCTCGGCGATTTCGCGATCAAGGTGGGCATGGCGGCCTTCCTGCTGATCCCCTTCCGGCTGCTGATGCCCTGGATCGTCCCGTCGCTCTACAACGACCCCCAAACGCAAGCGAACCGATAGGCCCATGAGCGAGAACCCGTTCCCCAACCTCCACCTGGTCGACCACCCGCTGGTGCAGCACAAGCTGAGCCACCTGCGCGACAGGACGACGTGGACGCCGCTGTTCCGCGCGCTCCTGCGCGAGATCGCGCTGCTCATCGGCTACGAGATCACCCGCGGCCTGCCCATGGATTCGCGGACCATCGAGACGCCGCTCACGGAAATGGAGGCGCCCTTCCTGCGCGGCCACAAGCCCGCGATCGTCCCCATCCTGCGGGCGGGCCTCGGCATGGCGGAAGGGCTGGCGGAGCTGCTGCCGACCGCGCCGCTCGGCCACATCGGGCTCTATCGCGACCCCGAGACCCATCGCCCGGTCGAGTACTACGTGAGGCTTCCGGCGGACACGAACCGCCTCTTCATCCTGGTCGACCCGATGCTGGCGACCGGCTACTCCGCGTCCTACGCGGTCGACCTGCTCAACCGGAACGGCATCGACGACGGCAACGTCCGCTTCATGGCCATGGTCGCATCGCCCGAGGGCATGCGCGCCTTCAACGAGAAGCACGCGCGCGTCGAGGTCTGGGCCGCCTCTCTCGACGACTGCCTGAACGAGAAGGCCTATATCGTGCCAGGCCTGGGCGACGCCGGAGACAGGCTCTTCGGCACGGATTAGCTCGCCAAGGCGCGTTTCTGCTGCGAGTCGAGGAAAGGCGTGATCCGGCCGCCGAGGGGCTGGCCGGTCAGCTCCTCGGCGATGGCGACGGCGCGGCGCAGGCGGCCCACGTCGATGCCGGTCTCGAAGCCCGCCTGGGTCAGCATGAACACGAGGTCCTCGGTGGCGAGGTTGCCGGTGGCGCCCGGCGCGAAGGGGCAGCCGCCGAGGCCGCCGATGGAGCTGTCGAACTTGCGGATGCCGCACTCGATGGCGACCCAGGTGAGCGTGAGCCCCATGGCGCGCGTGTCGTGGAAGTGGCCGGCGAGGCGCTCCGGCCCGTAGCGGTGCGCCAGCGTCTCGAAGAGGTGCGCCATCTGCGGCGGCGTGCCGGCGCCGGTGGAATCGCCCAGCGCCAGCTCGTCGGCGCCCGCGTCGAACATGCGGGCCGCGAGATCGAACACCGTCTCCGGCGGCACCACGCCCTCGTAGGGGCAGGCGGCGACCACTGAGAGGTAGGAACGCGCGCGGATGCCGTCCGCCTTGGCCCGGCGGATCACCGCCTCGTTGACGCGGATCGCCTCTGCCAGCGACATGTTGATGTTGCGCCGGTTGAAGGTGTCGGTGGCCGCACAAACGAGCGCCACCGTGGTGACGCCGGCGTCCACCGCGCGCTCGTATCCCTTCTCGTTGGGCACCAGCGCTTCGTAGCCGGCGCCGCGGTCCTGCGGCAGCCGGGCGAAGATTTCCGCCGCGTCCGCCATCTGCGGCACCGCCCTGGGCGAGACGAAGCTCGCGGCTTCGATGGATTGGAGGCCCGCATCGAGCAGGGCGTCGAGGAGCCGGAGCTTGCCTTCGGTCGGCACCACGCGGGGCTGGTTCTGGAGCCCGTCGCGGAGCCCCACCTCGTGCACGGTGATCGCGTCGCCCATCGTTCGCTTCCTTCCGTCTCGGCTGCGGCTCAGGCTATCACACCGGCGTCCCTGAGCCGGGCGAGATCTGCGTCGCTCTTGCCGCAGAGGTCGGCCAGCACCTCGTCGGTGTGCTGGCCGAGGAGCGGCGGCGGGTCGTAGCTCTCGCCGGGCGAGCCGCTCAGCTTGATCGGGTTGCCGGTGGTGCGGAACGAGCCGCCTTCCGGATGCCCGATTTCCACGACCATGTCGCGGGCCTGAACCTGCACGTCGGTGAGCGCGCGGGCCACGTCGTTCACGGGACCGCAGGGCACCCGGGCCGCGCGCATGAGCGCCAGCCACTCGTCGCAGCCGCGTGCTGCCAGAGCGTCCGTGATGGCACCGTCCACCGCGTCCCGGTTGTCGCGCCGGCCCTCGTAGCCGTCGAAGCGCGTATCGTGAAGCGCCGGGCTTCCCAGCACGTCCCGGAGCCTGGCCCACTGGTCGTCCTTCACCACGGCGATGATGAGCCAGCGGTCCCCGGTCGGGAACGCGTTGTAGGGGACGTAGATCGGGTGCGCGTTGCCGAACTGGCGTGGCACCTCGCCAGACAGCAGGTGCATCGCCGCGATGTAGCTCAGGAGCGAGACCTGGCAGTCCTGCATGGAGAGGTCGATATGCTGGCCGCGCCCGGTCACGACGCGCGCGTGCAGCGCCGCCAGCATGGCGACCGCGCCGAAGAGCCCGCTGGTGAGATCGCCCATGGGCACGCCGGCGCGGATGGGCGGGCCGCCGGCCTCGCCGGTGATCGACATCCCGCCGCCGTAGCCCTGCGCCACGACGTCGAAGGCGGTGCGGTCGCAGTCCGGGCCCTCTTCGCCGAACCCGGTCACGCTGCAGGTGACGATGCGGGGGTTGATCGCGGCGAGCGTCGCGTGGTCGATGCCGAGCCGCTCCGTCACGCCGGGGCGGAAGTTGTTGACGACGATGTCGGCCCTGGCGGCCATCTCGTGAAAGAGGGCGCGTCCTTCCGGCCGCTTCAGGTCGATGCAGACGCTCTTCTTGTTGCGGTTGAGCGTGAGGAAGTAGGGCCCCATGCCCTTGTAGGAGTAGCGGGGGTCGTCCCCCAGCAGGCCACGGGTCATCTCGCCCGTGCCGGGCGGCTCCACCTTGATCGTCCGGGCGCCGAGATCGGCCAGCAGCATGCCCGCGAAGGGGCCCGACAGCATGTGCGTCAGGTCGAGCATCACGATGTCCGAGAGGGCTTTCATCGGGGCGTCGGGCGTGCGCTGGTGGGAAGGGCGCACACTCTATGGCCCGCGCCCGCAGCCGGTCAACGGAGCGGGTCTTTTTCGTTTCCCTCAGGCGGCGGGCGCTCACTCCGTTCGCTTGCCTACGCGCCTATCGGCGCGCGGCGCAGTCGCGCCGTCCGGGCCTGCGGCCCGGGGAGAGCGGAGGGGGAACGCGGGCGGCGCGTGGTACGATCGCTCCCGAAAAGCCCGGAAAGGGGAGGGGAGCATGGCGGCGAAACCGGTGGGCTGGGGCATGATCGGCACGCGGGGCTGGAGCGACATGATCCTGGGCCCGGCGGTCAATGCGGCGCGGGGCGCGAGACTCAATGCCGTGCTCTCGTCGTCCGAGGCGGGCGCGGAGCGCTTCTGCGCGAGCCACGGCGTGGCGCGGGGCTACACCGACATCCGCGCGTTCCTCGCCGACGACGCCATCGACGTGGTGTGGATCGCAAGCCCCAACCACCTGCACAAGGAGCAGGCAATCGCGGCGCTCAAGGCCGGCAAGCACGTGCTCTGCGAGAAGCCCATGGCGATGAACCAGGCGGAGTGCCGGGCAATGATCCGGGCCGCCGGGAAGGTCGGGCGCCTGCTCACCATCGGCTACAACAGCCGCCACCACCCGCGCCTCAAGACCTTCCGCGAGCAGTGGCAGAGAGGGCGTTTCGGCGCTCCGGTACACATGCACTGCCAGTTCCGCTACCGCTACCCGCACGTGCCTGACGACTGGTGGCGGCTCGACGACGCGACATCGGGCTGCTGGGTGCTGGGCGACATCGGCACCCACTTCATCGACCTCCTGCGCTGGTTCAACGGCGAAGCAGAGACGGTGCACGCTCACCTCTCCAACAAGGCCTACGGGCGCTCGGCGGATACCGCCTTCCTCACCATCGGCTTCGCAAACGGAGCAGTGGGAACGATCTCGGCCTCCACCGCAGTCACCACCGGCGGCGGCATCGAGCTGCTCGGCAGTGAAGGCTGTTGCCGGATCGAGGGCGGCTTCGTCGGCCTCCCCGGCAGCGTCACCACGGTCCGCAAGGGCGGCGAGGCGCGCACCGCGCCTCTGGCGGGCCACGACACCTACAAGGCCCAGGTCGAGAGCGTCACCCGCGTCGTCGCCCGCGGCGAGCCGCTCGCGGTCAGCGCCGAGGACGGGCTCGCCAACGTCCGCGTCATCGAGAAGGCGCGCGGCTGGTAGGGCGCGCCGCCCGCCGGCTCTGCTGCCGTTGACCGGCCCGGCCTGCCGTGAAAGTGTCTCGGCCGTCCGAGACTTGCGGGAGGCGGGCTGAGATGAGCGGCAAGTGGGTCCCGTTCGACCTTGCCTGGTACGACACGCGGATTTTCAACTGTTCCTTCTGCGGCATCATGATGGCGCGGGAATACTGGGTGGACGACGAGTTCGCCGGCGAGATGTTCTGCGAGGACAGGTGCGCCGACGTGAAGCGTCGTGTCCGGGCGGAATTTGCGGCGGCGAAGGCCGAGGGCCGGGTCGAGGATGCGGGTCGCGCCGGGGAGACGAGCGATGTTTAGGGTCGGCATCGACACCGGCGGCACCTTCACCGACCTCGTGGCGCTGGACGACCGGAGCGGGCGCATCCGCACCGTCAAGGTCCCGTCGACACCGCAGACGCCTGCCGCAGCCCCGCTCGACGCCATCGGCCAGAGCGCGCTCACGCCGGACGAGATCGGCCGTATCGTGCTCGGCACCACCATCGCCACCAACGCGCGCCTGCAGAAGAAGGGCGCGACCGTGCTCTACGTCGGCACCGACGGCGTGCAGGACGTGCCCATCATCGGGCTGATCGCGCGCAAGGAGGCCTACAACCCGGCCTGGGAGAAGCCCTCGGCGGGCGTGCTGCGCCGCCACGTGTTCGGGATCAGGGAGCGCGTCGATCACAAGGGCAATATCCTGATCGCACTGGAGCAGGCGGAGCTGGAGCGCCTCGGCGACTGGATCGCAGAGTGGCTCGCCACCGAGCCCGCAGAGGAGTGGGCAGTCGCGGTCAACCTGCTCTTCTCCTACGTCGATCCGGCTCACGAGGAGGCCATCGGCGCCTACTTGGCCGCGCGCTTCCCCGATCTGCCGGTCTCGCTCTCCAGCCACGTCTGCCCGATCTGGCGCGAGTACGAGCGGAGCGCCACGGTCATCACCGACGCCTTCATCAAGCGCATCATCGACCGCTTTGTGGGCCAGGTCTCGGCCGACCTGCAGACGGCGGGGATCGCGGCGCCGCTCTCGATCATGAAGTCCAACGGCGGCCATCTGCAGGCGGAATCCGCCGGCGACGCGCCGGTTCAGCTCCTGCTCTCCGGCCTCGCCGGCGGCGTCATCGCCGGTGCCCGCTTCGCCCGCGACCACGCCGAGGGCAACGGCGTCACACTCGACATGGGGGGCACGAGCTGCGACGTGGGCCTCGTCACCGACGGCGCCTTCGGCTCCACCACCGAGTACGAGGTGGAGTGGGGCGTGCCGGTGAGCGCGCTCTACATCGACTACACCACCATCGGCGCGGGCGGGGGCTCGATCGCCTACGTCGACGCGGGCGGCCTGCTCCGCGTCGGCCCGCGCAGCGCCGGCGCCGACCCGGGCCCCGCCTGCTACGGCAAGGGCGGGACCGAGCCCACGGTCACCGACGCCAACGTGGTGCTGGGCCGGCTCGACCCCGACTATTTCCTCGGCGGCGAGATGGCGCTCGACGCGGCGCGCGCTCACGAGGCCGTGGGGGCGCTCGGCGAAACGCTCGGGCTGACGGCGGTGGAGACCGCGCGGGCGATCCTGGAGACCGCGGCCGAGAACATGGCGGACGCGATCCGCCTTATGACGGTCGAGCGCGGCATCGACCACCGCGACTACGCGCTGATCGCCTTCGGCGGCGCAGGGCCGCTCCACGCCGTCGACGTGGCCGCCCCGCTCGAGATGAAGAAGGTCGTCGTACCGCCCCATCCGGGGCTCTGCTCGGCGCTCGGCACGCTGCTGACCGACCTCCGCGTCGACCGCGCGCGGACGGTGAACCACCGCTCGGACTCGGTCGACCTGCCGACGCTCAGCGGCCAGCTGGGCTCGCTCGCCCGCGCGGCGGTGGAAGAGCTGAGGCGCGAGGGGCTGGAGGGCGAGGCGCGCATCACCGGCCACCTCAGCATGCGCTACATGGGCCAGAACTTCGGCGAGCTGGTGCAGCTCGAGGCGCTGGAGCTCGACGCGGACGGCTTCGCGCGGGCGCTGGAGAGCCTCCACCGCCAGCACGAGGAGCTTTACGGCTACGCGCTCCGCGACAAGGTCGTCGAGATGACCGAGGTGCGGGTGATTGCCGTCGGCGAGGAGCGCACGGATGTCACGCTGAGCGCGCCCGGCGCCGGTTCCGGCCGGGCGCATGCCCACCGCGAGGTCTACTTCGATGGCGACACGGCGCTGGAGACGCCGGTCTACCGCCGCGCGGCGCTGCCGGCCGGCAGCGTGATCGCAGGGCCCGCGATCATCGACGAGATGGATTCGACCACCCTCGTGCCGCCGGGGAGCGAGGTCGAGATCGGCGCCGACGGCAGCCTGATCGTGAGCCTGCCCCGCGTGGCGGAGGCTGCGGTCGGCACCGGGCGGCTCGCGCCGGAGAAGGACCCGGTCACGCTCACCGTGGTCAACAACGCGCTCGGCAACATCTGCAACGAGATGGAAAGCGCCATGGTGCGCACCGCGTACTCGCCGATCTTCAGCGAATCGCGGGACTTCTCGTGCTGCCTGTTCGACCGCCACCTGCGCATGGTGGGGCAGGCGGAGATGAATCCGGCGATCATCTGCGCCGGTCTGCACACGGTGCCGCTCTGCGTGAAGGAGATGGAGGAGCCGATCGAGCAGGGCGACGTGATCGTCCACAACGATCCCTACCGCGGCCAGTGCCACATGCCGGAGCATCTGCTGATGAAGCCGGTCTTCGTCGACGGCACGCTGATCGGCTACGCCGCCAACATCGCCCATATCGCCGAGATCGGCGGCATGGCGGTGGGCTCCTTCGCCAGTACCGCCACCGAGGTCTTCCAGGAGGGGCTCAGACTGCCGCCCGTGAAGCTTCTCTCCCGCGGCGAGTACGTGAAGGACGTCTGGCGCATCACGCTCGCCAACCACCGCACGCCCAACACCACATGGGGCGACTTCCATGCGATGATCGGCTCGCTGAACACCGCCGAGCAGCGGCTGGGCGCGCTGGTGAAGCGGCTCGGCGTCGAGACGTTCGAGAAGATCTGCGACGCCCTCGTCGATCACGCCGAGCACTGGATGCGGAGCGAGATCAGGAAGCTGCCCAACGGCATCTACAAGGCCGAGGACTACTTCGAGGACGACGGGGTCACCGCCAGGCGCTACTACTTCCGCCCCACCGTGCACATCCGGGACGAGGAGATCGTGGTGGATCTCTCGGAATCGGACGAGCAGGCGCAGGGGCCCATCAACGTCACCTACGTGGCGACGGCGGCGGCCGGCTGCACCGCGGTGCTGCAGACCCTCTGCGCCCGCGACGTGCCGCTGAACAGCGGGTGCTTCAAGCCGCTCCGCGTGGTGGCGCCGCCGGGGACGGTGGCAAACCCGGTCTTCCCGGCGCCGAGCGTCGCCGGCAATACCGAGGGCCAGCCCCGCATCATCGCGGCGGTGCAGCATGCGCTCTCGAAGGCCGTGCCGGAGATGGTGAGCGCCGCCGAGGGCGGGACCGCGTGCAACCTGCTGCTCGGCGGCATCCACCCCGATACGGACGAGTACTGGACCCACTACCAGCTTGAGGGGGGCGGCTGGGGCGGCCGGCTCGGCAAGGACGGCAACACCGCGCTCTGCTGCGCGCACGCGAGCACCATCCGGGCGACGCCTATCGAGGTGTTCGAGACGCGCTTCCCGCTCCGCGTGCTCAAGTACGAGATCCGCCCCGATTCAGGCGGCGCGGGCAAGTGGCGGGGCGGGCTCGGCTGCTGGCGGCAGTTCGAGGTGATCGCCGATGCCATCAGCGTGAGCGCGCTCACCGACCGTATCACCGAGGGACCCTACGGGCTGATGAAGGGGAAGCCCGGCGCGCCCACGGGCTTCTTCGTCAAGCGCGTGAAAGACGAGGAGTTCCGCACCTTCAAGGAGGTCTACGGCACGGTGAGCCCGACCAAGTTCGTGAACATCCGGCTCCACCGGGGCGACCAGATCCTGGTGCGCGTGCCGGGCGGCGGCGGCTACGGCGACCCGCGCGAGCGGGCGGACGCAGCGCTCCGCGCCGACCTCGAGGACGGCTTCGTCAGCGTGGACGGACTCCAGGCCTACGGCCGCGACGCAAGCTTCGCCGGCACGGTGAAAGGGGCCGCAGCAGCGGAATAGACAGCTAGCCCGCAGTCGCGGCCTCTCGCGCGTCCGTCAAGAACGGACGCGCTCGAAAGGAATGGCGCCGGATCAGCCCGTTAGCGGGGACAGGTTTCGCCTTGCGAGAAAGCTTTTCGGGGGCGAGCCTGCGGTATGCGGCCTCAGGCTTGGCTGCGGAGTTCCCGCTCTGTCTGGGGGGCCGGCATGGGGCCGATGCCCTCGGCCACCATCTCGCGCCACTCGCGCTTCTGCGGCATGATCGGCGGCACCGGGATGGTCTTGGGCTCGGGCGTCGCATCCGCGATGGGCTTCTCCATCCCGCGCCCCGTCACCTCGCCCCGGCGGAAGAAGCCGTTGTAGATGCTCCAATGCAGCCGGTTGCGCGAGCCCGTGAGCGGGAAGCGCTTGGCGATCGAGGGAAGCGAGTAGAAGTTCCTGTAGGCCCGCATGTGGCCTTCGCGAAGGGACTGCGTGCTGAGCTTCTCCGGCCGGTAGACGATGTGCCCCTGGTCGTAGAGGTCCCAGTCGTAGGAGACGATCTGCCCGGCCTTCTTCATCTCGTACCAGGTCAGCGTGCCGGGGTAAGGCGTCAGCACCGAGTAGGCGCAGGCGTCGTACTTGGCGTCGATGTTGAATTTCGTCGTCTCGTCGAAGACGGTCTCGTCGTCGCCGCCGAAGCCGAACATGAAGAGCCCGAAGACCATGATCCCGTAGCTGTGGATCTTCTCCACCAGCGCGGCGAACTGCTCCGGCCGGTTGACGTACTTGTGGACGCGCTTGAGCGTCTCGCGCGAGATCGATTCGAAGCCGATGCTCAGCATGTAGCAGCCGCTCTCGGCCGCGAGCTCCAGCATCTCGTCCTTCTGCGCGAGCTTGCTGGTGGCGGCGGCCTGCCAGCGGATGCCGCGCCCCCTGAGCGCCCGCATCACCTCCTTGGGCCGCTCCTCGGTGCCGAAGAAATCGGCGTCGTTGAGGGAGATCGTGCGCTGCCCGCACATCTCAATTTCGCGAATTACCTCGTCGACCGGGCGGTAGCGGAACTTGAGCCCGTTCATCAGCGGCTCGGCGCAGAAGGTGCAGCCCTGATGGCAGCCGCGCGAGGTCTGGACGAAGGTGCGATTGACGTAGCGGTTCTTCTTCACCAGGTCGTAGCGGGGGATCGGCACGTCGACCATGGGGTGCAACGTGTCGGCGCGGTAGATGCCCTTGACCTCGCCGCGATCCAGGTCGTCGAGCACCTTGGGCATGACCAGCTCGGCCTCGCCGATCACCACGGCGTCGCAGTGTTCGAGCGCCTCCTGGGGCATGAAGCTCGCATGCACCCCGCCTATGACCACGGGCACGCCCTGGGCGCGGAATCGATCGGCGATCTCGTAGCCGCGCTTCACGTAGCTCGTCATGGCCGAGATGCCGACCATGTCGACCTTCAGGTCGAAGTCGATGTCCTCGATGTTCTCGTCGGTCATCACGACTTCGTAGCGGTCCTGCGGAATCACCGCCGCGACCGCCAGCAGACCCGCCAGCGGCGAGTAGAGCGCCCGGTTGAAGTACATCGGGCGCGTGGTGAACTGGTTGGTCTGGGGATTGATGAGGTGGATGATTCGTGTGCGCATGCGTACCTCCGCTCGCGCGATTATACCGTACCGCCCCTCGCCTGCCGAGCGGCTTTCAAGAACGATTCTCGATCGCCGCTCCGGCCACCTCGGACGGGGCGCTGCTCAATACTCGGCGCGGTCGTCTACGGCGTGGCCGCGCTTGGGCACCAGCACCGTGCGCTCGTAGGTCATGAACACCGTGCCGTCGGACTTCTTGCCTGTGGTCTTGACCGTGACGATGCCCTGGGTCGGCCGCGAGCGCGATTCCCGCGTCTCCAGCACCTCCGATTCGGCGTAGATGGTATCGCCGGCGTAGACCGGCGCGGTGAGCTTGATGTCGTTCCAGCCGAGGTTGGCGATCGCTTTCTGGCTGATGTCGCTCACCGACATGCCGGCGACGATGGCCAGGGTCAGCGCGCTGTTGACCAGCGGCTTGCCGAACTCGCTGTGGGACGCGTAGTGGCTGTCGAAATGGAGCGGGTGGGTGTTCATGGTGAGCAGCGTGAACGAGATGTTGTCGTATTCGGTGAGCGTCCGGCCCGGCCGGTGCTCGTAGACGTCGCCCACCACGAAGTCCTCGAAGTAGCGTCCGTAGGATTCGCGGTAGCGCTGCTCGGCCACCTCCTTGCGCTCCACGGCCATGCCCCGATGCCTCCCCGGTTGCCCCGTTCCATCGCCGCCCACGTGCGGCGGCCGCGACCTTAGGGAGTCGCCCGGCAAGGGTCAACGCCGGCCGCTTGGTTCTGTCCTCCCGAGTAGAGCCTAGCCGCCGTAGCGGCGCTCCAGCTCCGAGGCGAGGCGGCGCTCCGGCAGGTACTTCGTCCCGGCGAGCCAGACCTCCCGGACGCGGCCGTTCTTGCCGCGTACCAGCCGGGCCTCCTCGCCGAAGTTCGCGATCCCGGGTGCGAAACGGATGGTCCCTGAGTCGCGGCCCGTGACCGCGATCTCGCTCGCGTCGGAGAACGGAACGGCGAGGCCCGGATCGTCGACCAGCACATGATCGCGCATCGGGACGAGATCGACCGTCCGCCACATGCTCCACCAGCGGCCGGCCCAGTCGCGGGTTCGGGCGCTCGGACCACCGCGCTCGGCGAACGTCTGCAGGATGTGGATTGCTGCGTCCGACCAGGTCCAGGCGGGGCCGTCCAGCGCGTTGGTCAGGATGGAGACGGCGATATCGCGACCCGGCAGCACGACGGTTCGGCTGAGACAGCTCTGGAATCCGCCGGCGTGCCCGAACCACTCCCACTTGCCGGCCTTGCCCAGCATGATGCCGAGCCCGTAGTGACCCTTCATGCTGCCGTGCTCGTCGTGCCACTGCCGGCGGATCATCTCGCGGCGGCTTGCGGGCGAGAGCACGCTCCGCTTCGCCGCCGGATCGAGGCTTGCAAAGAAGCGCGCGAGGTCGGCTGCGGTCGAGACGAAGCCGCCCGCCGGCGCGATGGCGCGGGTCGGGTTGTCGCCGGGCACGATGAGCCTCCGCCCGAGCGGCAGCTTGCGCGTGTGCCCGCGTGCCAGCGGCGTGCGCGGCGGTGCCGGTGCGTCGGGCGTGGTCTCGCGCAGCCCGCTGGCTGCTACGATCTCGCGCGCGATCCATTCGCGGTAGGGCTCCCCGGTCACGGCCTCCAGGATGAGGCCGACCAGCCCGAAGGCGTGGTTCGAGTACTTGAACCGGGTGCTGGGCGCGATGGTCAGCGGCTCCGCGAGTGCCGCGCGCAGCTCCCTCTCGCTCGTGTAGGGCCGCCGATCCAGGAACTGCTCGCCCTCCGCGCCGTCGCGGATCATGCCGGCGCTGTGGGACAGAAGCTGGGTGAGGGTCGTCTCCGCGACGCTCGGGTGCAGCCCGTCGACGTAGCGGCCCGCCGGGTCGTCCAGGCGAAGCACGCCGGCTTCGCGGAGCTTCATCACGCCGGCTGCGGTGAAGCTCTTCGTGTGGGACGCCGCGCGGAGGCGGTGGCGCGGCGTCAGCGCCTCTCCCGTGGAGAGGTCGGCGACGCCGAACGCCTTCTCCAGCACGACGCGCCCCTTGTGCGCGATGGCAAGGGCGCAGCCCGGCTGCCCGCTCAGCCGCATCTGGTAGTCGAGCCAAACGGGGATGTAGTCCACCGCCGCCTTCAGCCATGCGTCCATCGTCTCACCTTGTTGCAGGGCGGCGCCGGGCTTCGCTATCGGCCGGCCGGGTGCACCGCCATCCAGTGCCGGGCGATGTCGACGCCGCGGGCGAACCACACCTTGTCATGCTCCAGCACGTAGTCGAGGAAGCGCTCGAGCCCGGCGGCCCGCGCAGGTCGGCCCACGATGCGGTCGTGCAGACCCAGCATCATCATCTTGGGCTCGCCCCGCTCGCCCTCCCAGTAGAGCACGTCGAACGCGTCCTTCAGGTAGGTGAAGAAGTCGCCCGCCGTGACGAAGCCGGAGTGCTCGTTGAAGCGGTTGTCGTTGGTCTCGTAGGAGATCGGGATGACCAGGTGGGGCCTGTCGCCGACCCGCACCCAGTAGGGCAGCTCGTCGGCGAGCGAATCGCGGTCGTAGAGGAAGCCCCCTTCCTCCACCAGCAGGCGCCGGGTGTTGGGGCTCGGCCGGCCGGTCATCCAGCCGACGGGGCGCGCGCCGGTGAGCCGTTCCAGCCCTTCCACGGCGCGGCGGATGTGCCGGCGCTCGACGTCCTCCGGCACGTGCTGGTAGTCGAACCATCGCCAGCCGTGGCTCACCACCTCATGCCCGCCTTCGACGATGGCGTGCGCCGCTTCAGGGTTCCGCTCCAGCCCCATCACCACGGCCCAGACGCTGGTCTTGATGTCGCGCTCGTCGAGGATGCGCATGATCCGCCAGAAGCCGCGCCGGCTGCCGTACTCGAAGGCGCTTTCCACGATCATGTTGCGCGCGCCCTCGTAGGGCGGGAAGCCCGTGTCCGTCAGCATGCCCTCGGAATGGCTATCGCCGTGGAGGATGCTGTTCTCGCCGCCGGCCTCGTAGTTGACGGCGATGGTCAGGCAGACGTTGGCGCCGCCCGGCCATTCGGGGTGCGGCGGCTTCGCGCCGTAGCCTGCCATGTCGCGCGGATAGGGTGCCTCCGATCGGGTCACGCCGTCTCTCCCTAGAACGTTCCTTCCTCGCGCTCCACGAGCTGCAGGAAGCGCCGGGTGCGGGCCTCCCTGGGATTGCCGAGGACCTGGGAGGGCGGGCCCTCCTCGACGATCCGTCCCTCGTCCATGAAGATCACCCGGTCCGCCACCTCCTTCGCGAAGCGGACCTCGTGGGTGACGACGATGAGCGTCATGCCCGCTTCGGCGAGGCGGCGGATGACCGCGAGCACCTCGGAGACCAGCTCGGGATCGAGGGCCGAGGTGGGCTCGTCGAAGAGCATCAGGCGGGGCGAGATGGCCAGCGCACGCGAGATCGCCACGCGCTGCTGCTGGCCGCCGGAAAGGCGATGCGGCAGGTGGTCCAAGTGGCCGCCGAGGCCGACGCCCGTGAGCAGGCGGCGCGCCGTCTCCTCGGCCTGCTGCTTGCTCACGCCGTAGACATGGGTGGGCGCCTCCATGACGTTCTCGAGCGCCGAGAAGTGGTGGAACAGGTTGAAGTGCTGGAAGACCATGCCGATCCGGGCCGCGGCCCGGGCCTTCGAGAGGTCGCGGCTCGGCTTCAGCTGGCCCTTCACGATCTCGTAGCCGACGTACTTGCCGTCCACCGTGATCTCGCCGTCGTCCATGGCTTCGAGGTGGTTCACCATCCTGAGCA
The DNA here is from genome assembly GCA_028818855.1 of Rhodospirillales bacterium. Lineage (GTDB taxonomy): Bacteria > Pseudomonadota > Alphaproteobacteria > UBA828 > UBA828 > WTGU01. The sequence continues at coordinate 17,954 of JAPPMY010000195.1, forward strand.
ACGTGCTCTTGCCAGAGCCGCTCGGCCCCATGATGGTGACCACCTCGCCCCGCTTCACGGTCATGTCGATGCCGCGCAGCACGTGGTTCGGCCCGTAGGACTTGTGGACGTCGGTGCAGACCACGAAGGGCTCGTCCTTGTGCTCCCGGGTCTCGCGCTGCTGCTCGGCCAGGAGCTCGATCCAGTCGCTCGTGTCCGCCACCAGCTCCCGAACGGCGGCCGGCTCCGGCGGCGAAGGCTCGGCCGGCGCATACTCCCTCGGCCGGAATACCGGCTTCTCCATGCCCCGGAAGCCGAAGAAGCGCCCGAGCGCGTTAGCGCTGCCGATGCCGGGAAGCGGCTCCTTCTCCAGGCTGAAGCGGCGCTCCAGGATCGCCTGCACGATCGAGATGGCGCTGGTCATCACCAGGTAGATCACCGCGGCGGCCGCGAAGACGGTGAAGAACTTGAAGTTCTGGCCCACGATCTGCTGGGCGCGGAAGGTCAGTTCGTTGACGAAGATCACGGACGCGATCGACGTCAGCTTCAGCATGCTGATGGTGTCGTTGGTGATGGCCGGCAGGATGGGGCGGAGCGCCTGCGGCATGATGATGCGGCGCAGCGTCAGCGTCGGCCCCATGCCGAGCGACTTGGCGGCGATGTTCTGGTTGCGGTCGACCGAGATGATGCCGCCGCGGATGATCTCGCCGCTGAACGCCGCCTCGTTCAGCGCGAAGCCGATGACGGCGGTGGTGAAGGTGTCGAACCTGAGCCCGATCAGGGGGAGCGCGTCGAAGATGAAGACCAACTGCAGGAGCTGCGGCGTGCCCCGCATGAACCAGATGTAGAACCAGGCGGTGGCGCTCAGCGGCCAGATGCCGGAGAGCCGCATGAGCGCCAGCACGAGGCCGAGGAACAGGCCGATCGCCATGGCGAGCACGGTGATCTTGACCGCGAGCCACGCGCCCTCGAGCAGGAACGACGACGTGACGTAGCCCAGGAACTCGTTGAGCCACGCGAGGAAGGTGCCTGTTTCCGCTGCCTCGCGCTTTTCGCCCTGGGCCAGCTCCTGGAGCGTGATGCCCCAGGCGTCGGGGATGCCGTCGCCGATGAGAATCAGCAGGACCCCGAGTGCGCACGAGACGAGCAGGGTCCAGCCGAAACGCTCGGCGAACGACATCTCCGCTACGGCGTGTCAGGGCGCGCCGGTGCCGCGCGCCCCGTCACCACCTAGTCGCGCAATACCTCTGTCGGCAACGCGAGATCGGGGTCCATCTGGTACTTGACGAACGTATCGTGCTTGGTGCCGTTCGCCTCCATGACGCGCAGCCCGTCCTCGATGGCCCGCAGCAGATCGTCCGCGTCGTTGACCACGGCCACGCCGATCTTGAAGCCGGTGAGGATCTTGAACGCCATCTCGGTGGTGTCCGCGTTATCGAGCGTGTACTTGGTCAGCAGGCTGAGGTCCGACAGCATGATGTCGGCGCGCTGGTTCTCGACCTGCCGGAAGCCCGCGGCGACGTCCGGATAGGTCATGATCTCGACCCCTTCCATGCCGGCGTCCTCGCATTCCTGGCTCTTGGAGCGCATCGCCGCTTCCTCGACCGTGCCGAGGCCGACCGAGAACACGTTGCCGCAGGCGTCGTCCAGGCCGCCGATGCCCTTGGGGTTGCCCTTCTGCGTCATGCCGCCGGTGCCGGCCTGCATGTAGATGATGTAGTCCACCTGCTCGGCCCGCTCGGCCGTGTAGTAGAGGGTGTCCCACATCACGTCGATCTGCCCGGCGACGAGCGCCGGCAGAAGGCCGGACCAGCCGCCAAGCTCGAACTCGACGTCCACGCCCGCGCACGCGAAGACCGCGCGCGAGAGGTCGGCGTCGTAGCCGATCACGTTGTCGAAGTTGTCGGGATCGCGGAACACGTAGGGCGGGGTCTGCGGATCCGCGCCGATCTTGATGGTCTTGCCCGCGATGCCGGGATACTTCTCGGCGACCTTGTCGGGTTCGCACATGGGATCGGCTGCCTCGGCGGTGCCGACCATCGTCCAGGCCGCGAACGCGGCGCCCAGTGCCATAGAAGCGAGTGCCAGTCTTTTCATTACGTCCCTCCCAGTGTCTGTGTCGTTGAGCCTAGCCCGGATATCTTGCCGCTGTCACGGCCCGCCGGGTCCGGGTCCCCGCGATCAACCGGCCATCTCCGCGCGGCGCGCCGCGGTGGCGTCGGCATCGACCGCGCCCGCCGCATCGATGACCACGCCATAGACGTCGCGGGCGCGGGCGCGCGTGATCCAGCCCTCGGCCACGTCCTTCTGCACGCGCTGGGGCTCGCGCTCCAGCGGCGGGCCGTAGCCCCCGCCGCCCGGCGTGTACGAAATGATCGTCTCGCCCTGCTTCAGCACGTACTGGGCGCTGGTGTCCGGCACCTCGACCGGATCGCCGTTGCCTTCGACCCGCTTGTAGTGGCGTGCGGGGCAGCCGATGCCGCCGCCGCGCGCGCCCTTGGCCGGGTTCAGACTGCCGTCGCAGACGTAGCCGAGCTCCATGTCGCACTCCACCGGGCCGTATTCCACGCGGAATCCGGGCCCGCCGCGAAAGCGGCCTTCGCCCTCCGAATCCGGGATCAGCCGGCGCTCCGTGATCAGCATGGGATGATGGATCTCGTCCACCTCGATGCTGTCGACGAGCGGCATGCCGGCGTTGCCCATGGTCAGCATGGTGAGCCAGCCGTCGGTGTAGGGCGTGCCGGGCCCGCTGCCGCCCAGCAGGATTACCTCGTTGCAGAAGGGCGCGCCGCCGTGGCGCGGGTCCTTGCCCGAGATGACCGCGCCAGTGGCCGGGATCGCGGCGCCGCCATCGGCCATGCCGATGCCGTCGCCGATATCGGCGAGCGCGCGCTGCACCGCGCAGGTCACCCGGTCGCCGAGGTTGGTGGTGGCCACCGAGGTGCTGGTGGGATGGCGCGGCACGCCGCAGACCGTCCCCTCGCCCAGCAGCACGTCGATGCGCCGGTAGCTGCCCGCATTGGGCGGCACCTTGTGGCCCACCGTGTTGAACACGCCCACCATGCAGGCCGAGAGCGCGCACGCCTGCGACAGGTTGAGGCCGCAGGGATAGGCCTGCGGGTTGTCCCGCAGGTCGACCGTGATGCGCGCGTTCTCGCTGTCCACGGCGACGTCGGCCTTGACCGTGATGCCGTGCTCCGGCGTGCCCGGCACCGGGTCGTGGGTCGCGGTGGCGCTGGCCCGGCCGCTCGGCATCTCGCGCACCGCCTGGATCATCAGGTATTCGCCGTAGTCGAAGTACTCGCGGGTGTACTGCTCCAGCGTCTCCCAGCCCACGTCGCGGCCCATCTCGAGCATGGCGCGCTCGCCGATCCGCGCCGCGCCCAGCATCGCCAGGTAGTCGCCCCGCCACTGCGAGGGCACCCGGATGCGGAGCTCGCACATGCGGATGATGTCGCCGATGTCCTCGTAGTCCCGCTGCACCTGCACGGCCGGGAAGATCAGCGCGCCTTCCTCGTACACGTCCCGCGCCGCCCCCATGTAGGTGGTGGCCATGGAGTTGCCGCAGTCCGCCTGATGTGCCTTGGCGAGCACGGTGAAGCGGTGCACGCCGTCGTCGTCGATGACCGGCACCAGGATCACGTGGTCGGCGGC
>JAPPMY010000047.1 GCA_028818855.1 Rhodospirillales bacterium
ACCTTCCAGACCTTCCCGTCGTTCATCTACCTGATCCCGGTGATCATGCTGTTCCAGGTGGGCGACGTGGCCGCGATCACGGCCATCGTGATCTACGCCGCGATCCCGATCGTCCGCTACACGATCTTCGGCCTGCGCGGCGTGCCCAACGAGACCATCGAGGCGGCGATCACCGCCGGCTGCACGCCCCGGCAGATCCTGTGGAAGGTGCGGATGCCGCTGGCCTTCCCCGAGATCATGCTGGGGGTCAACCAGACCATCATGTTCGGGCTCTTCATGGTGATCATCGCCGCCTTCATCGGCACCAAGGACCTCGGGCAGGAGATCTTCCGGGCGCTGACCTTCGCCGATGCGGGCAAGGGCCTCGTCATCGGGCTCTGCGTCGCCTTCATCGGGCTCACCGTCGACCGCCTGGTTGTGGAGTGGTCGGAGCAGCGGCGGCGCCAGCTTGGCCTCGCCTGATGGCGCGCTGAGGGAGGCGCGGGACATGGAAATTACTTCAGCCGGTGCGTCCAATCCTGGCCGGGGCGTAAGGCGGCCCGGCCCGCTCGCGCTCGCGCCGGGGGTCGAGCGCTACGTCGTGCCGGGGCTCGGCGCGCGGGCGATCCGCTTAGTCGGCGGCGACGTCATCCGCCTCGTGAACCCCGAGGGCGCGCAGCCCTGCGAGCTGGTCTCGGTGGCGGACGACGGCCGCTTCGCAGCGGACCTGCTGGGCGAGAGGGCAGGGGGAAGCGCTGCCGGTCTCCGCCGGCTCGTCGCCGACGGCGCCGCGCGGGTGGACCGGGACCTCGACGGCGCGCCCTCCCTCGACCTGTTCGGGCCGGAGAGCCGCGCCGGCGAGGAGGCGTCGTTCACCGCGAGCGGCGCCGGAACGGTGCTCGTTGCCGCGCCCGGAGCGCCGATGGCCGCGCACGCGCAGAACCCGCCGACGCCCATCGTCGTCTACGTCGAGCGCGCGGGCGGCGCGCCGCCGGCAGGCGCGGCGTTCCTGCCCGAGCCGCTGGCGGACCCGCGGCTGGACCAGCGGATCGACCGCCGCACGGCCGCGAGCTACGAGGTTCGCGCCGGCGAGTGGATTCAGGTCATCGACGTCGAGGGCAGGCAGTGCACGGACTTCCAGGCCTTTCACCGGGCGCGGCTCGACGAGGGCGTGGAGCGCTGCCTGGACGTGACCACGACGCGCTCGCTGATGGGCCTCGGCTATCCCCATCCGGGGCAGCGGGCCAAGTACCTCGACCAGGACTTCGTGGCGCTCGTGGAGGTGGTGCAGGACACGTGCATGCGCCACGACGCCTTCGGCCTCGCCTGCGCCGCCAAGTACTACGAGGACCAGGGCTACCCCGGCCACGCGAACTGTTCGGACAACTTCAACGCCGCCCTGGAGGGGTATGCCGTTCAGCCCCGGCGCGGCTGGATGGCGATGAACTTCTTCTACAACACCGAGGTCGACGGCCAGAACCTGTTCGTTCTCGACGAGCCGTGGTCGCGGCCCGGCGACTACGTTCTGCTGCGGGCGCTGACCGACCTGGTGTGCGTCTCGTCCGCGTGCCCGGACGACATCGACGCGGCCAACGGCTGGAACCCCACCGACATCCACGTGCGCGTCTATCCGGCGACGGACTCGTTCAAGCGCGCCGTCGGCCACCGCAAACAACCGGACGCGGACGTGACCATGACCAAGGAAACCGGCTTCCACGCCCGCAGCAGCGCCCGGACGCGCGACTTCGTGGAATACAACGGCTACTGGCTGCCCAACAGCTACACGGGCGTCGGGCCGATCGCCGAATACTGGGCCTGCCGCGAGCGCGTCGCCGCCATCGACCTCTCGCCGCTGCGCAAGTTCGAGGTTCTGGGACCGGGCGCGGAGGCGCTGCTGCAGCACTGCCTGACCCGCAACGTGCGCAAGCTCGCCGTGGGGCAGGTCGTCTACACGGCCATGTGCTACGACACCGGCACGATGCTCGACGACGGAACCCTGTTCCGGCTGGGCCGGGACAATTTCCGCTGGATCGGCGGCTCTGACCAGGGCGGCGACTGGCTGCGCGAGCAGGCCGGGAGGATGGGCCTGGACGCGTGGGTGCGCTCCTCCACGGACCAGCTTCACAACCTCTCAGTCCAGGGCCCGCTGAGCCGGCAGGTCGTGGACGAGATCGTGTGGACCCCGCCGGCGCAGCCGGGCGTCGGCGAGCTTGGCTGGTTCCGCTTCGCCGTCGGGCGGCTGGGCGCCCCGGACGGCCCCTCCCTGGTGGTCTCGCGCACGGGCTACACCGGCGAGCTGGGCTTCGAGATCTTCTGCCACCCGGGCGATTGCGCGGCGGTGTGGGACGCGGTCTTCGCTGCCGGCGAGCCGCACGGGCTCTCCCCGCTCGGCCTGGAGGCGCTCGACACGCTGCGGATCGAGGCCGGCCTGATCTTCGCCGGCTACGAGTTCGACGATCAGACCGACCCCTTCGAGGCCGGGATCGGCTTCACGGTGCCGCTCAAATCGAAGGAGGACGACTTTTGCGGCAAGGCTGCGCTGGCCGGGCGCAAGGCCAGCCCACAGCGCACGCTGGTCGGCCTTGAGCTTGCGGGCGACGAGGTGGCGTCCCACGGCGATAGCGTGTTCGTCGGTCGCCATCGCGTAGGCGTCGTCACGTCGGGGACCCGCTCGCCGCTGACGGGCAGGTCCATCGCGCTCTGCCGCATGGCAGTCGAGCACGCAGGGCTCGGCACCGCCGTCGAGGTGGGCCAGCTCGACGGCGTGCAGAAGCGCCTCGAGGCGACCGTCGTTCCGTTCCCCTTCTACGATCCCGACAAGTCGCGCGTCAGGGCTTAGTCCACGCGGGCCGGCGGCCGATCCAGGGGCGCGCTGCTTCAAGCTGGGCGGCGAGGCGGAAGAGCGTCGCCTCGTCGCCGTGGCGGGCGATGGCCTGCACCGCGATGGGGAAGCCGCTCTCGGTCTGCCCAAGCGGGATCATCATCGCCGGCTGGCCGGTGAGATTGAACCAGACCGTGAACGGGCTGAAGCCGAACACCCGCCGCCAGTACTCCTCCAGGTCCTCCATCATCATGTCGAGCCAGCCGAGCTTCGGCGGCAGCGTGCCGAGTCCGGGGGTGAGCAGCACGTCCCAGTCCTCGTGGAACACCGCCATCTGGCGGCCGATCCGGTGCGCGGTGTGGACCGCCGCCATGTAGCTCGCGCCGTCGATCCCCTCGGCGAGCCGGGCCGTCTCCGCGACCACGGTCTCGAGGTCGCCCGCTTGCGGGGTCCGGCCTGCGGGATGAGCGCGAATCAAGTAGAGGATCTGGATCGCGCTGATGGTGCGGAAGGTCGGCACCACGTCGGTCCGGTCGATCACGGGATTGGCTTCGTCGACGCGATGGCCGAGGTCGGCGCAGAGCGACGCCGTCTCCTGCAGGACGCGGAGCGGGTCGGCCGCCACCGGCGCGCCGTTGGGCGCCTTGCTGGTGAACGCGATGCGGAGCGTGCCGGGGTCCGCGTCGACCTCGTCGAGGAAGGGGCGGGCCGGCGGCGGGGCGATGTAGGGATCGCCCGGCGCGGGGCCGGAGGTCGCATCGAGCAGCGCCGCGCTGTCGCGGACCGTGAGCGATACCGCGTGCTCGATGGCGAGCCCGCCGAGGGACTCGCCGAAGTAGGGCGCCATTGTGTTGCGCGCCCGGGTCGGGCGCAGGCCGACCAGCCCGCAAGAGGCCGCAGGCGCGCGGATGGAGCCGAAGCCGTCCGAGGCATGGGCGATCGGCAGCATGCGCGCCGCCACGGCCGCCGCCGCACCGCCGCTGGAGCCCGCCGGCGTCCGCTCCAGGTCCCAGGGGTTGCGGGAGGGGCCGTAGAGCTGCGGCTCGCAGGTGAGGCTGAGGCCAAGCTCGCAGCTGCTCGTCTTGCCGTAGATCACCATGCCCGCCTGCTTGAGCCGGGTGACGTGGAGGCTGTCCGCGCTCGCGGGCGGCAGGTCGGCGAAGAAGCGGCTGCCCCGCGCGGTCCTGGCACCGGCGAGCGAGGAGCCGAGATCCTTGAGCAGGAAGGGCACGCCGGTGAGCGGGCCGTTTGGCAGGCCCGCTTCGATGGCCTGCGCGGCGAAGTCATAAAGCTCCATGACGACCGCGTTGATGGCCGGGTTGCGCTTCTCGACGCGCGCGATGGCCGCTTCCAGCACCTCCGTCGCGCTCACCTCGCCCGCCTTGACGAGCGCCGCGAGCCCGAGCGCATCGTATGACTCGTATTCCGCGAAGCCGCTCATCGGCCGTCTCCCTCCGTTCCTTCGGCATGCTCTGCCCGAACCATAACGCGCCGCGCTCCAGGCTGCCGAATCGTAGCGCTGCTGCGCCCGCCGCCCGCGACCTAAACCAAGCCGCGCCAGAGTTGACAGCGGACGCCGCGGAGTGTCAGCGTATTGGCGGCACGAATACGCGAAAGCCGTCCCGTTCGACTGACAGGGAGTCGCGATGGAGACTGGGGGGGCGCGAGGGTCCGCAAGACTTTGCGGGGCGCCGCTGTGGCCAGACCGATGCCGAGCGAATGAGTAACGGCTTGGCCCATCCCACGACGCACGCGGTTCTCGGTCGAATGCGAGAGAGACGGGACGGGCACTGGCGTCCGAGGGCGCACGGCCGCGCGTTCGGCGCCGTGGAGACGGTGGAGACCCATCACACGCAGTCGGGATAGACGATGGCACAGGAAACGACAGAGCCCCAAGGCAAGTCCGGCCGTCCCAAATGGATGGGCTACGCCCAACTGGCCCTGATACTGGCCGCCATCGGGGTCGCCCTGTACTTCGCGCAGGCGCCAAGCCGGGTGGAGCGCGCGGCCATCTCCGACCCGACGGCCGCCCCGGCCAAGCCCACCGTCGCCGTGATCAAGCCGGCGCCCACCGAGCAGGCGTTGACGGTCGACGTCACGGGCGGCGTGACGTTGAGAGGCAAGGCCAGGATCACGTCCGAAGTCGCAGGCCGCGTGGCCTGGATATCGCCCACCTTCAGGAACGGCGGGTCGGTCACCGCGAACGAGCCGTTCATCAGGATCGACCCGACCGAGTACGAGCTTGAAGTCGAAGCGGCCGAAATGGCGGTGAGGGAGGCCGAGGCCCGGGTCACGGTTCAGATGGCCAGGGCGGAGGAGAGAGTCAGGGCGTTCGTGCGCGACAATCCGGGGGTCGAGGTTCCCGAGCCGATTCGCCGCGCGCCCCGGATCGCCAAGGCCGAAGCCGCGCTCGCAAGCGCGCGGGCCGCGCTGAAGCTGGCCGCGCTCCGCCTGGAACGGACGAGCATTTCGCTCCCCTACGACGGCCGCGTGATAAAGACGGATCTCGAAGTCGGCGAGTTCGTCGGCCCTCCGGACATCGTCGGCCGGGATGCCGGGCTGGGCTCGGTGTATCGGGCCGCCGCGCTCCAGGTGAGGGCGCCTGTCGCGCAGGATGACCTGGCCAGTCTCGCTCCGGCGATCGGCCGCTCGGCCACGATTCGCACGGCGTCGGCAACCTATGCGGCCACCGTGGCGCGCACGTCTTGGATCATCGCGCCCAAGACCCGTCTCGCGACCCTGTTTCTGAGCTTCTCCGAGGACGAAGCGGAGGACTCGCTGCCGCTCCCCGGCACGTTTGCGGAGATTTCGATAGCGGGACCCGTGCATGAAGGCGTGTTCGTTCTGCCGGAAGCGGCGGCGCGGGACCGCGACAGCGTCTGGATCGTCGAGGGCGGCGCGTTGAAGGCCGTTCAGCCGCGCACGCTCGGCTATGCCGATGGCGGCCTGGTGGTGGAGGCCTTCGACGCGGGCGAGGGCGTCGTCGTCGGCACCGTGGCGGGAGCGCGAGAGGGATTGGCTGTCGAGGTCAGCGACGCGCAGGCGTCGGAATAGCGGAGTCGGGCGATGAGCATGACCGACGCTGGCGGCAACGACGCCAAGCCCGCAGCGCAGCCTGCCCCGACCGGCCTCAAGTCGGGGCTGATCGCCTACTTCGCGGGCAATCCCGTTGCCGCCAATCTGCTGATGATTCTGCTGATCGTGGGCGGCGTGCTGTCGGGGCTTCAGCTCATCGTCCAGTACTACCCCGATGTCGAAGCCCGGAAGGTCGCCATCTCGGTGCTCTACCCGGGCGCATCGCCCCAGGAGGTCGAGGAGGATATCAACCGGCGCATCGAGGAGAGCGTCGTCGGGCTGCCGGGTGTCGAGCGCGTGGTGTCGAGCGCGAGCCAGAGCACTGGCAGCGTCCTGGTGGAGATGGCGAACTTCGCCGACGCCGACGCCGTCTTCAACGATATCCAGAGCGCGGTCGAGAGCATCGAGAATTTTCCGCCCGTCAAGGCGGAGCAGCCGGAGATCGCGCTTCTCAAGCTCGCCCACGAGGTGATGACGCTGGCCGTCTCCTCCGCTGTCCTCTCCGAGAACGGGCTGCGCCTGGCGGCGGAGGACCTGCGTGACAGGGTGCTGGCGCTGCCGTCCGTTTCCCAGGTGTCCCTGAGAGGCACCCGCGACCGCGAGATCACGATAGAGCTGAGCGAAGAGGAGCTGCGTCGTCACAACCTCTCCATCGCCGAAGTGTCGACGACGGTGCGGCGGGCGTCCGTCAATCTCACCATGGGCGAGATCCGGACGGATTCCGGCGGCGTGATCCTGCAGACCGTGGCCAAGAGGGGCGTCGGTCAGGAATACGCGGACATCCCGCTCATCACCCGGGCCGGCGGCACGATCGTGACCCTCGGCGATGTCGCGACGATCCGCGACGGATTCGTCGACGAGAACGTGGTCACCGAGGTCAACGGCCTTCCGGCGGTGCTCGTGCGCATCGATGCGACCGATCAACAGTCGGTCGTCGACATGGCCGACGACATCACGGGCCTGCTGGCGAACTACGACCCGCCCGACGGCGCGAGCGTCAGTGTCTGGAACGACTCGGCGAGCCCCATCTTTCACCGGTTGCTGGAGATCGTGAAGACCGGAGCGATCGGAATCATCCTGGTGTTCATCTGCCTCGTTCTCGTCTTCGAGCTTCGGATCGCGCTGTGGATGACCGTCGGCATTCCGCTCTCGTTCGTGGGCTCGTTGCTGTTCTTCGACGCTGCGAACCTCACGCTGAACCTCGGCACGCTCTTCGGCTTCTTCCTCCTGGTCGGCATCGTGGTCGACGATTCCGTCGTTGTGGGGGAGAGCATCGCGGCGGAGCGCGAAAAGGGGAAGGGTGCGCTCGACGCGGCGATTTCCGGCGCGCGGGCCATGGTGGGGCCGCTCACCATCGGCGCCATCACGACGATCCTGGCCTTCCTGCCGTTTCTCTTCGTTACGTCGCCCGCGTTTCAGATTGTGAACGTGTTCCCCTATGTCGCGATCTTCGTGCTGCTGGTTTCGCTCGCCACCGCGTTCTTCATTCTTCCGGCTCATCTGTCGCACGGAAGGCGCTGGAGCCTCTCGCCGCTGAGCGACGCCCAGAGCCAGGTCGGCGGATGGCTGGAGGACGTTCGCGACAGGGTGGTGGCTCCGGCCGCCTCATGGGCCGTGCGAAACGTCTGGCTGTCCATCTCCGGCGGCATCCTCATTCTGGTCGCCGCCGTTCTGCTCATCGGCTCCGACACCGTTCGCATCGTCCTTTTCGACGAGAACCTGAGCAGCGCGGATCATGTCCAGGCGGACATCTATCTACCGGCGGGCACGCCGTTCGAAGAGACGCTCGCAGCGGCCGAGCACTTCGTGCAGTCGGCGCAAGGCATCGACGACCAGTTCGAGGGCACGTCCATCGATGCGGTGAGCATGATCGTCGGCAACGTCGAGACCGTGCGAAGGTTCAGGCAGCAGCTTAACAACAGCCATCTCGCATCGGTGCGCCTGCATCTCACGGGTCGGCCCGACCGCACGGCGAGCCCGGCGGAAATCGAGCGGGCGTGGCGCCAGGCCGTGGGCCCCGTGCCGAACCTGGAAAAAGCCGAGTTCCGATCCAGGCGCCTCGACGTGCGGCCGAGCGTCTCCTATTCGCTCATCCACGACGACCCGGCGACGCTGCGCAGCGCCGCTCTGGACCTGAGAGCCTCGATGGCGACCGTGTCGGGCATCTTTGGCATTTCCGACGATCTGGCGCTGGGGAAACGCCACTTCGAGATCGAGCTGACACCGGCCGGGAAGGCCGCAGGGCTCTCGCCCGCGCTCATCGGGCGGCAGTTGCGCGCCAGCTTCCACGGCGCGGAGGTCCAGCGCATCCAGCGGGGCCGCGAGGAGATCAAGGTCGTCGTCAGGTATCCGGCCGAGCACCGGCGCAGTCTGGGCGACCTGGCCGGCGAACGGATTCATCGGCCCGGCGGCGGCGAGATGCCGCTCTCGGTCGCCGCGCGCATCACCGAGAAACGCGACCCGGCGACGCTGACGCGAATCGACGGCAAACGGGCGGTGCGCGTCAGCGCGCGGGCGGATGCCGCGGTGATTACCCCCATTCAGGCGCGGCGCGAGATTAAGGAGCAGGTCATTCCCGACCTTCTGGCGAAATACCCAGGCCTCGCCCTCGAATCCGAAGCGGGTGCCAGGGACGAGAGCGACTTGCTCTCCACGCTCGGGATTCTGGTTCCCATCGTGCTGATCGCGATCTATGCGCTGATCGCGGCCTTCCTGCGAAGCTACTGGAAGCCGCTCATCGCGGTGGTGGGGATTCCCATCGCCTTCGCCGGAGCGATCGTGAGCCACTGGATCCTCGGGTGGGATCTGACCACCATGTCGCTCTTCGGCATGATCGCCGTCGGCGGCGTGGTCGTGAACGACGCTCTCGTGCTGCTGGACCGCTACAACATCATCCGGCGGGACAACGCCATGATCCCCGCCATCGCCGCGGCGTCCGCAGCGGCGCGACAGCGCTTTCGCCCGGTGTTCCTGACGACGCTCACCACCGTCCTCGGTCTCTCGCCCCTGCTGTACGAGCGCAGCGACGAGCTGATCGTGTTCGTGCCGTTCGTGGTCAGCATGCTGGGCGGCCTCATCGCGGCCACATGCGCGATTCTGTTCGTCCTGCCGGCGCTGGTCATGATCGCGGAGGGCCGTCGGGAATAGACCCGGCTCGAGTCGACGCAGGACCGGGCGCCGCCGCATTGCCGCAGGACGTGCGGGCAGCGGCACGGGAATTCGAATTTTCATGGGTACGCCGGGAACCGGTGTACAATTGATGCTAGGCGGGCTGAGGCCGTCGCGCGCGGCGTGAGCGTGGGCGCGACGGGAGCCGCAGTCCCGATCACCTTGAGAGGCCGCCCTTGGCGCGTCGCCGCTATGGTTTTCTGAAGGTCGCTTTACCGCTGCTGACGCTGGTTTGCGCGGTGCTTGCGGTTGGCTATCTGCGCGCGACGAAGCCCCAGATCGAGCGCACGGGGTTCGAGGAGCGGGCGCGGCCGGTCGCGGCGGCGACGGTGGAGATCCTGGACGTTCAGCCCTCGATCTCGGCCTATGGCGAGGTGGTGGCGCAGCGCGACGTGGAGCTGCGCGCGCTGGTGGCGGGCGCGGTCGTCGCGGTGGGCGAGAACTTCGTGAACGGCGGCACGGTCCGGGCCGGGGACCTGCTGGTGGCGATCGACCCGTTCGAGTACCGCGCTGCGGTGACGGAGGCGGAGGCTGCGCTTGCGGAGGCGCGGGCGCAGCTTGCGGAGACCGGGGCCGAGCTTGGGGCCGAAGAGTCGGGTCTTGCGGAGGACCGGACGCAGCTTGCGCTTGCGGAGCGGGAGGTTGCGCGGCGCGAGGCGCTTCTGGCCAAGGGGACGGCGGCGCAGAAGACGGTGGACGACGCCCTTGTGCGGCGCAGCGAGCGTGCGCGGGCGGTCTCGGCGACGGAGCGCCGGGTGGCGGGCCTGCGGGCGCGGATCGCGCGGCAGGATGCAGTGATCGCGCGGAGCACGGTGGCGCTGGAACGGGCGGAACGCGATCTCGAGAACACGCGGCTGACCGCGCCCTTCGACGGCTACCTGACGGGCGTGTCTGCGGCGCTGGGCAAGCGGCTGGGCGTGAACGACCGTGTAGTGCGCCTGCTGGACCAGGCGCGGCTCGACATCCGCATTCACCTGAGCGACGGGGACTATGGCCGTCTGGTCTCGTCTGCGGCGGGTCTGCGCGGGCGGCCCGTGGCGGTGACGTGGCGGGCGGGCGAGCGCAGCTTCCCCTTCCGGGCGGTGATCCAGCGGGCGGATGGGGAGGTGGATGCGGCGAGCGGGGGTGTGCGGGTCTATGCGCGGATCGAGGATGCGGGCGCGCGCGTTCCGCTGCGCCCGGGCGCCTTCGTCGAGGTTCTGATCCCGGACCGCGTGTACCGGGGGGCGGCACGTCTGCCCGAGACGGCGCTGGTGGGGGGCGACACGGTCTATGCGGTGGTGGACGGCCGGCTCGAGCCCCGGCCTGTGGCGCTTCTGGCGCGCGTCGGCAACGACGTCGTGGTCGCAGGCGGCATCGCCGACGGCGAGCGCATCGCCACGACCCGCTTCCCCGAGATCGGACCCGGCCTCAAGGTCCAGGTGAGATGACCTCACGCCAATAGCTGTCGACGCTCGCCCTCACGCCGTCACGATCGTCGGTCGGTGATCCACGGGGAAGCTCACCGAACGGGCGACGAAGCAGTTGGCGTTGGCCGTCTCGTGCAGGCGTTCCGCCGTTTCGGCATCGCTTTCGGCCGTGATCGTCACGCGCGGCTTGAGCGTGACCCGCGTGAACTCGCCTGCACCCTCCGGCGGGTGGGTCTGCATGACGCCCTCGGCCGAGTCCTCGTACGCCGTGACGATGACGCCTGCGGCGGAGCAGAGGTGCAGGTACCAGAGCATGTGACAGGCGGAGAGCGCCGCCACCAGCATGTCCTCCGGATTGAGCCGGCTCGCATCGCCCCGGTAGGCGGGATCGGCCGAGCCCTGGATGACCGGCTTGCCGGGACAGGCGATGTCGTGGTCGCGCGTGTACGCCTTGTAGCCTGCTGTGCCCGCGCCGAGGTTCCCGGTCCAGGTTACCGTCGCGCTGTAGGTGTGCTCTTGCGCCATGCCGTGCTCCTGTCGTTCCGCCGGCGCATCGTACACATGGTCGGCGACGAGACGCGAACGCGCGGCGCCGGCGGGCAGGTTTCCCGGCCCGCCGGCGCCTGAGGAACGCGCGCCTGCGTCAGTAGGCGCTGACCTGCACGGTCGCAACCGCTTGGGCGACCGGCTCGATGGTCATGCGACCTTCATCGTAGCCGATGTCGAAGCGGTCGAGGTCGAACGACATGGACTTGCCGTTCAGCGGGACCACCGCCGTCACGTAGTGGTCCTCGAACATGGTGGGCGCCACCATCGCCAGAACGCGGACCTCCGACGCGTGGCTCTTGACCGTGAAGGTGATCGACTTGCCCGGCGCGAGTAGCACCCCGGGCGGCCCGTCCATGCCGTGCCCCACCGAGGCCTCGTCGCCGATGACCCCCACCAGCATCGCGGGGTCGCCGGTGAGGATCTGGTGCTCGGCTTCCTTCGAGACGTAGCGGTCCACGAAGATCTTGCCGTCCTCCGACACCGGCGCCACGAGCACCGGCGCAAGAAGCTCCTCGTCCATGTTGTTGGTTACCGTGACCTCGTAGGGCATGTGCTCGGAGGCAACGCTCACGCTCGCCATCGCGCCGACGACCGCGGCCATTGCCGTCAAACCCAGCAGATATCTCATGCACGTTTCTCCTTCGTAACGAGAGGCGTTCTGCGCGCTCTCGACCGTGAACATCGAGGGCGTGTCACCCCCATTTCGCCTGGCGGTCGATGCGCCGGAGGCCGAAGTCCGCGGCGCATCCCGTTGGTTCTCAGTTAGGCAGCGCGCTCGATCGCTGCAACGGGGCATGCGCGTTCGGGCATTGAAAGAGCGGTGTTTCGGCATGTCCGCCGTTTGCGAACCGTTACCGGGCCGGGCAGACTTCGGCCGGAGACGGTGAGGGCGAGCGGTGCCCTCGCCGTCAGCCCGCCCGGCAGATCGCGGAGCATTCGGAATGGCGACACCCAACGAGCCCATCGTCTACCTCAACGGCGACTTCGTGCCGCTGAGCGAGGCCAAGATCTCCGTGCTCGACCAGGGATTTCTGCTCGGCGACGGGGTCTTCGACGTGGTCTCGGCCTGGCGCGGCTCGATCTTCAAGCTCGACCAGCACATCGATCGCTTCTTCGATTCGCTGCGCGCGACCCGGCTGGAGACCTCGATGACGCGCGACAACTGGCGTGCCGCGATCGTCCAGACCTGCCGGCGCAACGGCCTGCGCGACGCCAGCATCCGCTTCATCGTGACCCGCGGCGCGCCCAACGCCGTGGTCGCCGACCCCCGCGACTTCGAGCCGACACGCATCGTCTGGGCCGCGCCCTACATCTTCCTTGCCGACGAGGCGACGCGGCGCTCGGGGATTCGTCTCCACATCACCCATCTGCGCGCGTTCTCGCCCGACACGCTCGACGCCCGCTACAAGTGCCTCGACCGGCTGCACTCGCAGATGGCGCGGCTGGAGGCGCTGGAAGCCGGATACGACGACGTGATCTGGCTCGACCACGCGGGCTACGCCTGCGAGGGGCCGGCCTCCAACATCTTCGCGGTCAAGGACGGCGTGGTGCGCACGCCGCGGCGCAACGTGCTGCGCGGCATCACGCGCCAGACCTTCATCGAGCTGACCCGGGACGCAGGGCTCCCGCTGGTGGAGAGCGACCTGACCGCCTTCGACCTCTACGCCGCCGACGAGGTCTTCACCTGCAGCACCGCAGGCGGCGCGCTGGCGGTGCGCGAGATCGCCGGCCGCCGGCTCCCGCAGCCCTGCCCCGGCCCGGTTACCGACCGGCTCGACAAGCTCTACTGGGCGGTGCGGGACTCGGGCGCCCACGGCACGCCCGTGTTCGACTGAGCGTTACCTGTCGAATCGACTCGGGCCGCATGGAGGGGGTTCGGCATAGGGCCCCCGGTCGTAGAGCGCCGCCTCGAAGGCACGCAGGCGCTTGTAGACCGAGATCAGCTCGACGATGACCGTCCAACTGTGGACGAGGTACTGGAACGAGCCCTCCACGCGCCCGAAGGCACGGACGATCTGCTGCATCACGCCGAGGGTAATGGCGCCGGCGACAATGGTCGGTGCCAGCGCGATATAGGGGACAAGAACGCCGAACTGGAGATACGACCACTTCGCGATATCGAAGTACATGTAGTGGAAAAACAGCCTGAAATAATTTCGCCTGACGTTGAAAAACAGCTCTCGCACCGTTGGCGGATCGGCGCGCTCTTCGTGGTCCTCGCCGTACACGAGTTCTTTTCTGTAAGCGGCCTCCACCACCTGGTTGTTGAACTCCAGCCCAGGCAGCCTGATGCCGACGACCGCCAGCACCGCCGTGCCGAACAGCGCAAATATGATAGCGGCGTACACCAGCGCATGATCCAGCTCGCCGATCACCGGCACCACCTTGATCGACTTCGAGAGCTGCCAGAGGATCGGCAGGAAGGCGATGAGTGTCATGAGGGAATCGAGCAGGCGGCTGCCGAGCGATTCCATGATGATGGCGAAGCGGCGGGTGTCCTCCTGAATGCGCTGGCTGGCGCCCTCGATGTGGCGCAGGCGCTCCCAGCGATCCATGTAGAAGTCGTTCATCGCATGGCGCCAGCGGAACACCCAATGCTTGGTGAAGAAGCTGAGAATCACGGCGACGACGATGTAGATGCCAGCAATCCGACCGAAGGAGAGCAGCAGCGCGTAAAACTCTTCGATGGTCATGCTGCCGGGTTCGCCCAGCGCCTTTTGGACACCGTCGTAGAATTCGCCGAACCACTCGTTGATCTGAACGTCGACCTGAACCTGATACCA
The DNA here is from genome assembly GCA_028818855.1 of Rhodospirillales bacterium. Lineage (GTDB taxonomy): Bacteria > Pseudomonadota > Alphaproteobacteria > UBA828 > UBA828 > WTGU01. Next base: position 13,785 of record JAPPMY010000047.1, read on the forward strand.
GGTGCCGCCAATGATGATCGCCATGCCGCCCCAGGCCCAGAGCGCCCACTCGCGGGAAAGAAAGTAAGAGCGGAACATGAAACCTCCCTTGAAGCCATATCGGTCGCGAGAGAAGGGGATGTCAAATTAACTGTTCGTAATGGGGCTTTGACTCGCTATTGATGCGCGTATTCTTGCTGCGTTTTCACCAGAATTAGCGGTGCGCCTTCACAAGTGCTGCCACGACGTACGCTGTATTTCTGATTCACGGCACAGTTCTTGACTCACGCCTGCATGCAGGCAGGTGCTTGCTGCCTTCGTTGGCGACGGGCCTCAGCCCCAATAGTGACCCGTGGTGGCGATCACGATGGTCACGACGCCCAGGGCAAGGTTTATGGTGATGAGCCAGCGGATTCGCTCGATCGCGCGGCCGGCCGCCGGCAGCACTCCGGCGTCGAGCGCCTTGAGAAACGCCCGATACGGCCCCACCAGAAGCACCAGATAGATCGCCGCCATGAGCACGCCGATGCCTTGCATCAGATGCTCCGACATCCCGATCTCACTGAAGCCCCCCAGCTCGACCAGGATCATCGCGTGGCCCGTGGCGAGCAGCGCCAGCACGGCGATGCTCACGGCCGGGAAGAAGCGCGCGAACACCCGGCGCCAGAGCGCGAGCCTGACGGCGGGCTCCATCGGGCCGACCGCGGGCCGCAGAACGAGCAGGGCGAAGAACATGCCGCCGACCCAGACGACGGCGCTCAAGACGTGGATGGCGAGAAGGTAGGCCATGGCTCACACTCACTGGCATCCGTCCGAATCGCAACGCGGGTTGAGCGACGAGGCTCAGGGGAACAGTTCGTCACCCGGTTCGGGAGGTACATCCGGTGCATCTTGCAGAAAGCGAGTCAGGTCGCTCGGCGTCGAACCGGCCGCTCGCTTTCGCAGGAACACCTCCGCGGTCTCGACGGCACCGATCTTCTGCGCGACGGCCGCGACGATCCACTGGTTGAGAGATACGCCATCCTCCCGGGCGAGGCGCGCCGCCGTGTCCTTGAGGGAAGCGGGCAACTGCAACGGATACTTGCAGTGCCGGAAGTCGGTCATGGGGCCAGTCTCCCAACGATGTCGCCACGCACCAACCACCCCGAGGAGCGCGCCGCTTACGCCCCGGCGGCTGCGAAATGTGGCGATAGTGGCAGGCGTATCCAAGCGGAAGTATAAACGAAGCTAAGCCGTAGCCCGAGAAATTCCTTGCTCAACCGTATTGCGAGCCGTGGTTCTTCCTCTTGATTGATCCAATTCTCAAATATCAATAGACCGCGCTTGAATTGTTGCACCTGCTTAACCGTGCTGATTGCGAGGCACTCACGCAACAGTTACCTGAGCACATTGCCCCTTAACGCTCAGTGAAGAATTTGCAATTGTCTTGTCGCCAGATGACCGATAACTCTGGCTACTAGTTTCTCTGACGGACTACCTTGTCGCAGCTTCAAAGTTAGGACAGATTGAGTCAGCTCTTTGGCGCGTTCCCTTCTCAGATAGCTCAGATAGCTCGAAATCATCTGGGTCAAGATAGAGTCGCAGCAAGAAAAGGATCTAATGATCATGCTCGAATTGAGGTGGCACATTATCGAAAGTGTTAGGTATTAGACGGATCGAACGTCGCTAAACTTAATCCACGCACTTTGTCAAATCATTAAATAAATTGGAGAGCTTGCGCGGCATGATCTGATGATTTAGTACGGTGTGGTCTGGTTCATGCCGGTTGCACGAACTAGACGTACACCAATCAACCAATGGAGACTGGATTATGCGGTTTAGTAAGCTCACGGTTCTTGGGATCACGGCAGCCGTGCTCTTGATCATTGGGTTGTCGCAGAGCCCAGCATTTTCACATTCCGGAGGGACAAACGCATACGGATGTCACAATAATCACAAAACTGGCGGTTATCACTGCCACTAGAACAACTTCCGTTACATCAGCCGCTTGCCGATCGCTCCCGCGACAATCTCACGCTTCTGGTCCAAGGTGATCTTGTCCCCGATGCTTTGTCGGCCCTTCGACTCGTCCAACTATCGGCGAAGGTGCTTCTGACTGATTGAATGGCAGGTCCCGGGATAGCCGCGGTTCAGCAGTGACCAGAACCCCTCGGTCCGGTTGACGTGAACTTCGCTAGCGACGTATTGGCGCACGTAGTGCTTGACCGAGCACCTGGGCTTTAGGCCGTTGTACGCCTTGGCCTCGTTCGTATGGAGTTTCAGTCTCTCTGCCGACACGGACGGCACCGAGAAGGGCAGGCGAGCGGTGCCGACGCACTAGCCGTGCGTCCCAGCCGCCAATTGACAAGCCGTTCGGCAGCGCTATCTAATCCACAAGGGATCGCAGGCAGGATCGCCCATCGTCATGGCACGCTCATTCGACACAGTGGAACCGCTCGCCGGGGAGGAGGGGGAGATAACCCTCTCCGTCAGTGCCGCGCGGCGGATTGCGGCGCTGATCGCCGACGAGGCCGATCAGGGAACCATGCTTCGGGTCACGGTCTCCGGCGGCGGCTGCTCCGGCTTCCAGTACGGCTTCGCCTTCGAGACGGAACAACGGCCCGACGACATCGCCATCGAGCGGGACGGCATCGTGGCGCTGGTGGACCGGGTCTCGGCGGGCTACATGGCGGGCTCCGAGATCGACTACGTGGAGGATCTGATCGGCGCCGCCTTTCAGGTAAGGAACCCGAACGCGGTTTCCGCCTGCGGCTGCGGCACCTCCTTCTCGCTCGTCTGAGCCCGTGCTCAAGATCGCGACCTGGAACGTCAACTCGATCAAGGTCCGCCTGCCCGCGCTGCTGGACTGGCTGGGCAGCGCCGAGCCCGACGTGGTGCTGCTGCAGGAGACCAAGTCGCTGGACGAGGCCTTCCCGCGCCTCGAGATCGAAGACTGCGGCTACAACCTCGCCATCCACGGGCAGAAGACCTACAACGGCGTCGCCATCCTCAGCAAACGGCCGCTGGAAGACGTCTTCATCGGGCTGCCGGGCGACGATGACGACGAGCAGGCGCGCTACGTCGAGGCCGTGACCGGCGGCGTCCGGGTCGCTTCGATCTACCTGCCCAACGGCAACCCGGTCGAGACCGAGAAGTTCCCCTACAAGCTCGCGTGGATGGACCGGCTCGCGGCGCGCGCCGAGATCCTGCTCGGCTACGAGGAGGCGGTCGTGCTCGGTGGCGACTACAACGTCATCCCGGCCGACCTCGACTGCTACGACCCGAAAGCCTGGCGCGACGACGCGCTCTGCCAGACGGAATCGCGCGCCCGCTTTCGCGCGCTGCTCCACAGCGGCTATGTGGAGGCGTTCCGCACGCTGCACCCGCAGCGGCGCGCCTACACGTTCTGGGACTATCAGGCCGGCCGCTGGCAGAGGGGCGAGGGGCTCCGCATCGACCACCTGCTGCTCTCGCCCGAGGCGGCGGACCGCCTTGAGGCCTGCGAGGTGGACACGGGCCCGCGCGGCGGCAAGAAGGCCTCGGACCACACCCCGATCTGGTGCTCGTTGCGGGAATGAGCGGCGCGCCCACGATCGAAGGCGGCTGCCGCTGCGGGGCGGTGCGCTACCGGGCCCGGGGCGGCCCACTCTGGGTCACCCATTGCCATTGCGAGGAGTGCCGGCGCTCGTCCGGGGCGCCGGTCTCGACCTTCCTCGGCGTCGGCACCGAGGGGTTCGCCTTTGTTGCCGGCACGCCCGGCGTCTACGAAAGCTCGCCGGAGGTATTGCGGAAGTTCTGCGGCGCCTGCGGCACGCCGCTCACGTACGAGGCGGCCGTCTACCCCGGCGAGGTCCACATCATGGCCGGCACGCTCGACGCGCCGGAGTCACTCGCGCCGGAACGCCACGTCTTCGTGCGCGAGCGCATGCCCTGGTTTGCGATCGGGGACGACCTGCCCCGCCACGACACTCTGCCGCGCGGGGTCGCTCGGGTCCCGCGCTCCTGAGCGGAGCCGCCTCAGGCGGCGGCCGCGAAGCGTCCGAACTCGTACTTCTTCTGCCCGCTCGGGCCCTTGCTGCCCTTGGGCTCCTTCTCCGTCTCGAAGTTGAGCTCGATGACCACGCCGCTCGGGTCGAGGACGAAGAGCTGCCAGAGCTTGAAGTCCGGGATGTTCATCTGGCGCCATTCGCACTTGTTCTTCACGAAGGTCTTCTTCATCTCGTCGAAGCCCGTGGCGCGGAGCGCGATGTGGTCCACCGGCGAGGTGCGCTGGTTGTACCTGTAGTTCCCGTTGTGGGTCTTGGCGGCGTCGCCGCCGTAGATGTGGAACATGGTCTCGCCCATCTGGAGCCATGCGCCGGGGAACGGGAAGTCCGGGCGTTCAACCTTCTCCATGCCGAGCACGTCACAATAGAAGGCTACCGTCTCTTCGAGGTTCTTGGACTTGATGGCCACGTGATGCAGGTCGAGCAGGGGCATCGCATCTCTCCTTCGCGCGCGCAGAGTGTCGCCGTATCTTAGCCGCTCGGCCCGTCGAGACAACGGGCTTGGGCCGGGCGCGCCGCATCGTGAGGGGAGAAGCCATGAGCAAGCTGCACGAGGAGCTGATCGTCATCGACGGGCTCATCGTCTCCAACTGGTCGGAGGAGGTCTTCCGCGACATGCGCAAGGGCGGGCTGACCGCCGCCAACTGCACATGCTGCGTGTGGGAGGGCTTCGCCGAGACCATGAACAACATCGCCCGCTGGAACGGCTGGTTCCGCGCGCACGACGACCTGATCGTCAAGGCCCGCACCGCCGCCGACATCCGCAAGGCCAAGGAGGACGGGCGCACGGCGATCATCCTCGGCTTCCAGAACACGTCCGCCTTCGAGGACAGGCTGGGCGCGGTCGAGCTTTTCAAGGACGCGGGCGTCGGCATCGCGCAGCTCACCTACAACACTCAGAACCTGGCGGGCTCCGGCTGCTACGAGAGCCGCGATTCGGGCCTGAGCGACTGGGGCCGCGAGCTGGTGGCCGAGATGAACCGGGTGGGGATGCTGATCGACCTCAGCCACGTGGGCTCCCGCACCTCGGAGGAGACGATCCGCGAATCGAGCAGGCCGGTCGCCTACACCCACTGCTGCCCCACCGCCCTCAAGCCGCACCCGCGCAACAAGGACGACGGGGAGCTGCGCTTCATCGCCGAGCAGGGCGGCATGATCGGGGTCACGATGTTCCCGGCCTTCCTCAAGCATGGCGCCGAGTCGACGGTGGAGGATTACGTGGAGGCGATGGAGCACGTGATCTCCGTCGCCGGCGAGGACCACGTCGCCTTCGGCACCGACTTCACGCAAGGCTACGGCCAGGACTTCTTCGACTGGATCACCAACGACAAGGGCGACGCGCGCTCCCTCATCAAGTTCAGCCCGATGCCCAACCCGAGGGGCGTCGAGACCATCGGGAAGCTCCCCAACCTGACGGCCGCCATGGAGCGCGCGGGCTGGTCGCACGGCCGCATCGGCAAGGTCATGGGCGAGAACTGGCTGCGCTTCCTCGCCGACGCCTGGGGGGCGTAGCAGCTCAAGGCCGCAGCGTCAGCGTGCCGTCGCGGACCTCGTAGCCGCCGAGCCGGTCGAGGGCGCTGATGCCGAGGAGCGAGTGCCGCATCGCCTGCTCGTTCACGATCGCGCGCACGTTGGTCAGGCGGATGCCGCCGATCTCGAGCGAAGGGATCACCACCGGCGCGCCGCGCACCGTGCCGCCGGCGGTCTGAAGCCGGCGCGAGAACTGGAGCGTCGCGGGGTCGAAGCCGATGCGCCTCGCATCGGCGGGGCTGAGCGCCGCCGAGGTGGCGCCGGTATCGACGAGAAACCTGACCTCCTCGCCGCCCACGCGGGAATCGACGTAGAAGTGGCCGTCCCTGTGGGCGCGCACGCGAACGGAGCCGTCTTCGCTGGTGACTGCCGCGTAGGGGATGATCTCGCCGCCCAGCCGGTTGACGACATCGGTAAGCTCGAAACGGTAGCTGTAGCCGATCGCCAGCACGGCGGCCAGGGCCAGCCACACGGCGGCGTGGCGCAGCCTGCGCGCCCACGGCTGTGGCGCCTTGCCCGGCGGCCGCGGCGACGGCGGCGGCGAGCCGAGGCGGTGCCATCCGGCTTCGCGGCGGAGCCTGCTCCAGGGTCCGCGCTCCGCGCTCATGGCCGGTTGCAATCGATGGCGGATGGCTGGGTGCGGCCGCGCTGCGCGCACGGCCCGGCCGCCTCCGCGTCGATGGCCCTTCCCATGATCCTGATCTGGTGACGCGCTTCGGCCTTTACCAGCCCCGAGGATAGCGCCCCTGATGCCCTAGCCCCCTGCCGCGCGGCCGCACTCTCGGGCGCCTTCCAGTGTCCCCACGCTTGCCCGCCGCGCGGCGATGAGGCAAAGAACCGCAGCGGCCTCCGGCTGGATGCCGCACGACGGCAACGGGCAGGGAGCACGCAAGCGCCGTGAAGCGCATCGTCCTGGTGACCCATTCCGAGCGTGCCAATCCCGGCAAGGTGCGGGAGGCGCTGCACGCGAAGGGATGCACGACCGAGGTCCGCTACGTGGCCGGCGGCGCGGCGCTGCCGCCCATGAACGGCAGCCGTCTCGAGGGCTACGACGCGGCCGTGGTGTTCGGCGGCGCGATGAGCGCGCGCGATGTCGACGAGCACGCGTTCCTGCGCGAGGAGACGGAATGGATCGGCGCGCAGCTCGCGGCCGATGCGCCCCTTCTCGGCGTCTGCCTCGGCGCCCAGATCATGGCCCGGGTCCTCGGCGCGCGAGTCTTCGCGCACCCGGACGATCTCTGCGAGGTCGGCTACCACCCGCTCTATCCCGCGAGGCCGGATTGCCCGCTGTTCCCGTCGCCCTTTCACGCCTTTCACTGGCATCGCGAGGGCTTTGACCTGCCGCCCGGCGCGGAGCTGTTGGCGCGGGGCGTGATCTTCGAGAACCAGGCCTTCAGCGTCGGCACCCGCGCGCTCGCCGTGCAGTTCCATCCGGAGATGACGGCGGTGACTCACGAGCGCTGGCTCAACAACCCGAAGGCCCAGAAGTATTTTTTGCGGCCGGAGGTGCCGTCCGCCGAGCGGCAGCGCGCGGACGCGCCCCGCTACGACCCCGTGGTGCACCGATGGCTCGGCCGCTTCCTCGATCACTGGCTGGCGCGGTTCTAGACTCCGATCCGACCGGGAGGAGCTTTACGCCAGCCCAAAGAAAAGGGCGGCGGGGGCCCGGAAGGCGCCCGCCGCCCCGTCTCGTCAGCAGCGTTACGCGGATGCGAGCTGGTCGCCGATCGGCAGCCGGCGGATGCGCTTGCCGGTCGCCTGGTAGATCGCGTTGACCAGCGCAGGCGTGTAGGGCGGCACGCCGGGCTCGCCCACGCCGCAGGGCTTCAGATGCGTGAAGTCCTCGACGATGTGCGTGCGCACGTCGAGCGGCGCATCCTCCATGCGGGTGATCGTGTAGTCATGGAAGTTGCTCTGGTCGACCGCCCCCTGCGTGGTGGTGATCTGCCCGTGCATCGCGACCGAGTGGCCGTAGATGGCGGCCCCCTCCATCTGCTTGCGCACCCCTTCGGGATTGACGTAGCGGCCGCAGTCGATCGCCATGTCCACCTGCGGG
>JAPPMY010000248.1 GCA_028818855.1 Rhodospirillales bacterium
AGGGCGCGGAGATGGGCTTTGACGGCCGGCATCGTGGGGAGGGCGCCGTCGATCGCTTCGCCGGCGGCGTTGACCTCGATATGGCCGTGCGCCTGCGCCCATTTCAGGGTGGCCCGAATTCGCTGGCGGAGCTTGCGGGCAGTTTCCGGCTTGGTCGACCAGATGGGCGTGAGCACCCGCAACACATCCTCGCGCGCGATTCGGTCCACACGCATGTTGCCGAGGATGGGAAATGCATGCCGGTCCAGGTGCGCCATCCACGCGCGGGTTGCCTTTGCGGTGCGGAGCCTGGGTGCGTTCGCCTCGAACGTGGCTTCGGCCGCCTCCCGGAAGGTCGGGACCTTGAGGCGCCTCTTGCGCTTCTCCGCAAGGGGGTCGCCGCCGCTGCGGATCGTTCTTCGGTTCTGGAATGCGGTTTCGCGAGCTTCGGCCAGGCTCACGAGCGGCCAGCCGCCCAGGCCGATGTCGCAGCGCTTGCCGAGAATCACGACTCGCTGAACCCAGCACTTGGTACCGCCTGGTGTGACGCGGAGGTAGAGCGTGCCGCCATCGCCATACATTCCGGGTTCCGACAGTTTCTTAATTCTCGCCACCGATAGCTTGGTCATTATCCCACATCCAGTCCCACACGCCGAATCGGCTTTTACTGGAATCGCGCGGAAGTCGCAAGCATGGAGGGCAACAAAAAGCCCCGGTATTCCGGGGCTTTAGGTGGGCTTGAAGGATTTCTTGGGACCTTGGTGGTCCTTAATCTGGCTCCCCGGGCCGGACTCGAACCAGCGACCCAGCGGTTAACAGCCGCTTGCTCTACCAACTGAGCTACCGGGGATCATTCGTCGTCTCTTGGCCGCTCACCTCCCGGTGGAACGCCCGCTCAAGCCCTGTATAGCACCAAGATCGCCGCCGTTCCAGACGCCCGGCCGCGCCGCTGCGCCCCCGCTTCAAGCCGAGAGCGCCGCCGGATGCGCTGCCGGCGTCTGCCCCAGCTCCTCGAGAAGCTCGTCCGTGGTGCGGACCCGGCAATAGCCCTTGAACCCCACCAGGGCCTCGCGCTGGCGCTGCTCCGAATAGGTGGCGCACGCGTCGTCCACCAGGGTCATGAGGAAGCCGCGGTCGCAGCCGTCCCGCACGGCGGTCTCGACGCATTGATCGGTCAGCATCCCCATGACCATCACGTACTCGACGCCAAGGTTGCGCAGCACGTACTCGCAGTTGGTCGAGTTGAAGAGGCTGGACGAGGTCTTGGGGATGACGATGTCGTCGTCGCCGGGCCGCAGCTCGTCTAGGACCTCTGCTTCCCGCGAGCCCTTGGCGGCGAAGATCCCGGAAATCTTGTAATCGAGGCCGCGGTCGCGGCCGTCCTTCGTCAGGCACTCGATCACCGTGTACATGACCTCGATGCCGGCCTCGCGGCAGGCGGCGATCAGGCGCTGGCCGTTGGGGATCACGACGTCGCGGACGCGGTCGTGAAGGTACTGGCCCTTCGGGTTCTCCGGGCGATTCTCCGCGTCGTACTCGCCCTTCTGAAGGTCGATGACGAGCAGCACGGCGCGCTCGGGCTCGACCGCCCGCTGGCGGAACGACACATCGCCTTCCGGGGGAATGGCATCGATTTCGCTGCGCTCCATGGCTGTCGTCTCCCTTGCTTGCGGCTTGCCCGCCTGGGGTGGCCGCCGGGGCGGGCTGTTGGTTTCAATAGACCTGCACGTATCTCTCGCACATGCGCTCGGGGCGCGATTCCGTGTAGAGCCGAATCTCGTGCCGCTTGAGCGCGGTGTAGGCCTTCACCATCGTGGGCGTGAACCAGCGCTTCACGCTCTCGTCGGCATCGAATGCGTCGAGCGCCTCTTCGAGCGAAGTGGGGAGCCGCTTGATGCCACGCGCTTCTCTCTCGTCGTCGCTCAGGTCGTCGGGCTCGCCCTCCACCAGGTCGGGGCGCGGCAGCCCGTCGCGGATGCCCTGAAGGCCCGCGCGCACGATCGCGCCGATGGCGAGGTAAGGACTTGCGGTGGAATCCGTGAAGCGGAACTCGATGTTGAAGGCGTCGCCGCGATCCGCCGGATCGGCGGCCGGCGACGGGCAGATGCGAATGGCGGCCTCGCGGTTCTGAAGGCCGACGATATCGTAGCCGCAGCTCCAGTGGTGGGGGCCGAGGCGCAGGTAGGAGATGGGGCTCGGCGCGGTCACGGCGCAAAGGGCGGCGACATGGCGCTGCACGCCAGCGACGAAGCTGGCGGCGACCGTGCTCAGCTCCCCCGGCGCATCGGGATCGTGGGCAGCGGCGTTCCCGCCCGAGTCCCGGAAGCTCAGGTGAAGGTGGCAGCCGTTGCCGACCGCATCCGGGGCGGGCTTGGGGGAGAAAGTGGCGCGCAGGCCGCTCTGGCGCGCGGCCTCGTGCACGACCTCCCGGGTGAGCACGACACGATCCGCGCCGGCGAGACCCGCTGCAGGCCCGCACGTGATCTCGAACTGCCCCACGCCGTACTCGGGCTCGAAGGTCTCGATCCCGGCGCCGGCATCGATCAGGGCGGCCACGCAGAGATCGGCGAACGGCGCGACCCGGCGCGCGGCATCCAGCGAGAACGGCGCCGCCCAGCGAAGATCCTCGCCGTGCAGCGCGAACTCGTTCTCGTAGGCGATGTGCAGGTCGAGGCCGGTTTCCGCCTTCATGTCCGCCAGCGCCGCCGCGAGGAAGCTCCGCGTGCAGCATTCCCAGGGGCTTCCGTCGGGGTTGAGGCTGTCGCAGAGAACCAGGTGGAGGGGCGGATGCTCGGGCCGCAGCACGACCCGCCGCCGCGTCTCGTCATCGGGGATCTGGCGGACCTCGTCCATCGGCCCCCACGGGTTCTCGGCGATGTCCTCGAAGGGCGTCATCGCTTGGCCGGCCAGCGCCCAGCCGAGACCGTGGGCCTTGCGGCGCTCGTACTCCGCGACCGGCAGCCCCCGCGTCCGCGAGAGGCCGACGAGATCGTTCCAGACCAGGTAGATGATCTCGCCGCGGGTCACGGCGTCCGATCCTCCGGGCGCCGCCCCGCCACGGTGTCGAATCCCGCCATCAGGTTGCTGGCGAAGAGCGTTCTGGCGACGCGCCGTTCTGCCCGGATCAGCGCGGCCGTCCGCTGGTGGATGACATCTCCGAGGGTCGCGCCGGGATCGGTCATGCTTCGCCTAGCCGGTGTGCAATGCCCGTTGGACTCATAGAGAGTCCGCGCACGCTTGTAAAAGATGACCCCGAAAACCCGAATCCGCTTTTACTTGCGGCCCACGCGATTGTCGCCGCCAGTTGCCGATAGCAGACCGCGGGCCGGCGGCAGGGATGGTGCCGTGAACGCGGTTGAAGCTTCCGGCTAGTGCGCCATGAGGACCGGCACCGTCATCTCGCGCAGCACGTCGCGCGTCACGCCGCCCAGCAGCATCTCCCGAAAGCGGCTATGGCCGTAGCCCCCCATGACGAGGAGGCCGATGCCGTGATCGCCGATCTCCGAGAGCAGGGCATCGCCGACGCCGATGCCGGACGAGGTCAGCGTGTGCCGGGCCTCCGCCCGGACCCCGTGGCGCGCCAGGTGCGCGCTGATGTCAGCGCCGGGGATGTGCTTGCCGTCGCACCGGTCGACGCCGAAGACGACCACCTTGCGTGCGTGCTGCATGAGCGGCAGCGCGCCGTCGAGCGCGTGCTTCGCCTCGCGCGTGCCGTTCCAGGCAAGCATGATCGTCTCCGGGTTGGAGGCGAAGGCGCCGGCATAGGGCCAGATCAGCACGGGCCCGCCGCCGCCCAGCATCACGTCCTCCGCCAGCCCGACACGGCTCTCGTCGTCGTGCGGGTCGGTCTGGCCGACGATGACAACGTCGGCGTAGCAGGCGCCGGTCACGATGGCATCGGCGAAATCGCCGCTCGTGAGGCGCCATTCGCCGGGCACGCCGGTCCTCGCCGTCAGCTCGTTGAACTCTGCCTCTGCCGCTTCGGCGCGAGCGCGCTCTTCCGTATCCAGCCGTTTCAGGACTTCCGGCGGGAATTCGGCGAGGACGCAACTGGGGATGTTGCGCCGGGACAGCACATAGATGCCCGTCACCCTGCCTTCATGCTCCTGGGCCAGCCGGATTGCGGCGTCGAGCCGCGCTCCGGACCGGCGGTCCTTGCCGAGATGCACGACGATGTCCTTGTACTCCATGACCTGGTCTCCGTCGCCGCACCGCGCGTGCCCAGGGGCGGGGCGGCCTGCTCAGTGTGATCTCCCTGTCGTTCAGCACCGCCGGTTCGTCCATTCGATGTGATCCGGCAGCAGTGGCGGAGCGTCCGCCGGGGCGCATGCCGCGTCCACCTGCGTGTCCGAGAGGTTGTACGACTGGCTGAGCCGGGTGCCGCCGAGGTTCGCACCATCGAAGACCGCACCCTGAAGCTCGGTGTCGCGGAAGTTGGCAGCGGAAATGTCCGCACCGGCGAAGTTCGAATAGGCGCCATTCGCCGCCGTCAGGATTGCGCCGTGCAGACGGGCGTTGGAGAAGTCGGCGACAAGAAGCTCGGCACCGCTCAGGTTGGCGTTCTCCAGGAAGGCCAGCTCGAACACGGCGCCGGCGAGATCGGCCCCGGTGAGGTCGGCCTCGCAGAGATCCGCATCGGTGAGGTTGGCGCGGATGAACACCGCACCGTTGAGATTCGCGCTTCGGAGATCGGCGCCGCTGAGATTCGCTTCGACGAAGATCGCGTTCCGCAGGTTGGCTCGCCTGAAATTTGCGCCAGCAAGATTGGCGCCCGAGAGGTCAGCGCCGCTCAGGTCGATCTCCTCCATCGCCACGCCGTCACGCGCCAGCGCCTCCACGCTGGGCTTCAGCGCCCTGAGCCCCATCTCGTCAGGGAGCGCATGGGTTCGGGCGATCATCGCGAGCAGCGTCGCTTCGCGAACGCCGCGATCGATCTGCCTCTTTTCCATGTCGATGGTCACGCCGTAGACGCCCATGGCGAACAGCATCACGGCGGACAGTTGCAGGAAGAACCGGAAGCTGGCGACGCTGCCGAACAGGTAATAGAACCACCCCGTTACGTACTCGAAGGCGTAGAAGACGGCGGAGAGCGCGGATCGAACGACATGGTCCTTCCGCCAGTTGCGCGGCCAGACCGGCCTCGTCTCGCCCGGCTTCCTGGGCGCGCGGTCGCCCGCGTTCTCTATTTCACCATGCGTCTCCATCGGATCCGCGCACGGTCAGCGTTGGCCCGGCGGGGCCTGCCCGAGCGCGCGTCGCGCCTGCTGCGCAACGCTCGGACATGTGTCTCGTCTTCCACCGCGCCGTCATCTGCCGTGCGCCCTCCTCGTCCTCTCATGGTCTGACATGGTGCCCGGGACGGAGCGCCGCAAGACCGGGCGGCGGAGAGACGGCGCGCCCGGCGCCTGCACCATCGCTGCCCCGGATGCAGGACGGGGGTATCGCCCCCGAGGGTCGCAACGCCTCGCCGGACATCCGCACCCGGCGTTGCGTCCGTCCCGCGCGTCGGCGCATCCTGGTCCCCCCCTCACCTGCTCGCGGAAATGAACGGCGCATAATTGGTCCAACCAGACACACTCAATGAGGGCACGCAGTCCAAAATGGTGTTGACAGTCCAATTGTCTCAGAACAGGATTGATCGGTGCTTTTCCGGTCCGTGAAACGCCGAGCACACTGCCGTGGCCTGGGAAGAGAGAATGGTACGGTTCATGGGGCCACCGTGGCGCCAATTAGTTGGGGGCTGCTCTCAGTTGTTTCCCCGATTCATGCTCGCTCCTAATCAGTGCTCTCTCAGTCTTGATCCGGAAATCGTTTTCGAATTCGATCGCGTGATTGAGGACATTAAATCTGTTCTTTCCGGGCGAACGAATCAATGCGTCGCGTCTGCGGGTCCCCGCGTCAGAGAGTCGGACACGCTCAACTTGCTCCCGGACGTCGGTAGTGCGTACTAGTCCGGAAGCGTACCACGACCCCGCCCTGTCGTCGGATTCAGGGGCATCTCCTGGGAAGGGAAGAATTCACTTAGACGGGCGCCGGCTTTGGCTTGCGGTCGCCGACACGTGGCGAAGGCTGCAAACAGGATGCGGACCGCGCGCGCGAGGCTGGATATTCGAATGACCGTGGACACTCCCGAAATCGTCGTGTTCGACCGCGTTCAAAAGAGCTACGACGGCGAGACTCTGGTCGTAAAAGATCTCAATTTGAACATAAAGTCGGGTGAATTCCTGACGATGCTGGGCCCTTCCGGTTCAGGAAAGACGACGTGCCTGATGATGTTGGCGGGGTTCGAGCCGGCGACTCATGGCGAGATTTATCTGAATGGAAACCCCATAAACAAGGTCGCCCCGCATCGACGAAATATCGGCATGGTATTTCAGGATTATGCGCTGTTTCCGCATATGACCGTGACGGAAAACCTCGCGTTTCCTCTGAAGGTCCGAAAATTCCGAAAGTCGGAAATCGAGGCGAAAGTAAAGCGGGCGCTCGACATGGTTCGCCTGCCGGATTTCGGCGGTCGCCGGCCGGGCCAGCTTTCCGGCGGACAGCAACAGCGGGTGGCGGTCGCCCGGGCGCTGGTGTTCGAGCCCGACCTGGTGCTCATGGACGAGCCGCTGGGCGCCCTGGACAAGAACCTGCGCGAAGAGATGCAGTACGAGATCAAGCACATTCATGAAGAGCTGGGCGTTACCATCGTCTACGTCACGCACGATCAGTCCGAAGCGTTGACCATGTCCAATCGCATTGCGGTCTTCAATGATGGAGTCATTCAGCAGTTGGCAAGCCCCAGCGCGCTTTACGAACAGCCGGAGAACGCTTTCGTGGCTCAGTTCATCGGCGAGAACAATCGACTGTGCGGCAAGGTGAACGCCGTCGAGGGGACGCACTGCCACGTGAACTTGGATGGCGGCGGCACCGTTCGTGCGCTCAACGTGAGAGTCGAGGGTGCGGGCGTACGCACGACCCTTTCGCTGCGCCCCGAGCGGGTGATCGTGGCATGCCGGGACGGCGAGGTGGACAACTCGATTGTCGGCCGCGTCGAGGAGTTGATCTATCTGGGAGACCACATTCGCGCGCGCCTGGCCGTTGCGGGAACCGACGAGTTCGTCGTGAAGATTCCCAACACGGATCGTCATGCTGCGCTGCGCGAGGGAATGGACGTCAACCTGGGCTGGGCCGCAGAAGATTGCCGGGCATTGGACGCGCCAAGCGAGGAAGCCGAGCCCAGCTAATGCAGATCAAGACGCGTCGGTGCCGCCGATGCGAGGCTTGAGAACCCGCCGGTGTATCCGGCAAACGAGAAGGGAGTAAGCAAGATGAGATTGTTGTTGAGCACGACAATCGTTGCCGCCGGGGTCGCGTTGGCTGCGGGCAGCGCTCAGGCGGTCGATCTCACGATCGTGTCGTGGGGCGGCGCCTACACAGCGAGCCAGCAGAAGGCGTATCACGACCCCTACATGGCGGCCAATCCGGACGTCGCCATCATCAATGACGACAATGCCGCCGAGGGTCTGGCCAAGGTTCGGGCCCAGGTGGAGTCGAACAACGTCACCTGGGATATCGTCGACATGGTCGCGGCCGACGCGATCACCGCGTGCGACGAAGGCCTCATCATGGAGATCGACCCGGACACGTGGCTGGCGCCCGCGCCGGACGGCACGCCCGCGTCGGAGGACTTCTTCGCCGGCACCCTGTCACCGGGCGGAACCAACTGCTTCATCCCGCAGATCGTCTATTCCACCACCTTCGGCTACCGCACCGATGTCTTCGACGGCGAGCAGCCGTCCACGATCGCCGACGTGTTCGATATCGAGAAGTTCCCCGGCAAGCGGTCGTTGGAGAGACGGCCCATCAACAATCTCGAATGGGCGCTGCTCGCCGATGGCGTGGCACCTGGGGACGTCTACGCCGCGCTCAGCACGGACGAGGGCGTGGCCCGCGCCCTTGCCAAGCTCGACACCATCAAGGACCAGGTGGTCTGGTGGACCAAGGGCGCGCAGCCGCCGCAGCTCCTAGCGGACGGCGAGGTCGTCATCGCATCGGCCTATAACGGTCGCCTCTTCTCGGCCATCGCGGAGAAGGACCAGCCCATCGCCATGCTGTGGGATCGGCAGGTGTTCGATCTCGACGGCTGGGTCGTGCCGGTCGGCGTCAAGGATCTGGATGCGGTGAAGGCGTATCTCTACTTCGCCACCGACACGCAGCGGCTGGCGGACCAGGCGAAGTTCATCTCCTACGGTCCGGCCCGCTACTCGTCGGCGCCATTGGTGGGCAACCATGCCGATCTCGGCATCGACATGAAGCCCCACATGCCGACCGATCCCAACAACGCCAAGACCCTCTTCGATTTCGACTATGTCTGGTGGGCCGACCATCGGGCAGAGCTCGACGAGGTGTTCAACACCTGGCTCGCCAAGTAGCGAAGCCTGGGCGGGACGGGATGCACGCGTGCGTCCCGTCCCCGCTTCTTCGAGACCCCTGAGCGGCTCCCGGCCCGCCTGACATGTCGACGGTGGCCGACGGCACCCTGCGAACCGCAGATGGCGTGCCGCTGAAGACGAGCCTGCGGCGGGCGACGGCCCGCAGGCGCGTTCGCACGTTCCTGCTGGTCGTGCCCATCCTCGCGTTCCTGATGGTCACCTTCGTCTTTCCGGTGATCGACATGTTGTTCAGGAGCGTCGACAACCAGATCGTTTCGTCCGTCCTTCCCCGAACGACGCTGGCAATTCAAAGCTGGGATCCTGCAAGCGAGGAGCTGCCGCCGGAATTCGTCTTCGAAGCCCTGGTGCTCGATGTTCAAGAGTCGTTCAAGGACAAGACCCTGGGCCGTGCCGGGCGGCGCCTGAACTACGAGAAGTCCGGGGTGATGAGCCTGTTCCGGAAGTCGGGACGGCGGGCAAAACGCATCACCGAAGCCCCCTTCAGGGACCAGGTCATAGCCATCGACCAACGCTGGGCGGACGTGGCGACCTGGCAACTTATTCATCAGGAATCGAGCAAGGTAACCGAGAGCTATTTCCTGTCTGCGCTCGATCTTCGGGTTGACTACAAGGGCGAGGTTTCCTGGAAGGCCGAGGAACGACGAATATATCTGTTTCTCTTCTATCGCACGTTGTGGATGAGCGCGCTTATCACAATATTCTGCCTGCTTCTCGGCTATCCCATTGCATTCCTTCTGGCGACGCTGCCGCCACGCCATAGCAATTTGCTGCTCATACTCGTGCTGCTCCCGTTCTGGACTTCGTTGCTGGTCAGGACGACCGCATGGATTGCGCTGCTCCAGTCCGAAGGGGTGTTGAACGACCTGATGGTGTTCCTGGGGATCATCTCCGAAGACGGCCGATTGCAGATGATCCACAACAAGATCGGCACGTTCGTGGCGATGACGCATATTCTCCTGCCGTTCATGATTCTGCCGCTCTACTCGGTGATGAAGACCATTTCTCCTTCATACATGCGCGCGGCGCGCTCGCTCGGCGCGTCGCCTTTCACCAGCTTCATGCGGGTCTACATGCCCAATACCGTGCCGGGAATAGGCGCCGGCTGCATACTCGTCTTTATTCTGTCGATCGGCTATTACATCACGCCTGCGCTCGTCGGCGGGCGAACAGGCACGTTCATCTCGAACATTATCGCCCTTCATATCAGCGAGACCCTGAACTGGGGCCTGGCTGCGGCGTTGGGCGTTATCCTGCTGTTCCTCGTCCTGCTGCTTTATTTCCTCTACGACCGGATCGTTGGCGTCGCCAACATGAAGCTCGGATAGGGCACATGCCGCCGCCCCTGCACGCCACGTCTTCGGAACGGGTCTGGTACTACTCGTTCCGGACGCTGTGCGTGCTGATCTTCATATTCCTGGTCGGCCCCATCTTCGTCATCATCCCGCTGAGCTTCAACGAGCTGCCCTACTTCACCTTCACGCCGGAAATGCTCTCGTTCGATCCGGCAGGCTACAGCACGAAGTGGTACCAAGAATTCTTTACAGAGGACTCGTGGCAAAAGGCGGTCCAGAACAGCTTCCTCATCGCGATCTTCGCCACCCTTATTTCGACATTCCTCGGCACCCTGGCGGCACTGGGGCTGAGCAGGCCCGAGATGCCGTTCAGGAAGACGATCATGGCATTGCTGATCTCGCCGATGATCGTGCCGCTCATCATCTCCGCCGCGGGGATGTACTTCTTCTACGCGCGGATCGGGCTGGCGTCGACGCACTTCGGCGTCATCCTGGCCCACGCGGCGCTGGGCATCCCCTTCGTCATCATCACGGTCACGGCGACGCTCGTGGGCTTCGACCACTCGCTCACCCGGGCCGCAGCGAGCCTGGGCTCGAGCCCGACGCGGACCTTCTTCGTGGTGATCGTGCCGCTGATCCTGCCGGGCGTCATTTCGGGCGCGCTGCTGGCCTTCATCACCTCCTTCGACGAGGTGGTGGTGGTGCTGTTCGTCGGCTCCGTGGAGCAGCGAACGATCCCGTGGAAGATGTTCTCCGGCATCCGGGAGGAGATCCGGCCGACCATCCTCGCGGTCGCCACGCTCCTGGTCTTCATATCCATCGTGCTGCTCACGATGGTGGAGCTCCTGCGCCGGCGGAGCGAGCGGCTGCGCGGCATTCGCTCGTGACGCGGCCTGCGGCCTGGCGCCGCAGGCACCGAGGACCAATGTTCTTGTAATGTTCTCCGCTGCCGCGTATGCTGCGGCGATGAGGGACGTGCGCAAGGGCCGAGGGGCCGCGAGCAACCGGAGCGGGCGCTACGAGCGCCACCGGCGCGAGGCGTTCGACGACGGCTGGGGCACCATCGACGAGGAGGAGGCGCCGCTTCGCACCGAGGTCCGCCCCGACGCCAGCCGCACGGTGATCACGCGGAACCAGTCCCCCGACATCGGCTTCGACCGATCCATCAACGTCTATCGCGGCTGCGAGCACGGCTGCGTCTACTGCTACGCACGCCCCACCCATGCCTATCTCGGCCTCTCGCCCGGCCAGGACTTCGAGAGCCGCATCTTCGCCAAGCACGACGCGCCCGCCCAGCTCGAGCGCGAGCTGGCGCGGCCCGGCTACCGGTGCCGGATGATCGCGATGGGCACCAACACCGACCCCTACCAGCCGACCGAGCGCCGCCTCCAGCTCACGCGGGGCGTCCTCGAGGTTCTCGAGCGCTGCGACCATCCGGTCGGCATCGTGACCAAGTCGGCGCTGGTGACGCGGGACGCGGACATCCTCTCCCGCATGGCCGAGCGCAGGCTGGCCACCGTCTCGATCTCGGTGACCACGCTGGACCGCGACGTGGCGCGCACCATGGAGCCGCGCGCGTCCACGCCTGCCAGGAGGGTGGAGGCGATCAGAGCGCTCCGCGATGCCGGCGTGCCGGTCGGCGTGATCGTGGCGCCCATCGTGCCGGGCCTCACGGATCACGAGATCGAATCGATTCTGGAAGCCGCGACCGAAGCGGGCGCGGACCGCGCGGGCTACGTCGTCCTCCGGCTGCCGCGGGAGGTGCGGGAGCTCTTCCTCGAATGGCTCTCGGTCCATGCGCCGAACAAGGCGAAGCGCGTTCTCACCCTCCTGCGGGGGATGCGGGCGGGCCGGCTCAACGACCCCGACTTCGGCACCCGCATGTCGGGCAGCGGCCCCTATGCCGAGCTGATCGCTGCCCGCTTCGCTGCGGCAACGCGCCGGCTCGGGCTGGAGCGCCGCGGGCCCACGCTCGATACGGGGCGGTTCCGGCCGCCCTCCCGCGATCCCGCGCAGCTCGCCCTCCTCTAGGGCGTATCCGTCTTGCACGGATACGCCCCGACGCGCGCGGCACGATCCGGCGCAGCGCGAGTCCCTGCACCATGGTGCGGTGCAGCGCGGCCGGCGCCCCTGCGATCATCGCGCCATGTTGTGGACGGACGGACGCGTGCGCGCGGGCGGCCCGGAGCGCGCGCGGTCGAAGGAGACAGGGAGAGGGGGAAATCGTCGCCCGGGAGGCTCTCGCGCGGCCCGGAGCGGCGGCGGCGCTGCACGCGTCGCTCCGCTCACGGGCTTCCGTGGGGCCAGAGTGAGCCGCTATGGGCCGGATTGAGCCACTTTGGACCGCATTCCTGGGCCACTTTGGACCACTATGTGCCACTATGTGCCACTATGGACCGGTATAGGCCGGAATAGGCCGCATAAAAACACGGTTGTCGGATCATCGCGCCGGCCGGCCGGGCGCGAGGCTGCTCTTGGGCGCACGTCCCCCGGCGATCGGGGCTCGGGCGTGCGGGACATGGGTGGCCGGAACGTGTGCGGCCATGTCGGTCGGGGAAGTCAGGCGCGCGGCTCCCGATTTCGCGCAAGGGACCCCGGCACCTTGCGGGCCGGGCGGAGCGCGCGTGGTAGAAGAGCCCATGAGAGCGGGGCAAGGCCAGCGGGACCGACCCGACCTTTCGCTCGAACATGCGGCGGGCGGGCGCGTGGCCGGGGTCGACGAGGCCGGCCGGGGACCCTGGGCGGGGCCGGTGGTCGCCGCGGCGGTGGTCTTCGGCGCGGGCGATCCCCCGCCGGCGCTTCGCGCCGCGATCACCGATTCCAAGCTGCTCAAGGCGGAACAGCGCGCCGCGCTCCAGCCGGCGATCCTGGCCTGCGCCGATGCCGCCCTGGGCATCGCCAGCGTCGCCGAGATCGACGGCATGAACATCCTCCAGGCCACCCTGCTCGCCATGCGCCGCGCCGTGGTTCGCCTCCGCCATCTGCCTGACCTCGCGCTGGTGGACGGCAACCGCGCGCCCCCGCTGCCGTGCGCGGCGCAGACGGTGGTCGGCGGCGACCGCTCGAGCCTCTCCATCGCCGCGGCCTCGATCGTCGCCAAGGTCGCGAGGGACCGGCTCATGGCGCGCCTTGCGCTGGAACACCCCGGCTACGGTTGGGAGCGCAACGCCGGCTACGGTACGGCGGCGCACCAGGCAGGCCTTGCGCGGCTCGGGGTCACGGCGCACCACAGGCGGTCCTTCGCGCCCGTCCGGCGTCTCGTCGAGGGCCGGCCCGGCGGCGCCCCATGAGGGCGAAGGCAGGGGCGGACCTCATCGTCCGCCCGCCCGGAACGCTCTGCTGGGGCGCACGCCGCTTCGCCTGCGCGATCGGCTGGGGCGGAGTCCGCCCCAACAAGCGCGAGGGCGACGGGGGGACACCCGCCGGCCGCTTTCCGCTCCGCCGGGTGCTCTACCGGCCGGACCGGCTGGCCCCGCCCAGAACGGCGCTCCCCATCGCGCCGCTCGGCCCGCGGGACGGCTGGTGCGACGACCCCGGCCATCCCCTGTACAACCGGCCGCTGCGCCTGCCGCACGAGGCCAGCCACGAAAAGCTGTGGCGCGCGGACCACGTCTACGACCTTATCGTCATCCCCGGCCACAACGACGCGCCGCCGGTCCCGGGGCACGGGAGCGCTGTGTTCCTCCACGTGGCCCGGCCGGACTACGCGCCGACGGCAGGCTGCGTCGCCGTCGCCGTCGGCGATCTGCTGGCGATCCTGGCCGGCGCGGACCGGCGGACATGGCTCAGCGTCCCGCCCGGATGAGCGCTCCGCGCCCGGCGCGCGTGCCGGCCCATCGACGACGCGCCATGCAGAACCAGGACTCCCCCTCAAGAGTGAGGGAGCCAAGGGACGCAGGGCAGATCCCAGGTGAGGAGGGCGCCCGGCTCACCCGGCGTTCAATCCCGCGGGGCGGTTACGCCCAGGGCAGCAGCACCGTCGAGCCGGTCGTCTCCCTCGCTTCGAGCGCGCGGTGCGCTTCGGCGGCGTCCGCCAGCGGATAGACATGGTTCACGGCAGGCCGGACGGCGCCCGTGGCGAGAGCGTCGAACAGCTCCTCCCCGCTCCGCTCCAGGTCCTCGCGTGTCGCCAGGTAGTGCATGATCGCAGGCCGGGTGAGAAAGAGTGACCCCCGGGCGCCGAGCTCGATCACGTCCACGGGGTCGGGTGGCCCCGAGGCATGCCCGTAGCACGCCATCATCCCGAGCGGACGCAGACAGTCGAGCGAACGGCGGAAGGTGTCCTTGCCGATCGATTCGTAGACGACCGCGCATCCCTCGCCGTTCGTGACGTCACGGACGGTGGTGACGAAGTCTCCTTCGCCGTGAATGACAACGTGGGCCGCCCCCGCCGCCTTCGCCTGCTCCGCCTTCTGCGCCGAGCCCACCGTCCCGATTACGGTGGCGCCCAGGTGATGCGCCCACTGGCAGAGGAGGAGGCCGGTGGCGCCTGCGGCGGCGTGAACGAGGATGACGTCTCCCGGCGCCACGCGATGGGTTCGCCGCACGAGGTATTGCACGGTGAGCCCCTTCAGCATCGCAGCCGCAAGGACGCGGTCGTCGAGGTGGGAGAGCGAGGCCGGCACCCTGAGCAGGTTCTCCGCCGGATAGACCCGCACCTGGCTGTAGGCGCCGTGCGGCGGAAGGGCGTAGGCGACCCGGTCGCCCGCGGCAAAGCCCGTCACCCCCGGCCCGACGTCTTCCACGCGGCCGGCCCCCTCGAAGCCGAGCACGACCGGGAGCGGCGGCACCGGCCACGGATGCGGAATGCCGCGTCGGTGGTAGGTGTCCACGAAGTTGAGCCCGACCGCCTCGTTGCGGATCCGCACTTCGCCCGGTCCGGGGTCGGGCACGTCGACCGCCTCCCAACGCAGGACATCGGGTGCGCCCTTCTCGTGAATCACCGCCGCCATCGGCATCGTGTGTCGCCCTCTCTGGAACGGTTGGCCGGTCTTGAACGAGTCTTAGGCGACTTGGTCTCGGCTGTTAATGGCGTTGGAACGATACCCCGCGCGGAGCGGGCGGGTGTTCCGCTCCTGACCGGAAGGGCGGATCACGCCGCCGGTCAGGTCATCTGCCGGCGCACCAGGTTGCGAAAGACGCCCTCGCTCTCCAGCAGGTCCGCGAACGAGCCTTCTTGGACCACCCGTCCGGCCCGCATCACGTAGATGCGGTCGGCCTGGCGCAGCGTGGAGAGGCGGTGGGCGATGACGATCCGCGTCGACGTCAGGCGCCCGAGGTTCTGCATGATCCTGGCCTGGCTCTCGTTGTCGAGCCAGTTCGTCGCCTCGTCCAGCAGCAGAATGCGCGGGTTCCTGAGCAAGGCGTGGGCGATCATGATGCGCTGACTCTCGCCGCCCGAGGTGACGCCGGCGCTCGCGCCCACGCAGGTCATCATCCCCATCGGCATCGCCGCGATCTCCTTGTCGACCGCTGCAAGCCGGGCGGCGTGCCACGCGTCCTTGACGGTGGCGTCTTCATCGTCGCCGACGATGTTGTCCCACACGTCCTCAGGATGGAGCCGCACGGCCTGGGGAACCGCCCCGATGCGCCGGCGCACCTGCTTGACGTTGAGGTGCCGGAGGTCGCGGCCATCGTAGTAGACGGCGCCGCCGGAGGGCTCGTCCAGACCGAGCGCAAGCCGGAAGAGCGTGCTCTTGCCGGCCCCGGATTCGCCGGCGATGGCCACGAACTCGCCCGCTCGGGCGCGGATCGATACGTCGTCGAGGATGAGCGGGCCGTCGGGTTCGTAGCGAAAGCTGACGTGGTCGAACACGATGTCGCCGCCGAGGGTCTCGACCATTTCGCCATCGACGCTCGTCTCCGGCGGCTCTGCCAGCAGCGGCCGGACCTGGTTGAACGCCGGCATGATCGCGGCGACGGCGCCGAAGGATGCGCCGAGGCGGGCCACCGCCGCCTGGAACACCAGAAACACGGTGTAGACGACGAGAAAGTCTCCGGCCGCGATGATCCCGTCGCCCGCCAGCGTCGCAGCGACGATCAGCACGGCGCCGGCGAGGAGCGGGAGTGCCGCGCCGAGCGCCTGCAGATGCCCTTCGATGGCGCCCCGCCGCAGCTCGGCCAGCTTCTGCTCGCGATAGTCGCGCGCCCACACTGCGAACGCCGATCCCTCGGCGCCGCCAACCCTGAGCGCCGATATTCCGCTGATGAGCTGGAACAGCCGGCCGGCCAGGCGCCGCGCGGCCCCGACCACCGCGCCGTGGGGCGCGATCTGTCGCACACCGAGCGCCACGGTCACGACCAGGGAGACGAGGCCGAAAGCGGCGGCAACGCCGCTCAGCACTGCATCGTAGAAGAAGATGAGAACGAACGCGGGCAGCAGGAAGACGATCGAGAGCACGGCGTTGGCGACCACGCCCTGCACGGCGTCGCGCAGGGTCTGGAAGGTCATGCCCCGCATGGCGAGGTCGCCGGCAGGGTAGCGTTGAAGAAAGCCGGCAGGCAGCCGGAGCAGACGGTCCCAGAACGCGGCCTCGACGCGCGACGAGGCGCGGCCTTCCACGCGCGCTTGCGCCATGCCCTGATAGACGTGCAGCAGCGCCCCGATCAGGGCGACCGCCACCAGTGCGGCCGTCGCCAGGTAGAGGGGACTAGTCTCGCCGCTCAGAATCACCTGATCAACGACGTAGCCCAGCAGGATGGCGGGCAGCAGCATGACGAGGCCGCCGAGCAACCCGGCGATGCCGAAGCGCGCCAGCTCGACGCCGAGCCCTCTTCGCGCGAGCCGGAACAGATCCCCCGGCCCGGAGCTCCCGGATGGGAGCGGTCGATAGAAGAGCCAGGCGTCGGTGCGCAGCGCCTCGGCGCGCCTGGCCGTGATCCTGGCGGTGCGCCCTCCCGCGGGATCCACTTCCCGGTAGCGCCCCAGCACGCCCGGCAGCAACGCCACGGGCCGCCCGTCGCCCGCCCGAAATGCCAGCATGGCGCCCGCGTTGCCGATCCACCACCTTTGCTCCCGAACGAGCCGCACCCGCCGTCCACGCACGCCGGAGGCATCCAGGACATTGGCGAGGAGGGCGGCAGAATCCGATGCCTCCGTCTGCGGCGGCCACCTGAAGTCGATGCCTTCGTGGCGGCCGACGATGCGGAGCGCCTCGCGCAGCGCGGTATCGTCGCTGCCGGCTTGCGTCGCCCCTGCCAGGCCATAGAGGTCGAACAGGCGATGCCGGGCGCCCTCCTCATCGGTGCGGCGGTTGTTGCTACGCGCCCGCTCCAGGTTCGCCCGGTCGACGCCCGCAAGGCTGCGGTTGAGCCGCTCCACGTCGAACGCCACGGCGTGGAATGCCGCGAGCGCGGGCAGCAGGAAGCCCTCCCTGGCGAGCGCTTCGGAGGAACGGGAGGACGGAAGCACTGCGTCCTTCAGCGAGAGCCAGGTTGACGTCGTGAGCGGGACCGTGCCCCGCGCGGCACCGCCCGCCGCGTCGGTCTCCGCCGCGTCGATCAGGCCGAGATAGAGGCCCGTGCCCTTCGCCACCGTCACCCACACCACGCCCCGCCGGGCCGCGATGGTGCCGCTGCCGCCCGCCGGCTCTTCGCCCGCCTCGATCGCGATTTCCATGCGCGGGGGATGAACGACGTCGCGGATGAGCGCGGCGGAAACGTCACCGATCCAGGCGTCGACATGCGCCGCCACCTCCGCCTCGTCGACGGCCGCGAGGCTCGCCGCAGGGAAACGCCGCAGCACCGTGCCGGGCAATCCCTTCGCGATCAGGCCGAGCGTCGTCGGCCCCTCCTGCGGGGCGACGCCGGGCAGCAGACGGCCGCGGCCGGCGCGCAGCATGTGCTGCGGCGCGGATTGCTCGACACCGTCCCGGCTCTCGACCAGAAACAGGTCCACCGCGCCCTCGTCGACGAACCAGGCGAAGCGCGGGTCGCCCATGTCCTGCGGCAGGTTGCCGGCGCAGGGCACGGGCGTGCCCGTCTGGGCCGCGACTGCGGCGAGCGAGCGTCTTTGCAGCGGCACCATCGAGCTAGCCCGCCTTGACGAGCCTGTGGTAGGCGCCGTCCCTGACCGCCATCAGCTCGTCGTGGGTGCCGCGCTGCACCTCCCCGCCCTTCTCGAGGACGATGATCTGGTCGCAGTCGCGGATCGTGCTCAGCCGGTGCGCGACGATCAGGCAGCTCACGCCGCGCCGGCGCAGCGCGTCGTCGACCCGTTCTTCGGTCGCCGCATCGAGGGCGCTCGTCGCCTCGTCCAGCACCAGCACCGTGGGCTTGCCCACCAGCGCACGGGCGACTTCCAGCCGCTGTCGCTGGCCTCCGCTGAAGTTGCCCCCGTCCTCGTCCACCGGCGTCGCGTAGCCGAGCGGCCGGCCGAGGATTTCGTCGTGGATGCAGGCGTCCCTCGCCGCGGCGACCACGTCGTCGTCGGGAACCGAGGGATTCCAGAGCGTGATGTTGTCGCGCACTGTCGCGGAGAAGAGCGCCACGTGCTGGTCCACCATCGAGAGCGAGCGCGACAGGACGTCGCTGGGGATCTCGTCCCGCGGACGGCCATCGAACAGGATCTCGCCGGACCAGGGCTCGTGGACGCCGGAGACCAGCCGCGACACGGTGGACTTGCCGGACCCGCTCGGGCCGACCACCGCGACCCGCTGCCCCGGCTTGATCGTCAGGCTGAAATCCTTGATCAGCGGTGGCCGGGCCCGGTTGTAGCCGAAGGTCACGCCCCGCAGTTCCACATGGCCGGCCAGTTGCAGGCGGCCCTCCAACGTGGCGATGGCGCCCGCCGCCGGGGGCTGCTCGTGCGCCCCGGGCGCCTCCGCGCTCTCCATGATGTCGTCCAGGCGCTGCATGTCGGCCTCGAGCGCCTGACGCTCCTCGGCGAACTGGACGAAGCGGCCCACCGGCGCCAGAAACATGGTCGCCACGATGTAGAACCCCGCCAGCGTGCCGAGCGTCAGCTCGCCGGCAATCACCTGGGTTGCGCCGAAGGTCAGCACAGCGGCGTTGCCGAGCACGACGAAGAGGCCCGGCAGGGCCGCGTTGACGTGTCCCCACTGGGTGAGCCTCTGGCGCGCCGCCAGCTCGCGCGCCTGGTGACCGCTCCAGCGGGAGAAGAAGCCATCGTCGGCAGCCGTCTCATCAGCCGCCCTGGAGCGCGGCGTTGACGATGAGCGGGAAGATCAGGAGCGGCAGGAAATGGGGAAGCGCGCTCCAAAGCGTCGGCTCGATGGCCTGCTCGCCCGGCCCGGTTGCGGCGCCCAAGCCACTCGACTCGGCACTTACGTCCGCCATGGCGGTCTCTCGGTTTTTCTTGGGGGAATTATGCCTCGCTAATTGTCCCCGACACGGCAATGCGGTCAAGCGGTATGTGGGGGTGCGAACGTCTCCGAACGACGCTTCGTGAAACCGTTCACCAGACGAGCAGGTCTTCCCAACACTACGAAATTGCAGTGCTAAAGGCTATACTTGTGGCGCTGGCATCCACCGCGCATGGCGGCTGTTGCGGCAGGATTGCGCCGTTCATTCAAGCGCAGTCCCCTTCAAACACACACCTGAGTAATATTTACCCGCCCCGCCAAGCGTTCCTGTCGTCCCGCCGGCAAATAGCCGACCGTGCTGGGCGAGATTGTCGATCCGAAGGATGGTCGCAATTGGGAGTTGCGCCAACGCATGACACCCGAACGCTCAGGAATCCGCCGGGTCCGCCGTTCAGCAGAAGGCGTTGCCGGCTCATTGCGGCCGACGCGAAATTCGGGTTTCGACCCGTCAGGGCGCCGGGTCAGCCTTGACCCCGCAGGTTCCCCTCACGATGAGTTCCGTCTCCAGGACGATGCGTTGCGGCGGCCTACCGGGATTCTCGATGCGCTCCAGCAGCAGCGTCGCTGCCCGCCGGCCCATCTCGTCGCGCGAGACTCTCGTGGCGCTGATCGGCGGGCTGACGAGGCTTGCCTCCTCGATATCCTCATGGCCGATGAGCGCGAAATCCCTGCCCGGGGAAAGGCCTTCCTGAACCAGGCCGTGAAAGAGCCCGAGCGCGACCGAATCGTTGTAACAGATCGCAGCCGTAGGCCGGGGTTCGAGCGCGGCGATCCAGCGTGCGGCCGCAAATCCCTCGATGCGCGACGGCAGACACGGTCTGACGAGTGAATAGTCGAACGCGACCGATGCCTGCTCGAGGGCCGAGCGGTGAGCGCGCAGGCGCTCGCCGAAGGGGCGCGCGCCGGGATCCCCGCCGACGACGGCGATCCGGCGGTGACCGAGCCCGAGCAAGCGATCCGTCGCAAGCCTGGAGGCCTCGTGGTCATCGTTGATCACGTGGTCGAACGTCGAGCCGGTGAGGGCGCGAGACACGAATACGAGCGGCGGCATCGGAACGTGTCTCGGCAGGAAGTGCTCCGCCGTGGATCCGATGGCTGGCGATACGATGATTCCGTCGGCGTTGTACTCCGCCATCTTCCTGATGAAGTCGGCCTGCCGCTCGCACGATTCGTTGGTGTTGCACAGGAAGACAGTCCGACCGGTCTTCGCCAGGGCATCTTCGAGCGTCGCGAGCAGGGCACTGAAGAACGGGTCCGACACGTTGTTGAGGATGACGCCGACGGTATGCGTCGTGGATGTACGCAGTATGGCAGCGCTGCGACCGTAGACGTATCCGGATTCCTCCAGAGCCGCCTTGACCCGCTCCCTGGTCTTCAGCGAAATCCTCTCGTGGTCGCGCATCGCGAGGGAAACGGTCGCCGTGGACACCCCCAGCCGATCGGCAATGTGACGAAGGGTCACTCTGGTCACTCTGGTGTGTCCTGGCTCGTGAAGCGTCTTATTCTGTGCCTCGCGCTACGTCCGGGCGGCAGGCTTCCCCCTTAGGGCCGATTTCGGCTCACCGCATTTGGGTGGTTCCAAGTGGAGGGGCAGGTACTGGCGAGGACTCCGCGTCACATCGCCCGGCCGATGGGTTCAGCGGCCCTTCGGTTGGCGGACTCGATCCTTCGAAGATCATGCGCCTATGCGTCGCCCGCGCACGCGTGATCGAATCGGTTTGCGGTCCCCCGTTCAGGCGCGAATATGGGATGACCGCCCGACGTACCGACCAGAATGGCGCTCTGCATCCGCGAGACCCCGCTTCCACTCCCGGCGCGTTGCCCCTTGTTGCGGTCGCCGGTTTGCTCCTGCGGCATCATCGTTGCCTCCCGGTTCGGTCTTGATTTCCTCTCGGCGCCTTCCAGCGCCATGCCGAACCGGGGGCAACGTATAAGAGAGATATTGTAAATTCCAATATCTAGTTCGTATATTTTTCGTGAATTGCGCTCATTGACGTGAGAATCGGAGGACGACGCTCAACGGCAGAATCGCACGAGAGCCTGAGGAATTGGCGGACTCGCCTCGAATTGGCGCCGGGATCAGAAAGCGATGCGGAGCCCCACGCTCAGCAGGTGATCGCCGCGCGAGCCGTCGCCGGAGCGGCCCGAGTAGCCCAGGACGGCGCTCGCCTGCCCGCCCAGGCTGGCCCACACGCCGACATCGGCGCTCAGCCAATCGCTTGGCGGCGCGAAGCCCTCCGCCGTGAACTGCCCGGCCATGGTGTTGGAGCCGGCCGTGACCGAGACGGGATCGTCGTCGAACTCCTTCTCGTAGGCGATGCCGGCGAAGGGACGCAGCGCCAGGCCATTCAGCTCCGATTCGCCCGTGATCCGGTAGCCGGCGCGCGCCACGAGGGAGCCGCGCTCGAAGGCGGAGAAGTGCATGGCGGTGGGCGCGCTTCCGCTCTCGCGATAGCCGTCGACCTCCTGATCGAGCCAGGAGACGCCGATCGCCGGGCCGTGACGGACGGTCTCCAGAGCGTGCAGCGTCCATTCCAGGCCAATGTCGACGCCGAGCTGGCTCGCCGCCGTGGAGCCCCGCTCGGAGTTCACCGCCGGTCCGAGAGGAATGGAGCGCGCGATCTCCACGTCGGCCCTGCCGAGGCTCACCGCGCCGCTCAGCCGAACGGCGCCCATCCGCCACGTCCCGTGCAGGGAGCCCACGGTCGTTTCGCTTTCGAGCGTGGCGCCTGCGACGTCGTCATCGTGACTGCCGAGGCTCAGTGCCACGCCCCAATGGAGGTCGGCCGACGCCTGCTGGTCGAAGCCGAACGTGACCGCGTGCTCGTCGACCTGCGCTTCGCCGAGGCGTGGCAGCGCGTCGACCTCGCGCCGGCCCGAGCGAACCTGCACGTAGCTCCGCCACTGTCCCGCCGGGCGCGCGGCCTCCGTATCGGCGAGCCGCGCGGATGAAACGGCGCTCCGGTGAGCGGCCACCGCGGCCTCGCCCGCCTCGCCGGCGACTGACACCTGGACCGGCGCCGCGAGGGTCGCCGTCACCACACCGGCCAACATCGCGTGCGCCGCACCGCCGGGATGCTTGCCGTCGGCGAAGAGGTGCGTCTCGTTTGCGCCGGGCGCATAGCTGAGGGGCGATCCGGAGCCAGCCGGGCCGCAGGCAAGGATCGGTACGTCAGTGCCGGCCGGCGTGCACGACACCCCGCGGACATCGGTGAAGCCGTAGGCCTCGGGGTCCTCCAGCACCTGCTCGAACAGGCCGAAGGCATTGACCGGAACGATGCCGTCCCCGAGCGCGCCGAGCCCCGCGTCGAGCGTCTCGTTGTACACGTTGACGAGCGCGGTCAGCATCGGGGGAAAGCGCGGATCGGGGACGCTCCGGGCAAAGGGTGTCTCGCCTGAGTCCGGCAGGTTGAAGACGACGACATGACGCGCACCGGCCTCCTGCAGGCGCTGAATCGCGCCCACATAGCTCCGTGCCGTCGCGGGGACGGCGGTCCGGGGATCGATCGGCGGGACGGGGGATCCGGGCAACGCGGTCTCCAGAATCGCCACGAGGTCGTTGCTCCCGGCCCAGAGCGCGTAAAGAGTGGCCGGATCGGCAGCGCCCGAGGGGCGCGAGGCGAGGTGCAGGCCGATCTGCGTGTCGATCCCCGTCGACAGTGGATTGCAGGGGTTGTCCGCACTGACGCAGGCCCCGGCGACGGCGTAGTTCGACCCGCCGGCCAGCGAGTTCGTCCCCGGAAGGCCGAAGGCCTGCGCCACGTGCTCGGCCCAGACCGGGTCCGGGTTGGTGATGAAGCTGCTTCCCGGCGGCAATCCCAGTTGCAGCGCCTGAGCCGCGTTGCCGGAATCGCTCAGGCTGTCGCCGAAGACGACGACGTCGCTGTACTCCTGCGCGCGGACGCCCGTTGCGCAGGCGACGACGGCAAGAGCAGCAAGGAGTGTGCGGACGTGAAGACGCATCTCATGCCTCCCTGATGACATTGAGCAAGCGCCCGCGGATACCGGTGGCCGGCGACGTTTCAGGCCGTGTCCCGCCCCCGAAGCATGTCGCGGAGAGTGCAAAGCTCGTCGAGAACGCGGCTGGCGCGGGCGCGGGCTTCAGCATCGAGGGGACCTCGCACATCGATCCTCTCGGGGGCCTCGGGCACGGCGGCCGGGCGCGTCGCCCGCTCGCGCAGCAGCTTCTGCACGCCGCGCACGGTGTATCCCTCGGCGTGGAGCAGGTGACGGATGTGGCGCAGCAGCGCCACGTCCTCGGGCCGGTAGTAGCGCCGCCCGCCGCCGCGCTTCAGCGGCCTGATCTGGGGAAACTTGGTCTCCCAGAAGCGCAGCACGTGCTGCGGCACGGCGAGCGCCTCCGAGACTTCGCCGATGGTGCGGAAGGCGTCCGGCGATTTCGGGGTGCCCGCGCTTGCGGGCTCGACACCCTGCATCGCCTAGTATGAGGGCGGCCCGCCGGGCCGATCGATGTCCGCCGTCTCCGCATCCTCGCCCTCTTCAGCCGGCGCGAGCGAGCTGTTGATGCGGTCCTTCAACACGTGGGAAGCACGGAACACCAGGACGCGACGCGGGAGGATCGGCACCTCCTCGCCGGTCTTGGGATTGCGGCCGATGCGCTGGCCCTTCATCCGCGCGCTGAAGCTGCCGAAGGAGGAAATCTTCACCGGCTCGCCGCGCGCGAGCGCATCGGCGATGAGGCCGAGGACGGATTCGACCAAATCCGCCGATTCCTTGCGTGACAGGCCGATTTCGCGGAAGACAGCCTCGGCGAGATCGGCGCGGGTGACCGTTCGCCCGGCCATTGTTTCCCGCCTCCCTTATGACGGCGGCCACGGTAATGCCTTGTGGCCCAAGCGTCAACCAAGACTCGCATGCCGGGCCGCAACCGACATTCAATTGTCGGGCGCACTCAATATCTTACAAACGAGTCATATCACAGACGTATGACGCCGGCCCCCCAGACCAGCCCGCCGCCGATGGCCTCCACCACCAGCAGGTCTCCCGGCGTGATCCGCCCGTCGTCGATGCCGGCGCTCAGCGCGAGCGGGATGGAGGCGGACGAGGTGTTGGCGTGGCGGTCCACGGTCACGATCGTCTTCTCCGCCGGAATGCCGAGCTTCTTGCCGGTCGCATCGATGATGCGGCGGTTGGCCTGGTGGGGAACCAGCCAGTCGACCTCGTCGGCAGCCACGCCCGCGGCATCCATCGCCTCGCCCGCGATCTCAGCGAGATTGGCGACGGCATGGCGGAAGACCTCGCGCCCCTGCATCCTGAGATGGCCGGACGTCTGGGTCGAGGAGACGCCGCCGTCCACGTAGAGCGCCTGGTAGTGGCGCCCGTCGGAGCGCATGCGGACGGAGAGCACGCCGCTGTCTTCGGTGCTGCCGGCACCGGTCTCCGCACGCAGCACGGCGGCGCCGGCGCCATCGCCGAAGAGCACGCAGGTCTGGCGGTCGTCCCAGTCGAGGATGCGCGAATACGTCTCGGCGCCGACGATGAGCGCGGTATCGGCCGCGCCGCTTCGCACCATGCTATCGGCCACCTGGAGCGCACAGACGAAGCCCGCGCACACGGCCTGGACGTCGAAGGCGATGCCGCCGGTCATGCCGAGCCTCGCCTGCACCTTGGTCGCTGTGGCGGGGAAAGTGTTGTCCGGCGTCGACGTCGCCAGCACCAGCAGGTCGAGCTTACCCGCGCCGATGCCGGCCGCCTCCAGCGCCGCCCGGCTCGCCGCGCAGGCGAGGTCCGAGGTCAGCTGGTCATCGGCGGCGACGTGGCGCTGCCTGATTCCGGTCCGGGTCCTGATCCACTCGTCGCTGGTGTCGATGCGCGTGCTGAGCTCGTCGTTGCCGAGCACCCGGTCGGGGAGATAGGCGCCGCAGCCGACCAGCCGGGAGCGGCGCATGGCTAGAGAGCAGCCCTCTTCGGCTCCGGCAATTCGGCGAGCTGGAGGCGCGACAGCTCGTCGATGATCTTGGGATTGATCCCCTGGTTCACCATGTCGAAGGCGACGCCGATGGCATTGGCGAAGCCCTTGTGATCCGTGCCGCCGTGGCTCTTCACGACGACCCCGTTCACGCCGAGGAACATGGCGCCGTTGTAGGCGCGGGGGTCGACGCGCTCCCTGAGCAGGCGGAGCGCCGGGCGCGCCAGCAGATAGCCGAGCCGCGAGAACAGCGAGCGCCGGAAGGCGCTCTTCAGATACTCGGTGTAGAGACGCGCCGTGCCCTCCGCCGACTTGAGCGCGATGTTGCCGGCGAAGCCGTCGGTCGCGATCACGTCGACCGTGCCGGCGGCGATGTCGTCGGCCTCGACGAAGCCGTGGAACTTGATGGGCAGGCCGGAATTACGCAGCACCGACGCGGCGGTGCGAATCGTCTCGCTGCCCTTCAGCTCCTCGGTGCCGATGTTGAGAAGGCCCACCGTCGGCTCGCGGACGCCGAGGACGTTGCGCGCGAAGACTTCGCCCATCACGGCGAATTGCGCGATCGTCGCCGAGTCGCAGTCGATGTTGGCACCGAGGTCGAGCATCACGCTTTCGCCCCGCACCGTCGGTATGATCGACCCCATCGCCGGGCGGCCGATGCCAGGCAGGGTCTTGAGCGCGAACTTGGAAAGCGCCATGAGCGCCCCGGTGTTGCCCGCCGAGACGACGCCATGCGCCGCGTTCTCGCCCACGGCGTCGATCGCAAGGCGCATGCTCGATCCCTGGCGCCGGCGAAGCGCCTGAACGGGCTTGTCGTCGTCGGCGATCACCTCTTCCGCATTGTGGACGGTGCTCGCCGACCTCAGGCGCTTGAAGCGCTCCAGGCTCGCCGCAATCGCCGACTCCTTGCCGAAGAACATGAAGCGGAGGCGCGGATAGCGCACGCGGGCGATGTTGGCGCCCCGGATCACCACGTCGGGTGCGCCGTCCCCGCCCATCGCATCGAGGGCGATCACGATCTCCGATTGGCTCATCCTGGGGCCTTCGCCTCGGCCTGGTGTTCGGCTAGGCCTCGCCCTCGATCACTTCGCGGCCCCTGTAGTAGCCGCAGGCCCGGCACACGTGGTGGGGCAGCTTATACTCGCCGCAATTCGGGCATTCGGCCGGGTTGGCCTTCGCCAGCGCGTCGTGCGACCGGCGGCTCCCGCGGCGCGCGCGGGAGATCTTCTTCTTCGGGACGGCCATCGATAGCTTCTCACCGCTTGAGTATGCCGACGCTGCGCCTTCGCTTCAGCAGCATCGCGTCGCGTGCGTCGGCACTACACGATCGAATCCCACATTACAACTTGCTTTTCAGTTGGCCAAGCGCCGCGAAGGGTCCGGCCTCCGTATCGTCGCCCTGCCCGCTCTTTCCCGCCTCCCCCTCGCCTGCCGCGTAGGTGAGCGGCTCGTCCGGCGCGTCCGGATGGCGCGGATAGGGGTCGAGGACGAGGGCGAGATGCTCCGCCACGATCTCGCTCACGTCGATGCCCTCGGGCGGCAGCGGCTCGGCCTCCTCACCCTCCGCGAGGACCTCGACCTCGTGCTCGGACGGGTCCTCCGGGTCTGGTGCGAAGAGGACCGAAACCGGTTCTGCAAGCGTGCGGGGCACGGGCTCCAGCGTCACCACGCAGCTCTGCGCGAGCCGCGCCCGGATCGTCCCGCTCACGCGAATGGCTCCCTCGGCCTCGTCCGCCGGCGCGAAGCGAAGCTCCGCCGTGAGCCGCTCCAGCGCCAGCAGGTCGAGGCGACGCCTGAGCGCTTCCCTCTCGCTCTCGTCGAACTCGATCTCGGCCGCGAGCCCGCGCGGCCCCACCTCTTCGGGCGTGATCAGGCGCGGTCTCCCGCCGTGCCCGGGCGCGTCGGCGCTCACTCTCCCTCCTCCGCCGGAGCGGCAGGCGTGAGCGGCGGCACCGGCGGCAGAACGATCTCCCCGGCGAGCAGAGCCGCCTCGCTCTGGCCGTCGAGCGCGTCGACCAGCATCTCGACGTAGCCCGCCATCGCCTGCAAACGGGCGGCGGGCGGCGGGGCGTTGTTGAAGACGTTGCGCTCCAGCGCCTCGGCGATGGAGCGGCGGCGGTCCGCGCCCGGCGCCTGGTCGAAGGCCTGGTCGTAGGCCTGGGCGCGCCCGTAGAAGGCGCGCGCCATCTGCTTCACCCGCTTGCCGACGCGAAGGTCGCCCACGCCCATCTCGCGCAGGCTCTGATCCATGTCGTCGAACATCACGTCGAAGACCGCCTGGCTGAGCTGCCGCCCCGCCTCGTCGCACCGGCGGAGCCTCCGCATCAACGGCACCACGTGGAGCACGATCAGGTCGAAGCGCCCGTCCAGCGTGTCGGCGACGCCGCCTTCAGTGTAGAGCGTGGGGTCGCGGGCCTGGCGCACCGCCGCCAAGTAGAGGCGGCGGGCCGCCTCGCGCCGGCGTTTGCGCCCCTCCAGATGGCGCCAGATGCGGCCGAGCGCCACGACGACCCCTCCCCCCTAGCCCGCGGCGTTGACACGCCCAGCCAACGCGCGCAGGTTGGCGCGGCTTGGCGAGCGGAGGAGACTTTCATGGCGCTCCGGCGCACACACACGGGGGAAACCGCGCCTCGGACGCGGGCATGGCGCTTGCGGCACACGCTGCTTGGCTGCGCGCTGGCGGCGGTGCTTCTCGCCGGCTGCTCGCCGCAGGTCCACCAGCAAGGCCATGTCAGGGACGCAGACGCTCTGGCCGAGATCAAGCCCGGTGTGCAGACACGCGCGGAGGTCGCCCGCCTGCTGGGCACGCCGTCGGCCATAGGAACCTTCGACGACGCGAACTGGTACTACATCACCCGCCGCTCGGAGACGACGGCGTTCTACGCGCCCGAGCTGGTCGACCAGAGCATCACCGTGATCAGCTTCGACGAGGACGGCGTGGTGGCCGAAGTCGCCTCGGTCTCGCTCGAAGAGGCGCGCGCGATCGAGGTCGTGGAGGATGAGACCCCGACGCGCGGGCGCGAACTCTCCCTGCTCGAGCAGCTCTTCGGCAATATCGGCCGGCCGGCCGCGCCCACGCGATAAGGCGCCTCGTCCCCCGGGTCTCCTCTCGGCGCCGCAGCGCATCAACCAGCGACGAACTTCGCGATGATGGCGAGCAGCAGGATCGCCACGATGTTGGTGATCTTGATCATCGGGTTGATGGCGGGCCCGGCGGTGTCCTTGTAGGGGTCGCCGACGGTATCGCCGGTCACCGCCGCCTTGTGGCTCTCCGAGCCCTTGCCGCCGTGGTTGCCGTCCTCGATGTACTTCTTGGCGTTGTCCCACGCGCCGCCGCCGGCCGTCATGGCGATGGCGAGGAAGAGCCCGGTCACGATCGTGCCCATGAGCGCTGCACCCAGCGCCGAGAAGCCGGCCGACTGGCCCGCGATCGCCCAGATCACGATGTAGAGCAGGATCGGCGCCAGGATCGGCAGCAGCGAGGGCAGGATCATCTCGCGGATGGCCGCCTTGGTGAGGAGATCGACGGCGGTTCCGTATTCCGGCTTGCCGGTGCCCTCCATGATGCCGGGGATCTCTTTAAATTGTCGGCGCACCTCGAGCACCACGGCGCCCGCGGCGCGGCCCACCGCCAGCATCGCCATGGAGCCGAAGAGGAAGGGCAGCAGGCCGCCGTAGAAGAGGCCGACGACCACGTAGGGATTGCTCAGAGAGAAGTCCAGCTCGACTCCGGGGAAGTATCGCACCACGTCCTCGGTGTAGGCGGCGAAGAGCACGAGCGCAGCAAGGCCCGCCGAGGCGATGGCGTAGCCCTTGGTCACCGCTTTCGTGGTGTTGCCCACCGCATCGAGGGCGTCGGTGGTCTTGCGCACGTCCTCGTCCAGCTCGGCCATCTCGGCGATGCCGCCCGCGTTGTCGGTCACGGGCCCGTAGGCATCGAGGGCCACGACCATGCCGGCGAGCGCCAGCATCGCCGTCACCGCGACCGCGATGCCGAAGAGGCCGGCGGCGAGGAAGGCGAGGATGATGCCGGCCGCGATAATGATGGCGGGAATCGCCGTCGCCTGCATCGAGACCGCGAGCCCCTGGATGATGTTGGTGGCATCGCCCGTGGTCGACGCCTTGGCGATGCCGCGCACCGGCTTGAACTCCGTCGACGTGTAGTACTCGGTGACCCAGATCATCAGCCCGGTCACCACCAGCCCGATCAGGCCGCAGAGGAAGAGATCGAGACCCGACGCGGTCACGCCGCTCACGGTGAACTCGGTGCTCCAGCCCACCACCCAGTCGGTGATCGGGTAGAAGGCGACGGCCGAGAGCACGGCGGAGACCAGGAAGCCGCGATAGAGCGCGGGCATGATCTTCTGGCTCTTGCCGAGGCGGACGAAGAACGTGCCGATCACCGAAGCCAGGATGCAGGCGCCGCCGATGGCGAGCGGGTAGAGCATCAGCGCTTCCTGCAGCGGCCCGGTGAAGAACACCGCAGCCAGCAGCATGGTGGCGACGATGGTGACGGCGTAGGTCTCGAAAAGATCGGCGGCCATGCCGGCGCAGTCGCCCACGTTGTCGCCGACATTGTCCGCGATCACCGCCGGGTTGCGCGGGTCGTCCTCGGGGATCCCCGCCTCCACCTTGCCGACCAGGTCGGCGCCCACGTCGGCGCCCTTGGTGAAGATGCCGCCGCCGAGCCGCGCGAAGATCGAGATGAGCGAGCCGCCGAAGCCCAGCGCCACCAGCGCCTCCAGGACCTTCTTGGTCTCGACGTCGGCGATCAGCAGGATCGCGTAGTAGACCGCGACGCCGAGCAGGCCGAGGCCCACCACCAGCAGCCCGGTGATCGCGCCGGAGCGGAAGGCCACGCCCAGCGCGGGCTTGAGCCCGCCGGTCCTGGCTGCATCGGCGGTCCGCACGTTGGCGCGCACGGAGACGTGCATGCCGATGTAGCCGGCCGCGCCGGAAAGAACCGCGCCGATGAGGAAGCCGATGCCCACCAGATAGCCGAGCAGACCGGTCAGGATGGCGAACAGCACCAGGCCGACGAGGGAGATCGTCAGGTACTGGCGGTTCAGGTAGGCCCGCGCGCCCTCCTGCACGGCGCCTGCGATCTCCTGCATGCGCTCCGTGCCGGCGCTCGCGGCAAGGACCGACCGTGTGGCGTAAAGACCATAGGCGAGCGCGACCAGTCCGCTGGCCACGGCAAACCAAAGGATTGCTGACATGGTGGCAACCTCATGGGGCGATGGGGAGACAGGCGTTCGTGCACGCCTTCGTGCGCGCCGGGGCGGCCCGCCGGCGCGGCGGAAAATGCCAGATGCGCCAGGCGAACGCAACCGGGGGAGACTTTTTGTATCCCTCAGACGCCGGGCGCTCGCTCCGCTCGCTTGGCTTCGCGCTACGCGCGCGGCGCGGTCGCGCCGTCCGGGCCGCTTAGCGGCCCGGCCCACAATTGTCACACTCTTCGCTTGCCGCCGAGCGCTCGCTTCGCGCTCACCTTCTCACCCTCCTCGGGCTGGTGCGGGCGGGCGGCGCTGGTATAGTGCGCGCGCCTTCAGAGCCGGGAGAGGACGAATGAAGCTGTTGCGCGTTGGCGAGGCGGGCGCCGAGCGGCCGGCCGTGATGCTGGAGAGCGGAGAGATCATCGACGTATCGAGCGCGGTCGGCGAGATCGGCGGCCCCTGGCTCGAAGGCGGTGGCGTCGGGCGCCTGGCAGGGGTCCTGGCCGAAGGCTCCGACCGGTTCCCGCGCGTCGATGCCGGCACGCGCATCGGCGCGCCGGTGGTGCGGCCCGGGCACATCATCGCCATCGGCCTCAACTATGCCGACCACGCCAAGGAAGCCGGCATGGACCTGCCGACGGAGCCGATCATCTTCACCAAGGCGCCGAGCTCCTACAGCGGGCCGGACGACGACGTGCTGATCCCGCCCGGCAGCACCAAGACCGACTGGGAGGTCGAGCTTGGCATCGTGATCGGCCGCAGCGCCGAGAACCTGCCTGACGAGGCGGCGGCGATGGAGCATGTCGCCGGCTACTGCATCTGCAACGACGTGTCGGAGCGCGACTTCCAGCTCAACCACGGCCCCACCTGGGTCAAGGGCAAGTCGGCCAGGACCTTCTGCCCCACGGGCCCGTGGCTGGTCACCCCGGACGAGATTCCGGACCCCCAGAGCCTCGCCATGTCGCTCACCGTCAACGGCGAGGTGCGCCAGAGCGGCAGCACCACGACGATGATCTTCGGCGTCGCCCACCTCGTCCACTACATCAGCAAGTTCATGGTCCTGGATGCGGGCGATCTGATCGCGACGGGAACCCCGCCTGGCGTCGGCATGGGCATGAAGCCCCCGGTGTTCCTGAAGCCCGGCGACGTGATGGAGCTGGAGATCGAGGGCCTCGGCCGCCAGCGGCAGACGCTCCGCCAGGGCTAGCCCGCAACCCTTCGGCACCGTTTGACAGGGGTGCGGGCGCTCCCTATGGTGCGCCGCCCCTCCGCAAGAGGATGACATGAAGGTCCGCAACTCGCTTCGCGCCGCGAAGAAGCGCCACAAGGATTGCCAGATCGTGCGCCGCAGGGGCCGCGTGCTGGTCATCAACAAGCGCAACCCGCGCTTCAAGGTGCGCCAGGGCTGATCGCGACGGACCGCGCCAGCCGCGCCGGCGCGGCTCCCGCCTGCATTGACGGGCGGCGCGTGCGCACCGACAATCCGCTCCGAACGACGACGAGGCCCCCGCACGGGGCCTGAGAGGTGCTGCCGTGGTAGCGATGCCGGAGCCCGACGCGGGCGTCATCAACCAGCGGCAGTCCCTGGTGGCGGCGCTGCGCAAGCTGCTGCCCGAGGACTGCGTCATCGACGACGAGCGCGGCCTGCGCCCCTTCGAGTGCGACGGCCTGAGCGCCTACCGGGCGCTCCCCATGGTGGTCGTCCTGCCGCGCGATACGGGCGAGATCAGCCGCGTGCTCGCGCTCTGCCACGAGCGCGGCGTCAAGATCGTGCCGCGCGGGGCCGGCACCGGGCTTTCCGGCGGGGCGCTGCCGCTCGCCGACGGGGTCACCGTCGGCTTCGGCAAGCTCAACCGGATTCTCGAGATCGACACGGCCAACCGCTGCGCCGTGGTGCAGCCGGGGGTGGCCAACCTCGCCATCAGCACGGCAGTGAGCCCGTACGGCTTCTACTATGCGCCCGATCCCTCCAGCCAGATCGCCTGCTCCATCGGCGGCAACGTCGCCGAGAACTCCGGCGGCGTGCACTGCCTCAAGTACGGGCTCACCACCAACAACCTGCTCGGCGTCGAGATGGTGCTGATGGACGGCGAGGTCCTGCGGCTTGGCGGCAAGCAGTTCGATGCCGAGGGCTACGACATGCTGGGCGTGGTCACCGGCTCGGAGGGGCTGCTCGGCGTTGTCTCCGAGGTGACGGTGCGGATCCTGCCCAAGCCCGCCACGGTGCGCGCACTGCTACTGGGCTTCCCCGACAACGCGTCCGCCGGCGCCTGCGTGGGCGAGATCATCGCGGCCGGGATCATCCCGGCCGGGCTCGAGATGATGGACAAGCCGGCGATCGACGCGGCGGAAGCCTTCTGCCAGCCCGGCTACCCTATGGACGTGGCGTCGATCCTGATCTGCGAGCTTGACGGGCCCGAGGTGGAGGTCGACGAGCTGGTCGACCTGGTGGGCAAGCTCGCCCGCAAGTCCGGCGCGACGACGATCCGCTCGAGCACGAGCGAGGACGAGCGCGAGCGCTTCTGGCTCGGCCGCAAGACCGCCTTCGGTGCCGCAGGCCGCATGGCGCCCGACTACTACGTGATGGACGGCACCATCCCGCGCGCGCGCCTGCCCGAGGTGCTCAACCGGATCGGCGAACTCTCGCGCGAGTACGGCCTGCCGGTCGCCAACGTCTTCCACGCCGGCGACGGCAACCTGCACCCGCTCATCATGTACGATTCCAGCATCCCCGGCGAACTCGAGCGGACCGAGGAGATGGGCTCGGAGATCCTCAAGCT
Organism: Rhodospirillales bacterium; assembly: GCA_028818855.1. Classification (GTDB taxonomy): domain Bacteria; phylum Pseudomonadota; class Alphaproteobacteria; order UBA828; family UBA828; genus WTGU01. The sequence continues at coordinate 32,958 of JAPPMY010000248.1, forward strand.
CTGCGTCGAGGTGGGGGGCGTGCTGACCGGCGAGCACGGCGTCGGCGTCGAGAAGCGCGACCTGATGGGCGCGATGTTCACCGAGGACGACCTCAAGCAGCAGCAGCGCATCAAGTGCGCCTTCGATCCCGACCAGCTGCTCAACCCCGGCAAGGTCTTCCCGACGCTGCACCGCTGCGCCGAGCTTGGCCAGATGCACGTGCACCGGGGCGAGACGCCCTTCCCCGACCTGCCCCGCTTCTGATGGCCGACAGCCTCGCGCCGGCCGACGCGGAGGGCCTCGCGGATGCCGTCCGCTGGGCGGTTGCGGGCGAGCATCCGCTGGAGGTGCTCGCCGGCGGCTCCAAGCGGGCGCTCGGCCGGCCCGTGCAGAGCGCCGCAACCCTCTCGCTCGCCGCGTTCGACGGCATCGTGGACTACCAGCCCTCCGAGCTGGTGCTGACGGCACGGGCGGCAACGCCGCTCGCCGCCATCGAGGCGGCGGTCGAGGCAGAGCGGCAGATGCTGGCGTTCGAGCCCGCCGACTACGGGCCTCTCCTGGGCGGAGCGGAGCATGCCACGCTCGGCGGCGCGCTCGCCTGCAATCTCTCGGGCCCGCGCCGGATCAAGGCGGGTGCCGCGCGCGATCACTTCCTCGGCATGCACGCGGTGAGCGGGCGGGGCGAGCGCTTCAAGGCCGGCGGGCGCGTGGTCAAGAACGTGACCGGCTACGACGTCTGCAAGCTGCTCGCGGGCTCCTACGGCACGCTCGCGCTCATGCACGAGGTGACGGTCAAGGTCCTGCCCGCGCCGGAGCGCACGCGCACGGTGCTGGTGTTCGGACTGGAGCCGGCCGCCGCCATCGAAGCCCTCGGCGCAGCGCTCGGCAGCGCGCACGAGGCCTCGGGCGCGGCCCACATGCCGGCCGAGGCGGCGGCACGCTCGGGGGTCTCCTACGTCTCCGGCGCCGGCGCTGCGGTGACCGCCGTGCGGGTCGAGGGCTTCCCCGCCTCGGTGGAGGCCCGCTGCGCGGCCCTGCGGGAGCTGCTCGGGCGCTTCGGCGCGGTGGAGGAGCTGCACTCGAAGAACTCGGCGACACTCTGGCGCGAGATCCGGGACGTCCGTCCCTTCGCCGGCGACGACCGGCCGCTCTGGCGCCTCTCCGTCCCGCCGGCATCGGGCGCCGCGGCGGCCGCGCGCGTGGTGGAGGCGGCGGACGCGTGCGCGCTGTTCGACTGGGGCGGCGGGCTCGTCTGGCTCACCGTCGGCGGCGCGCCCGACGCGGGCGAAGCTGAAGTGCGCGCCGCCGCTTCGGCGCTGGGCGGGCACGCGACGCTGGTGCGCGCCGATGCGCCGACGCGGGCGGCGCGGGCGGTGTTCCAGCCCCAGGCTGCGGGCCTGGCAGCGCTGACCGCGCGCATCAAGCGGGCCTTCGATCCCGCGGGCGTGCTCAACCCCGGACGCATGTACGCAGGCGTCTAGCAGGCATGCAGACCCAATTCTCCGAGAGCCAGCTCGCGCACCCGGCGGTGGCCCAGGCCAACGAGGTGCTGCGGACCTGCGTTCACTGCGGGCTCTGCCTCTCCACCTGCCCCACGTACGCGCTGCTGGGCGACGAGCGGGACAGCCCGCGCGGGCGCATCTACCTCATCAAGGACATGCTGGAGCAGGATGCGCCGGCCGACGCCACGGTGACCCGCCACATCGACCGCTGCCTCTCCTGCCTCTCCTGCATGACGACCTGCCCGGCCGGCGTCGACTACATGCACCTGGTCGATCATGCGCGCGGCCACATCGAGCAGACGTGGGAGCGACCGCTTGCCGAGCGCGCGCTCCGCACCCTGCTCAGCGTCATATTGCCGCGTCCGGGCCTCGCGCGGCTGGCACTCATGGCGGCGCGCGGCCCTGCCCTGCTGGCGCCGCTCTTCGGCGGACGCATCGGCGCGCTGCTGCGCCTCGCCGGACGCCCGTCCTACGGGCCGAGCTGGGTCGAGCGGCCGCAGACGATCCCCGCCCGGGGCCGGCGGCAGAAGCGCGTGGCGCTGCTCACAGGCTGCGTGCAGTGCACGCTGGCGCCCGAGATCAACGAGGCGGCGGTGCGCGTGCTCACCCGCCACGGCTGCGATGTGGTGGTGCCCAGCGGCGCGGGCTGCTGCGGCGCGCTTTCGCACCACCTGGGCGACGAAGCGCGCGGCCGGGCCCAGGCCGGGCGCACGGCGGCCGCGTTCGCGCGGGAAGCCGGCGAAGGCGGGCTCGACGCGGTGGTCACCACGGCGTCCGGCTGCGGCACCATGCTGAAGGACTATGGCCACCTGCTGAAGGACGACCCGGCCCATGCCGGGGACGGAGCGCAGGTGGCGGCGCTCGCCCGCGACATCAGCGAACTCCTGACGGAACTCGGCCTCACCGCCGAGCGACCGGCGCCCACGAGCGCGCCGGTCGCCTACCATTCGGCCTGCTCGCTGCAGCACGGCCAGCGGGTCAAGCGCCAGCCGACGGCGCTCCTCGCCGCCGCGGGCTTCACCCTGCGGACGGTCCCTGACGAACATTTCTGCTGCGGTTCGGCGGGAACCTATAATATTCTTCAATCGGAAATCGCCGACTCACTCGGAGAACGCAAGGCGAAAGCAATCGAAAGCACGGGTGCCGCGCTCGTGGCTGCGGGCAACATCGGTTGCATGGTGCAGATCGCGGGCCACACTCGGCTGCCGGTGGTTCATACGGTCGAGCTCCTCGACTGGGCGACCGGCGGTCCGCGGCCTTCGGCACTGCTGCAGTCTACCGCCGTTTAGCGCCACCCGGCCGGGACCGGCGCGCCAGAGAAACAACAGGTGGAGCACGCGTTGGGATCGCCCAGAGCCAAGCAACCTGCCATGGACGTGACGACGGAACGCAAGGCCGGCGTGCTGTCGGTGCGCGTTGACGGGCGCATCGATGGCTCCACCGTGCTCGCGTTTCACGAGGCGATCGAGACCGCGCTCGAGGACGACGATCACACCGTGATCGTCGACTGCGAGAGACTGAGCTACATCGGAAGCGTGGGCCTTCGCACCGTGCTCGCAATTGCCAAGGCCGTCTCCAACCGCGACGCACGGTTCGCGCTCTGCTCGGTTTCGACTCAAGTCATGAGCGTTTTCGAGCAGTCGGGGTTCGACACGATAATCTCGATCCACCCGTCAAAGGCCGAGGCGCTCGCCGCGCTCGCGGAGTGACCTCGCGCCGGATGCCGCGTTAAGGCGGCGCGCGACGCGGAATTAAAACCGGATCGCCTTTTGCGCTTCCTCGGTGAGCGCGATCCCCGCGCTCGTCGCCGCGTCCGCCAGCACATCGATCCACTTCTGGCCGTGGGCGGCAACCCGATGGGTGAGTCCGATCCGCCGGGAGGGCTCGGGCGCGGCGAAGCGAAGGAAGCTCAGGTCGGGCTCGGCTGCGCGCTCGGCGAGCGCGGCGGTCTCCGGCATGAGCGTCAGCCCGGCGCCGCTCGCGACAAGCCGGGACAGCGTGGCGAGCGACTCCGCGCCGCGGCGGACCTCGCGCGTGCGCCACATCAGGGAGGCGCCGAGAACCTGGTCGGCCAGACAATGACCGTCGCCGAGGGTGAGCAGCGGCCCGATATCCGCCCGCGCCAGGTCGGAGGGACGCAGATCGTCGCCGAGCGTGCGGCGAATCGAGGCCAGGCGATCGGCCCGGCCGGCGAGCACGAAGTGGTCCTCGAAGAGCTCGCGCTCGGGTAGCTCCATGAGCCCCAGCGGGAGGGAGACGATCGCCGCATCGAGGCGGCCGGCAAGAAGGCTGGAGACGAGGTCCTGTCCCGGCGCCTCCCTGATTTCCAGCTCGATGCGGGGCGAGGCGTCGTGCAGGTGGCTCAGGATTCCGGAAAGCAGGTAGGGCGCCAGCGTCGAGACGACCCCGACCGAGACCCTGAGCGGCCCCGCCTCGAACCTCTGGCCCAGATTCTCGAGGAGCAGCGTTTCGTCCAGGATGCGAAGGGTCTGATCGTGCGCCTCCCGCCCGAGCGGCGTAAGCAGGATGCCCCGGCTCTCCCGCTCGACCAGCGACCCGCCCAGCGAGGCCTCGAGCTCGCGAATCTGAAGCGAAAGCGCAGGCTGCGAGACGTGAACGCTCTCGGCCGCCCGGCTGAAGGAGCCATGCTCGATCAGGGCCTGGAAGTAGCGCAGCTGACGCAGGGTAACGGGCATATCCTGCCCCTATCGGAACGGCCGCTGCGACGAGAGCGATCGAGGCCCGCTGCCGGCGCGCGCGTCAGCCCGCGACGAAGCTCTCGGATGGATCGCGAGACCATTCCGGGGGGCCCGGTTCAATGTCCTGCGACATATCACTATGGATATCATCCGATCGCCTGCGATAATCCGGCGGCGTACATGTCATTTGTGATGACATAGAGTAACAACTTCCAATACCGAATTCTTCGTCTATCTATAAAGTGCGCTTATGCGGAGGCAGCCCGGGCGGGTGCTGAGCCGGCGATCAGTCAAGCAGGCGCGGTGTCGCCCGACTCGCCATCGTAGCGCAGCACGATGCAGGTGATGTCGTCCGACTGCTCGGCGCCTCCGGCGAACTCGACCACGGCACTGGTCACGTTCGTGAGCACGGCGTCGACGGGCAGCTCGTGGCCATCGGCCAGGACTGCCTCCAGACGGGCCTCGGTGAACTCTTCCTCGTCCACGTTCATGGCCTCGGTGATGCCGTCGGTGTAGAGGAACATCGTGTCTCCCGGCGCCATCGTCGTCGCATCTTCGTTGTAGGGCAGGCCCGGCATGACGCCGACGGCCATGCCCCCCGTCATCGGCAGCGGAGAGACTTCGCCGGGGCGCCTGACCACGAACGGCGGATTGTGCCCGGCATTAGCGTAGACGAACTCGCCCGTGCCGGGGTCCAGGATGCCATAGAAGAGCGTCACGAACAGGTCCTGGGGGTTCTGCTCGCAGATCGCGTCGTTGACCTCCTCCAGACAGGGGCCGGGCGTGGGATGCCGGGCCGCCGCCGCGCGCATGACGGTTCGCGCGATCGCCATGAAGAACGCCGCCGGCACGCCCTTGCCGGAGACGTCCGCCATGACCACGCTGAGGCGGCCGTCGTCGAGGGTGAAGAAGTCGTAGAAGTCGCCGCCCATCTCGCGTGCGGGGGTCATGAGCGCTTGCCCAGAGTAGGCCGGATCGTCGGGCAGCGTCTTGGGCAGGATCGCGCCCTGCAGGGCGTGCGCGATCTTCAGCTCCGACTCCATGCGCTCCTTCGCCCTTTCGAGCTGGGCGTTCGACTCCTGCAGGTCGCGCGTGCGGGCACGCACCATGCTTTCCAGGTATTCCTCGCGCGCCTGAACCTGGCGCACCATGTTCTGAAACACGCGGACCAGGGTGCCGAGCTCGTCCCGCCTCGCGGCGACGGGGTCGAGGGTCTCGGGAGCGAAGCTCAGGGTGTCGGTATCCACCTCCGCCGCCGCCGTGGTCAGCGCCGTCACCGGCTGCACGATGCGGCGCGCCGAGATGGCGGCGATGATCGAGCCGATGGCGAAGGCCGCCGCCGCGACGATCAGCCCGTACTTGACGTGGTCCGCGAACAGCCGGTCCAGGTGATCGCGGTCCATGTGGAGCACGGCGGCGCCGGTGGCGACACCGCCGCGGTCGAGAATCGGCGCCGCCACATGGAGGGCATTGTCGCCGAGGTAGGACATGGAGCCGTCGATACCCAGGGCGCGCGTGGCGAGATCCTCGTCCTCTGCCAGGAGCGACGCGCCCGCCAACGGACCGTCCTCGCCTTCGAATGCGGACATGCCGATCAGATCGAGCAGATCGTTGACGACCCAGATCGCCTGGATCGCTTCTCGTCCGGCCAGCGAATCCAGCGCGGCCTCGATGCCGATGATTTCGCCGGGACCGCTGGTTTCGGTCGCCAGCGTGCCGACGAGGACCGCTGCGTGATTGCTGGCACGAACCCCCACGTACTTCATGGGCTTTTCCCACCCGCCGGGCGGGTTCGACTGGAAGGTAACCGAGAAGCGCCGACCGGTGACCAGCGCCTCCACGACGCGGGGATCGATGCCGGCGGACGCGAGATCCGGGGGCCAGCTCTCGCTCAGTCCGTCGACCGCGCGCACGTGCGGCTCGCCGTCTTCGTCCAGAAGCCAGATGTCATCGACGGCGCTGTCCGCCGTCAGCTTGGCGAAGTAGGCGCGGAGGGCTTCGTAGCCGCCTTCCTCCTCGTCGTGGTCGTGGTTTTCCAGGTTGCGGGCGATCGCCAGCGCCTGCGCCTCCATCTGGCTGACGATCATGCGGTCGATCTCGTCGACGGTGAGTTCGGCCCGATTGGCGGCGCTCGCGATCAACCCGGCGACGAGCCGGGCCTGATCCTCGGCCTGCTCGATCAGCGCGTCGCGCGCAAGTAATCCCATCGCCACCGAAACGCCGGCGATGGCCACGCCGACGGACGCGGCAACCGTGATGATCAGGCGTCTCGAGAGGGTCAACGGCGGTGTCCGGCAGTGGTGTACACCCGATGCTGGCGCCGGGCGCGGGGCGCTGTCACGGCAGCGGAGTCCCGGGGAGGTCGGTCGTCTCTTCCAGCGGCCGATGCACCCGCCGCCTGATGTGCCTGCTCAGCCAGTTCATTCCAAGCGTCAGCAGGATGCTGAACCCGAGGAACCAGATCATGGCCCAGAGATAGACCCAGAGTGCCAGCCCGATCTCGTCGACGGCACCGATGACCGTATCCGCCCGGCGCACGAGTTCCGGCACGCCGATCACCGAGGCGGTGCTGGAGGCCATGACGATGATCAGGAAATAGCTGGTCCAGGCCGGCACGAAGAGCAGCGCCTCCGCCATCTCGTGGCGGCGCATGTGGCGGATCGCGGCGAGCGCGTTGTCCGACACGTAGCCGGCGACCGCGATCCCCAGCGCAAGCGACGCCTTGATCCAGGCCGGGAACGTCGCGGCGGCACCGAAGAGCGTGAACTCGGTCGGGATGATGTAGGCCAGATAGAACAGCATGACGAAGGTCGGCGCATTGCGGGCCAGCGTCGTCAGCCCGCTGCCGCCGTGCCGCGCGCCCCAGTTGGAACCGCCCCGCAGCAGCGCGAGAACGATTCCGACGATCGTTCCGATCGCCATGGCGAGCAGGGAGACGATGATGTTCCAGCCGAACCCCTCCGCCAGGAAGGGCGACCAGACCCAGAGGACGTCGATCGTCTCCCCTGCCGTCATCGCGTCGTCGCCCTGCCACGCTCAAACCGGCGGAAGAGCTGCACGGTGATGATGACCAGGACGAAGTAGCAGATAAGGAGAAGGTTCATCATCACGTCGGCATTGCCCTTCTCCGCCACGATCGACGTGCTGGCGTGAACCAGCTCGGGCAGAGCGAGAGTGCTGGCCATGCCGGTCGCCTTCACGATATTGGCGGAGTTGCCCATGATCGCGGCGTAGCAGAGCCCGAACGCCCGATTCATGTCCCGCGGCGTGAACTTCAGCCTGTTGCCGCCCGTGGCGGCCACGTCGGCAGCCAGCGAGAACGCGATCGCGTTGCTCGAAGCGGCGTAGAGCGAGAGCACCACGGAAGCGACCAGGAAGGCGTCGAGCGTGAATCCGAGCGACAGCAGCACACCGCCAAGGCCGAAGAACACGATGTAGAGCTGCAGCAGCGGGGGGGTCATGCGGAGGAACTCGCTGAATCCCCGCAGGAAGTGGCTGACACCCGGCACCCGCCGGTGCATCAGCCAGCCGAAGATCACGCCAATCAGGATGCTGCCGACGACCGTGATGACGGAGAGCGCCGCGGTGAGCGCCAGGCCATAGAGGAAGACATCGCGGTCCAGCGGGTCGTAGAGGATGCTGATGTCGAGGCCCGTCACCTCCATGATCGTCAGCGAGAAGCCCGAAAGGCCGCCGATGCCGCTGCCGGTGACGAGCGCGACCACCCGGCATTCGAGCGGCCACTGGCCCTGCTCGTTCCGCTGGCATTTCAGCTCTCCGGCCTCGTCCGTCTCCTGCCAGGTCGTTCGCGCGTCCCGCAGGAAGGGAGACGGCGGCAGGCCCCACTTCTTCTCCAGCGACTGCAGGAAGCCGTCGCGATGCCACCCGGCCAGCGTATCGCCCATCAGCCTGTCGAGTGGACCGCCGCCCTCCTCCTTGGCGATGGCGACGGCCCAGGGCAGCACGAAGCGTGTCGGCAGCGAGACGCTGAAGCCATCCCACTCGCCGCTCTCGATCTCGTGGAGAAGGAGGACCTCGTCGTAGATCCAGCCGACGCAGTGTTCGTTGCGCAACCCCTGGCTGGCCTCGCGGGTGCTGTTGAACGCGGTCACGTCGAGCAGCAGCCGCTGCTTGGCAAGACGGTTCCAGAGCGAACCCTGAAGCCCGCAGACGGTCTGCCCGCGCAGGTCGGCCCAAGTGCCGATCTTGGCGCTGTCCCGCAGCAGCACGTTGGCGCCGTCGCCGTAGTATTGCGGCTCGATCATGGTGACCAGCTCGCGGCGGCTGCGGGTGTCGCCCATGGTGGCGGCGACGATGTCGATCTCGCCGCGTCCCACCTTCTGCAGGCGGTTGGCGCTGGTCACCGGCTCCAGCCGGAGCTCGACACCGATCGCCTCCGCGAAGCCGCGCGCCACGTCCACGTCGTAGCCGATCAGCGTGCCCTCCATGTCGCGGAACCCGAAGGGCGCGTAGTCCTCCTTCACGCCGACAGTCACGTACCCCCGGTCCCTGATCTCCTGCAGCCGGTCGGCAAGCGCAGGAGAGGCCAGGCCCGCCCAGGCGACGAGGGCCACGGCGCAGAGCAGGCGCCACGGTGGAATTCGCAGGGTCATGCGACCGGCCGCGCTTGCGGCGCGGAGGCGATGGACCGGGCGGCGCAGCCGCCCCGCTGGGCCGCTTCACTGGGGAGTGGTGGGACCGGCACGCGCTTGCGCATCAATCCGTCCGCGCCCTGGCAACACGACCCACGGAGGCCCGACAACATGCGAGGGCCGCAGCGCCTCGGAGGTCGATGATCGTCGCGCAAATCATCGTTACCGCTCCACTTGACGCAAACCAGAACCGGAGATCTGGGGAATGGAACGCGTCCTCCCGGCCGTTGCCATGATGCCGCCGGCCGCAGCGACGAAAAATCCTATCCGATATGGCCAAGGGACGAAATAGAGTATCGTGCCGCACGGGTGGAACCAGTTCCTGCCGTATTTTCCAGCGTCGCCGTGCTGCAGGGGGCCGGTGCGCGGGCACCGTGGCCCGCGGGAAGCGCGGCGGATCTTTGGGGGAAGCATGACCGGCTTCAGTCATCGTCTGCGCCTCGCCTTGCCGCGACGTCGGGCGCCGCTCCGGTATGGAGGCGCCCTTCTTGCGCTCGTCATGCTGGCGTCGTCGGGAGCGCCACGCCTCGCACCGCCGGTGCACGCCGCCGCCGACGGCGTGCTCGCCAAGATCGAGGCGGAGGGAGTCATTCACGCCGGCACCAGGGCGAGCGCGCCACCTTTCGCGCGGAAGCTCGAAGCCGGCGGCTTCGAGGGTTTCTCGGTTGACCTGCTGGAATTGATCCGGGTCGCTGCGGAGGAAAAGGTGGGCCGGCCGGTCGCGCTGGAGCTTCACGAGGTGACGCCGGGCGACCGGCTCCAGCGGGTCGCCGGGGGCGAGCTCGACATCGTGTGCGGCATCACGACGCCGACCTGGGAACGCGAGGTTCTGGTCGACTTCTCGGTGCCGTTCTTCCGCGACGGCACGCGCATCCTGACCTACCGGGAGCATGCCACGGGCGGAGTCGATCTCGGCATGTTCGATATCGGCGTGGTCGAAGGCACGACCACCGTCGCGATCGTCAGCGACGAGCTGCCGACGGCGAACCTGCACCTCTTCCCCACTATGAGGGACGCCATGACCGCGCTTGCGGCCGGCGAGGTGAAGGGCGTCGCAAACATCGGCATCACGCTGCTCGGCCTCGCGGCAAAGGCGAAACCGCGCCGGAGCGTGGTCCTGCTTCCCCGCACCTACGCGCTCGCCATGGAGACGCTGGCCTGCGTGCTTCCGCAGAATGACAGCTTGTGGCGCGACACCGTCAACCGGGTCATCATCGACATCTTCAGCGGCGTCGAGGACTCCAACAGCCGCTACGACGAGATCTACGACCGCTGGTTCGGGCGCCACAGCGAGATCTTCTATCCGCTCGACCGCGACAACCGGTCCTACCTGAGCACGGTATCGATCTGGGCGCGTTGACGGCGTCCGCCGCAGCGCTTCCGCTGCCGCGGTCGAACGCCCGCCCCGAGTGATGATATAGTGTAACCTTCTGCACCGGCCGCCAGGGCATACCGCCGCGCTGCCAGATCGAGGAACGAATGGACGCCCCACCCGCCGACCGGCCCGCCTTCCACGACGGCAGGCACGCGCATCAGGGCTGCGTCGCGGACGCGCTGGCCCGCGCCGAGGACGTGTGCCGCCAGCGCGGCGCCCGCCTCACCCCCTTGCGGCGCAGGGTGCTGGAGCTGGTCTGGGACAGTCATCGGGCGGTCAAGGCCTACGACCTGCTGGCAGCGCTCGGCGAAACCGCGGGTGCCGCGAAGCCACCGACGGTCTACCGCACCCTCGAGTTCCTGATGGAGCACGGCCTGGTTCACCGCATCGACAGTCTCAACGCCTTCGTCGGCTGCCCGCAGCCCGGCGAGGGCCACAGCGCCCAGTTCCTGATCTGCGGCGACTGCGGCGAGGTCTCGGAGATGAACGCGGCCAGCATCGACCGCGCCGTGGCTGACCGGGCTGCGGACTCGGGCTTCGCGCTCTCGCGCGCGATCATCGAGCTGCACGGCAAATGTTCGCAGTGCGCGACGCCCCCGCAGAGCGGGTGAGCGGACGGCCCGCCGCCGCCGGGCCGCTGCTCGCCTCGGGCCGCGACCTGGTGGTGCGCTATCGCGGCCGCGCGGTGCTGGACCGGGTATCGATCGAGGTCCATCGCCGGGAGGTGGTGAGCCTGATCGGGCCGAACGGGGCGGGCAAGACCACCGCGGTGCGCGCGCTGCTCGGTCTCATCAAGCCCGATGCCGGAGCGGTCCATCTCGAGCCCGGCGTCGTGGTGGGCTACGTCCCTCAGCGCTTCGAGCAGGAGGAGCTGCTGCCGCTCAGCGTGCGCCGCTTCATCGCGATGGCAGGCCGGCGCGACCGTGCCGACGCCGCCGCGGTCCTGGAGGAGGTGGGAGCGGCGGCGGTGATCGACCGCCAGCTCGCCAACCTCTCCGGCGGCGAGTTCAGGCGGGTTCTGCTCGCCCGCGCGCTCCTGCGCGATCCCGATCTGCTGGTGCTCGACGAGCCGGTGCAGCAGGTCGACTTCTCCGGCCAGGTGGCCATGCACCGGCTGATCGGCCGCCTGCGGGATCGCCGCGGCTGCGGCGTGATCGTCATCTCCCACGACCTGCATCTCGTGCTGGGCGCCACCGACCGCGTCGTCTGCATCAACGGGCACGTCTGCTGCGCCGGTGAGCCGGAGGCGGTGAGCCGGCATCCCGAATACGTTTCGCTGTTCGGCCCGCACGCCGCTGCGGCGCTGGCGGTCTACACCCACCAACACGACCACAGTCACGGCTCTCCCGCCTCGGTGGCTCTGGTGGAGCCCGACGTACCCGGCGAGGCCCCCCCGCCCGGCGAGGCCGACTGAGCGCGCACGGTGTTCGACGACTTCTTCGCGCGCGCGCTCGCCGGCGGCCTCGGCGTGGCGATCGCCACGGCGCCGCTCGGCTGCTTCATGGTGTGGCGGCGCATGGCGTACTTCGGCGATTCGGTCGCCCACAGCGCGTTGCTCGGAGTCGTGCTGGGCGTCGGCATCGGCATCGAGCCCAACGCAGGCATCGTCATCACGTGCATCGCACTCTCCCTGCTGCTGCTGCTCCTCCAGCAGCAGCGGCGGCTGGCCACCGATACGCTGCTCGGCATCATGGCGCACGGCGCGCTCGCCCTCGGCCTCGTCGGGATCAGCTTCCTCGAGACCGTGCAGGTGGACCTGATGAGCTACCTGTTCGGCGACATCCTGGCCGTGAGCGCGCGCGACCTGATCTGGATCTACGGCGGCGGCGGCGCGGTCCTGCTGGCGACGGCGCTGATCTGGCGGCCGCTGCTGGCCGTCACCGTGCACGAGGAGCTCGCGCGTGCGGAGGGCGTTCGCGTCGGCCTCGTGCGCATCGCCTTCACCCTGCTGATCGCGCTCGCGGTCGCCATCGCCATGAAGATCATCGGCCTGATCCTGATCGTGTCGCTTCTGATCATTCCGGCGGCGACGGCGCGCAGGCTCGCGCGCTCGCCCGAGCAGATGGCCCTGCTCGCAAGCGCGATCGGGGCGGCGGCGGTGGCCGGCGGGCTCCACGGCTCGCTCGCATGGGACACGCCGTCTGGCCCCTCGATCGTGGTCGCGGCCCTCGGGCTTTTCGCGCTGACGCACGGCGGAGCGGCACTGGCCTCGGCCTTCGCGCGCCGCGTCGTTGATTCGGCCGGGCCCAATCACTAGCTTCTGGCACTCGTCTCGGGAGAACGCGGATGGCGGCGAGCGGCGCCCTGGCCCGGCAGGTGATCGAGCGGCTGCGTTTCGACGACGCGGGCCTCATCCCTGCGATCGCGCAGTCGCACGAGACCCGCGAGGTGCTGATGCTGGCCTGGATGAACGCGGACTCGGTGCGGGAGACGCTCGCGACCGGCCGCGTCTGCTACTGGTCGCGCTCGCGGCAAAAACTATGGCGCAAGGGCGAGACTTCGGGCCACACGCAGCGGCTGGTCGAGATGCGCTTCGACTGCGACAGCGACGCGCTGCTCCTGCTGGTCGACCAGACCGGCCCCGCCTGCCATACCAACCGCCCGGCCTGCTTCTACCACGCCGTGCAGGACGGCGAGATCCGCGTGATCGCCGAGCCCGTCAGTTAGAGTGGCGCTCCGGATCGAGGTCGATCGTTCCGCAGCAGTTCTTGTGAACGACGACCTTGGTGACCCTCCGGTCGCGGTCGTGCAGGAAGACGATCTGCCAGCTGTCGTCCGCCTTGGTCTCCGCGATCTCAATCAGGTAGGTGGGCTGCACCTCGTTCCAGAAGTGCCCCTCGTACTCTCCGAAGAGGCGCCTGATCTCCGACACCGGCATGCCGGCATAGTCGTCCTGGCTCCTGAGCAGCGAGCAGGCCATGGCGGCGCGCGCAGGCTCGTCCCCTGCCGCAGCCCGGAACGCGGCCACGTCGAGCGGCCCCTCTCCCCAGCGCGCGCAGACCTCGCCGACGGCCATGAACTCGAAGGACCGGAGGAACTCCTTGAACGCCTCGGTCTGGAGAAGCTCCTTGAATTCCTCGGATTGGAGAAACTCCTCGAACGCCGGGGACCGGCGCGTGTCCTCATCCGCAAGCGCCTGCCAGCCGAAAGGCGCAAACACGAGCGCGAGCAGGAGGGCGCCCAGAGCGGCCACTCTCGCTGCGGTCCCTGCGAGCGGTTTCATGCTCCACCCCGCGATTCGATATCGCGCTCCCGGGGCCGGACCCATCGGCCGGGCGGGCGCCTACTCCGCGGCGCTGGCCTGGGCCGCGGGCGCGTGGAAGGCGGCGAGCAGCCCGGCCTCGCGCTCCTTCGCGCAGGCGATGTTGGCCTCCTTCACGTGGCCGAAGCCCCGCATGGCGAGCGGCACCTCCGCGATCTCCACGGCGAGCCCGTGGTTGTCGGAGCCGAGGCCCGCGATCAGGGCGCCCACCGTCGCCTCGTACTCGCCGATCAGCGCGCGCTCCCTGCGCCGCTCGGCCGAATAGCCGAAGATGTCGAGCGGCGTCCCCCGCAGGCCCTTGAGCTTCGCCAGCAGGCGGAAGGCCGTCAGCATCCAGGGGCCGAAGATGCGCTTCCGCAGGTGCCCGGTCTCGGGGTCGCGGCCGGCGATCAGCGGCGGCGCCAGGTGTAAGCGGAGCCCGAAGCGCCCCTCGAACTGCGCCGCCACCTGGGCCTGGAAGCGGCCGTCGGTATAGAGCCGGGCGACCTCGTACTCGTCCTTGTAGGCGAGCAGCTTGTGATAGGCGCGGGCGACCGCCTCGGCGAAGCCCTCGCGGCCCGGCGCCTGCGCCCGCTCGGCCTCGCGCGCACGCGCGACCAGGGCGCGGTAGCGGGAGGCGAGCGCCGTGTCCTGATAGGCCCGCAAGTCCGCCGCGCGGCGCTCGATCGTCGCATCGAGCCCGGCGGGCGCGGGCGGCCTGGGCAGGGCGCCGGTCCCGGCCGCGGCTGCGGCGACCGCATCCGGGTCGTGCGCGGCGGCGCGACCCCAGCGGAAGGCGCGGACGTTGGCCTCGACCGCGACGCCGTTGAGCGCGATCGCCTGCTCCAGCGCTTCCGCGCCGAGCGGCACCTGGCCCTGCTGGTAGGCGAAGCCCAGCAGGAACAGGTTGGCGTAGACGGCATCGCCGATCAGCGCCGTCGCCATGCGGGTCGCGTCGACCACGTCCAGCGCCTTCGCCGCCCGGCCCACCGTGCGCTCGAGCTGGGCTGCGGGGAAGTCGAGGTCGGGCGCGCGGGTGAAGTCGCCCGTCGTGATCGGGCCGCCGTTCACCACGGCGTGCGAGCGGCTGCGGTCGAGCCGCGAGACCGCCTCGCCGCTCGCCGCCACCACGAGGTCCACGCCGAGCAGCAGCCGCGCGCCCCCCACGGCGATCCGCACCGCGTGCAGGTCCTCCGGCCGCTCGGCGATGCGCACGTGGCTGGTGACGGCGCCGTACTTCTGGGCGAGGCCCGCCTTGTCGAGCACCGTGGCCCCCCGGCCTTCGAGCCGGGCCGCCGTGCCGAGCAGCGCGGCCAGCGTGACGATCCCCGTGCCGCCCACGCCTGCGAGCAGGATGCCGTAGGGCTCGGCGCAGGAAGGCCGCACGGGCTCCGGCAGGGCCGCTATGGGCCCGTCGGCGGCGGCGGGCTTGGGCTTGCGCCGCTCCCCGCCCTTGACCAGCACGAAGCTCGGGCAGAAGCCCTTGATGCACGAGAAATCCTTGTTGCAGGCCGACTGGTCGATCGCCCGCTTGCGCCCGAACTCGGTCTCCAGCGGCACCACCGAGAGGCAGTTGGACTGCACGCCGCAGTCGCCGCAGCCCTCGCACACGTCCGGGTTGATGATGACCCGCCAGTCCGGGTCCTCCAGCAGCCCGCGCTTGCGCCGGCGCCGCTTCTCGGTCGCGCACATCTGGTCGTAGACGATGGCGGACACGCCCTCCCATTCGCGCAGGTCGCGCTGCACACCGTCCAGCTCGTCCCGGTGATGGATGGTGACGCCGTCGGCGAACTGCCCGTCGAAGGGGTATTTCTCCGGCTGGTCGGTGACCACGGCGATGCGGCCCACGCCCTCCGCCTGGATCTGCCGGGTCACGCGCTGCACCGTGAGCGGCCCGTCCATGGGCTGGCCGCCGGTCATCGCCACGGCGTCGTTGTAGAGGATCTTGTAGGTCATGTTGACGCCGGCGGCGACGGCGGCGCGGATCGCGAGCGAGCCGGAGTGGAAGTAGGTGCCGTCGCCGATGTTCTGGAAGATGTGCTTCGTCTCGGTGAAGGGCGCCTGGCCGATCCAGTTGGCGCCCTCGCCCCCCATGTGGGTGTAGGTGTCGGTCTCCCGGTCCATCCACTGCACCATGTAGTGGCAGCCGATGCCGGAGAGCGCGCGGCTCCCCTCAGGGAGCTTGGTCGAGGAGTTGTGCGGGCAGCCCGAGCAGAAGTAGGGCACGCGCTCCATCGCCGCAGGCTCGCCGGCGGCGCTCTCGGCCGCGCGTGCGCGGAGCCGGGCGAGGCGGGCCTCGATGCCCTCGTCCGGGCCGAGGCCCAGCAGCCGGGCGGCCAGCGTCTGCGCCACGCCGCCGGGGTCCAGCTCTCCGGAAGCTCGAAGCAGCGGCCGCCCCTCCTCGTCGCAGGTGCCGACGACGCGGGGCCGCGCGCTCGCGGGCAGGTTGTAGAGAACCTCCTTGATCTGGTTCTCGATGAAGTCCCGCTTCTCTTCGACGACCAGGATCTCGTCGAGCCCGCCGGCGAAGCGCCTGATGCCGTCGGGCTCCAGCGGCCAGCTCATGCCGACCTTGTAGAGGGCGATGCCGAGCCGCCGCGCCGTCCCCTCGTCGATGCCGAGGTCGTCCAGCGCCTGGCGCACGTCGAGGTAGGACTTGCCGGTGGTCACGATGCCGAGCCGCCGCCCCGGCCCGTCGATCACCGTGCGGTCGAGCCCGTTCGCGCGCGCGTACGCGCGGGCCGCGTCGAGCTTGTGCTCCAGCAGCCGCTCCTCCATCGCAAGCGGCGTGTCCGGCCAGCGGATGTTGAGCCCGCCCTCGGGCAGCACGTGATCCTCCGGCGTGCGGATGGTCACCCGGTGCGGGTCCACGGAGACGATTGCCGAGCTGTCCACGGTCTCGGCGATGCAGATGAAGCCCACCCAGAGCCCGGCGTAGCGCGAGAGCCCCCAGCCGTGGAGGCCGAAGTCCAGGAACTCCTGCACGCCCGCCGGGTTGATCACCGGCATGGTGGCGCTCATGAAGTCGAACTCGCTCTGGTGCGCGGTGGTGGACGACGCGCACACGTGGTCGTCGCCGGCGAGCGCGAGCACGCCGCCGTGCGCCGCCGTGCCCGCGAGGTTGGCGTGCTTGAACACGTCCATGGTGCGGTCGACGCCCGGCCCCTTGCCGTACCAGATGGAGAAGACGCCGTCGTGCTTCGCGCCGGGGAAGAGCCCCACCTGCTGCGTGCCCCAGAGCGCTGTCGCCGCCGTGTCCTCGTTCACGCCCGGCTGGAAATGCACGCGGTGCTTCTCGACGAACTGCTTCGCCTGCCAGAGCGCGCGGTCGAAGTTGCCGAGCGGCGAGCCCCGGTAGCCCGAGATCATGCAGGCGGTATCGAGGCCCGCCGCCTTGTCGCGCAGGTGCTGCATCATCGGCAGCCTGACCAGCGCCTGGGTGCCGGTCATGTAGACCTCGCCCGACCAGGCGGCGTACTTGTCGTCGAGTGTGACCGCGGCAAGCGTCATCGCTATTCCTGTCCTCAGCGTCCGGCTCTTCTTGGGGCTAGGCCGCAAGCGGCGGCCGAGGCTCCCACGGCCGCGCCGCCATCATACCCCATGCCCCCCCGTCCGCGCGAAGTGGCGGCGTAACCCGCGCTCGTGCCCGCCTAATTTTATGTGAGATAAGCCGAGATATTCCGAGACAAAGCGAGACAAGGCGAGACAAAGTGAGACAAAGTGAGATGGCGGGAAAGCGCCCTCATTCGCCCTCCGCATCCTGCGCCTTCATTCGGTGACGGGCCTCGGCGACGGCGTCCTCGCACGCGCTCGGGTCCTCGATGCCCCAATAGCCCTCCACGGCGGCGCGGATGTGGGCGACGGTGTCGGGCGAGAGTCCCTTCCCCTGCCGCGCCGGCCCGTGGCGCCCGGCGGCCTTGCGCTCGCCCTCGCGGTCAGCGGCCTTCTGCCGCGCCGCATCGGCCTTGCCGGCGTTCTCGATGCGCCCGATGGCGAGCGCGAGCCCGCCGATCTGCTGGATATCGGGCGGCGGCTTGCCCTTCTCGACCGCGGTCGCGGCGCGCGTGACGAGACCCCGGAGCGTCTCCAGCGCGTGCTGCGCGTTGCCGCCCTCGGGGCGCTCGCCGGGATCGTCGTCCTCGGCCTGGCGCTGCAGCGCTGCGCGGTTCCTCGTGGCGTAGCGGCCGACGGCCGCGCGCGAGCAGGTGCCGCCTTGCGCCCGCATCCGCCGGGTGATCTCGTCGACGGTATCGCCGTCCCGGATCGCCGCGTGCACCTCCGCCAGAATCTTCGCCGGCAGGCGCTCGACCTCCGAGCGGCCCGTCATCGGATGGCCCGCCGCAAATGCGCCCGCCTGCCGGTCACTCGGGAGCCGTCGCCCACACACCGCATCCCAAGAGACTGCCCCGCCCTGCCCCGGCCCGCCACCGCACCATGGTCCGGTGCCCGGCCTCCCGGCCGGCGCTATCTCTGCCAGGTGCAGTCCGCGAGCGTGGCGACCCAGTTGTCCGGCAGGTAGCCGACCTCGTAGGTGCAGCTCCCGCCGATGCCGGCGTAGACGCCGGTGCCGCCCAGGATCTCCAAGGTGCCAGGCCCGCCGCCGCCGGTCTCGACGTTGCCTGAGCGCCGTTTCGAGTGGCTGTACCACGTGTCGCCCGAGGGCGCGGTCACCGTGCAGGGGGCGTCGAGATCGATGCCGGCCTCCGTGCTTCTCGCGAAGACCACGCACGTGATGCGCTGATGCGTGCCCGCGACGAAGGGGCCGCCGCTGCTCTCGAGGACGGTGATCGAGCCCTCGCTCGGCCCGCCGGTGTAGCGCACATCGCCGTGCTCGATGGTGGTGTAGTCCTGCAAGAAGGTGCGGATGATGCGGAAGCTGCCGCCCTCGTCGGCCGCCGCGGCCCATGCCGCGGACAGCATCCCTGCTCCGGCGGTCAGCGCCGCAGCCATTCTCGTCACCGAAGCCATCCCTGCCCTCGCCCGTCGGGTGATCGGTGGCCGGATGGTAAGAGCCGGAACGCCACCGGCGCAACCGGCGCGGTGTCTTGTGCGGGGAGCTGGAGCGCTTTTCGGCCAGACGGAATCGCGACAGCCCAAAGGACTCCCACCTCCCCCTGTCCCCCTCCTCCCAGGAGGAGGGGGAACGCTAGCCTCGCCAGCCTTTTCTCCCTCTCCTCCCCACCGGGGAGGAGAGGGACGGGGTGAGGTGGGGGTATCGGGCCGCACCGCGTTCAAGGTGAAGAACGTGCGGAGCCGGGTCTGATCGCGTTCGGTCCGATGTTGCTTAGAACTCGAAGCGGAGCGCCGCGAGCAGCGCGTGGGTCCGGTGGTCGGCGGCGGTCTCGTTGATCGGCACCCGGATCTCCCGCCGGGTTCCGTCCTCCCGGTAGCGCACGATGACGATGTCGCCGGTATCGGTGCGTATCTCTCCCGCATCGGTATAGCGGTAGCTCAGGTCGAAGAGGATGCTGCCGCCGATCGGGATCGCAACCCCGGCGGTCAGCATCCAGGTGAAGTTCTGGCCGCGTCCTCCGGGGAGCGCGGTGAAGGGTATCGCGCCGCCCGGTCCCCGGCGCAGGGAGCGCGCCGGATCGTCCGGTTCGGGAAAGCGCTGAACGTAGCCGCTCAGGCGGTAGTCCGTGACCCCGAGACCGGCGCCCAGAAAGGGCCGCGCCCGGCAGCCCGGCGCGATCTCCCATCCCGGAAAATCGTGGAAGGCGGCGAGCAGGAGCTGCCGGGTGTCCACTCTCGCCTGGGACGGCTGACGTTCGCCCGAGGCCCGGTAGTTGGTGCTGCCCCGCCAGTCGAGATCACGGGCCAGGCCGAATTCCAGTTGGGCGCGCAAGCGGTATGGCAGGCGGACCCCCGCCGCCAGATGAAGCCCTGGGCCGTCGTCGACCGCGCCGGCATCGAAGAGTTCCTCGTTCCCGTAGAGCGCGGCATGGCCCGCGTCCTCGCCATCGGCGAAGCGGGTGTCCTGCGAGCGGACCAGGGCCACGCCCACGCTGAAGTACGGGGCGCTCAGGAGGGCGTCCGTCCGCGCGGCGGGGGGAGCGCTCTCGGATGCCGGAGACTGCTCCGACGCCGCAGCGGGCCCGCCCTGGACCGCCAGGAGCCCCAGCAGCGCGAGGAGGGAGAGGACCGCCGTCCGAATTCCGGCGCGGCAAGCCCGATACGTGGCCGCCCCGCGTTCGTCGTCCCTTCCCCGGCGTCCGCAATCCTGACGGGCAGGGTCCGGGACGAGGGCCGGCCCGATCGGCTCGCTGCGGCTCTCGAACATGCTATCGCTCCTCCGTTTCCGGCGCGGGTTCGCGGTGCGGCGGGACGCGCCCTCCCCGGAACCCACTCTGGGCCATGCCGCCGCGATTTTCGAGCGGCACTCTACAGCGACGACCCGCCTGCCCGCTCACCCCCTCGCCTTGCTTGGCCTGCGGCCCATGACGCATACTCGCCGGCCGTGAGCGGGCGCCGGCGGCGCGATGACGCCGCAGGGCGCCCCGCAAGCCACTCAGGGAGATGACGATGTATCCGAGAGCTGTTCTGGCAGCCGGCGTGCTCGGCGCGTTCGGCGTGGCCGCGACCATGCCCGCCTTCGCGGCGACCGACTACGTCGCGAAGTACGGGATCAAGCAAGACCATCCGGGCATCTGTTCCTACGAGTCCACCGACGCGAAGGACTACACCGGGCACGAGATCACCATCCTGACCCACGCCGTGCCGGTGATGGGCGAGCCGGTGGCGCTGCACTCCAAGCAGTTCGAGGAGCTGACCGGCGGCACCGTCAACGTGGTGCACGCCCCCTTCGGCGAGCTCTACCAGAAGGTGATGATCCCCTTCCAGACCGGCCAGCACGTCTACGACATCGTCTACGGCGGGTCGTACTGGATCGGCGACTGGGCGCCGCATCTGGCTGCCGTGCCCCAGAAATACCTCGACACCGACGAGATGAAGGACATCACGCCGGCCTACCAGGGCGTCGCAAGCTGGAACGGCGAGCGCCTGCAGTACACCTTCGACGGCGACCGCAACTACTTCAAGTACATCCTGCCGCCCTTCGAGGACGCCGACAACCAGGCCAAGTTCAAGGCCGAGTACGGCCGCGATCTCGCGGTGCCGACGACCTGGGAGGAATACGCCGAGGTCGCCACCTTCTTCAGCGGCTGGGACTGGGACGGCGACGGCGAGCTGGAGTACGGCTCCACCGAGATCGTCAAGCGCGACGACGTGGCCTTCGCCAACTTCATCACCCGCGTCGCCTCCTACGCCAAGAACCCCAACGTCACCGGCGGCTTCTGGTTCGATCTCGAGACCATGACCCCGCAGGTCAACAACCCGGGCTTCGTCAAGGGGCTGGAGATGTGGATGGACGCGCTCCGCTACATGCCGCCCGGCGGGATCAACTTCGGCATCGGCGAGGAGATCTTCTCCTGGGGCGGCGGTGAGTCGCTGATGAGCGTCACCTGGGACGACGCCTTCATCCAGGCGATGCAGCCGGATTCGCCGATCCGCAACAAGATCCGCGTCGGCACCGAGTACGGCCCCTCCATGGGCTCGCACAAGGTGTGGAACCGGGTCAGCGGCCAGTGGGACGAGTTCGAGACCCCCTCGGTCGCCCCCTACGTGACCTGGGGCTGGGGCGCCGGCGTCTCCAAGTACAGCGAAGAGCAGGAGATGGCGTTCGACTGGTTCTGCTTCTTCTCGAACTACGCCAACACCAACCACGACCTGCTGATCGGCCGCTTCGGCGTCAATCCCTTCCGCACCAGCCACATGGACCCGGACTACTGGGAGCAGGAGGCCGGCTGGGATCGCGCGGTGGCCGAGAGCTTCACCACCATGCTGCAGGGCATGGACACCAGCACCAACCGCGTGTTCGACCTGCGCGTGCCCGGCGTCAACCAGTTCTACACCGCCATGATGGCGGGCGTCGCCAAGGCGATGGCGGGCGAGATGACGGCCCAGGACGCGCTTGACGAGGTCGCCGAGGAGTGGACGCGCATCGCGGACCGCATCGGCGTCGACGTCATCCGCCAAGCCTACAGGAACGTCGTCGCGCTCGAGGACAACGTGCCGCTGGATCAGGTCCAGTAACCATCGGGACGAACCTCGGACCTCGCTTGAGAAGACCGGCGGGCTGAGGCCCGCCGGTCGTTCTTTCCCCCGCCATGCTGGACTCGCGCTACAAGCACGTCTTTCTGCTTCCGGCGCTTCTCGCGCTGGTCGCGATCATCATCTTTCCGCTCATCTACACGGTGCGCCTCAGCCTCTCGGGCTGGGACGTGAACTTCCCCGAGCTCGACTACATCGGCTGGGACAACTACGCCCGCGCCATCGCCGACGGGCGCTTCTGGGATTCCATGGGCACCCTCTACCTGATGGTGCTGCTCTGCGTGGTCTTCGAATACATCCTCGGATTCGGCCTCGCGCTCATGCTCTGGAAGGAGGTGAAGGCCGGCCGCTTCTTCCGCGTGCTCTTCATCGTGCCGATGTGCGTGACGCCGGTGGTGATGGCGGTGGTCTGGCGCACCATCTTCCACGAGACGCTGGG
This sequence comes from Rhodospirillales bacterium, assembly GCA_028818855.1. Lineage (GTDB taxonomy): Bacteria > Pseudomonadota > Alphaproteobacteria > UBA828 > UBA828 > WTGU01. The sequence continues at coordinate 54,955 of JAPPMY010000248.1, forward strand.
GCCCATGAACGACGTGCTGAGCTGGTTCGGCATCCCGGGCGTGCCCTGGCTCAGCAAGTCCGGCCCCGCCTTCGCCGCGGTCGTCATCATCGACGTCTGGCAGTGGACCTCCTTCATGTTCATCCTGCTGCTGGCGGGGCTGATGTCGCTGCCGCGCGAGCCCTACGAGGCGGCGCAGATCGACGGCGCCGGGCCGATCCGCACCTTCGTCCACGTGACCTTCCCGCTGATGGCGCCGATCACGCTGGGCGCGCTCATCATCCGTCTGATCGAATCCTCCAAGCTGATGGAGACCATCTATGCGCTGACCTCCGGCGGGCCGGGTTCGTCGACCGAGACCACGAGCTACCTGCTCTACATCCGGGGCCTGCGCGAGTTCCAGATCGGCTACACCGCCTCGCTCTCGATCATCTATCTCGCGATCATGATCATTGCGCTCACCATCTTCGCCCGCTCGCTGAGCCGGCTCATGATCGGCCGGCAGGGGCCGGTGCGGGCATGAGCCAGGCGCAGGAGTCCCGGCGCGAGCCGCTGCGGGGCGGCGTCATGGCCGGGCGCAGGGCGGACCTCTACCGCGTGCTCAAGTACGCGGCGCTGATCGCCTGGGCGATATTCGTGGTGGCGCCCTTCCTCTGGGCGCTCTCGACCTCGTTCAAGAGCGACCCCGGCGTGGTCGGCGGCGCGACCTACATCCCCTTCCTCGAATACGAGCCCACGGTGGACGGCTGGACCGCGCTCTTCCGCGATACCAGCTCCGGCGGCATCAGCATGCAGGGGCCCTATCTCTCGAGCCTGGTCGTCAGCCTGATCTCGACCTCGATCGCGCTCTTCCTCGGCACGCTCGCGGCCTACGGGCTCTCGCGCTTCACCTTCCGTGCCGGCCCCCTGGGCAACAACGACATCACCTTCTTCTTCATCTCCCAGCGCATCATGCCGCCGGCGGTGCTGGCTATCCCCTACTTCCTGCTGCTCCGCTTCACCGGCCTGCTGGATACCCACCTCGGCCTCATCCTGGTCTACGTCGCGATGCTGCTCCCCATCGTCGTCTGGGTGATGGTGGACTTCTTCAACACCGTGCCCATCGAGCTTGACGAGGCGGCGCTGATCGACGGCTGCAATCCGATCCAGGCCTTCTACCGCATCATCCTGCCCAACTGCGCGCCCGGCATGGTGGTGGCGACGCTGCTCTGCATCATCTTCTCGTGGAGCGACTTCTTCTTCGCGCTGACGCTCACCTTCGCCAAGGTGCAGCTGCTGCCGCCCACCATCGTGATCCTCAATTCCAACAAGGTGCCGTGGTGGAGTCTGAGCGCGTCCGCGCTCGTCTCGGTGCTGCCGCTGGTCATCATCGCCTTCGTGCTGGAGCGCTACCTTGCGCGCGGCACGCTGGCCGGCGTGATCCGGGAGTAGGGCCCGTGGCGGAAGTCGTCGTCAGCGGGGTGTTCAAGCGCTTCGGCCCGGTCGCGGCGCTGCAGGAGATCGACCTCACCGTCCACGACAACGAGTTCGTGGTCCTCGTAGGGCCGTCCGGCAGCGGCAAGTCCACGCTGCTCAGGATCGTCGCCGGGCTGGAGCGCCAGAGCGAGGGCTCGGTCTCCATCGACGGCCGCGACATGGCAGGCGTGGCGCCGAAGGACCGCGACGTCGCGATGGTGTTCCAGAGCCACGCCCTCTACCCCCACATGAACGTGTTCGACAATCTCGCCTTCAACCAGCGCATCCGCGGCGTCGACCGAAAGACCGTGGACCGCAAGGTGCGCGAGGTCGCCGAGCGGCTGGAGATCACCGAGCTGCTGCGTCGCCGCCCGCGCCAGATGTCGGGCGGCCAGCGCCAGCGCGTCGCCATCGGCCGCGCGCTGGTGCGGGACCCCCGCATCTTCCTCTTCGACGAGCCCCTCTCCAACCTCGATGCCGAGCTTCGCGTCCGGCTGCGCACCGTCATCAAGCGGCTGCACCAGGAGATGCGGCGCACGTCCGTCTACGTCACCCACGACCAGGTCGAGGCGATGACGCTGGCGGACCGCGTGGTTGTGCTCCGCGACGGGCGGATCGAGCAGGTGGGCGACCCCGACACGCTCTACGAGCGCCCCGCGAACGAGTTCGTGGCCGGCTTCATCGGCTCGCCCGCGATGAACTTCCTGCCGGGCACGGCGGCGGGCGGCAGCGTGCGCATCGGCGAGGCGGAGATCGCCGCGGGCGCGGGCGCCGCAAGCGGCGCGGTCACCGTCGGCATCCGGCCGGAGGACCTGCTGCCGGACGGCGCCGCGGGCACGGGCGCGATCCAGGCGCGGGTCACCCTGGTCGAGCCGATGGGTGCCGACACGCTGATCTTCTGCACCACCGATGAGGAGCGGGAGATCACCGTCCGCCTGCCGCGCTACACCGCCGTCCGCGAGGGGGAGACGCTCTCGCTCGCCCCCCGCGCGGGCGCCGTCCACCTGTTCGAGCCCGAGACCGGGCAACGCCTGGACTGAACCGACCACCGGAGGAAACCCATGAAGGCAGCGACGCTCCACAGCTACGACGAAGCCCTCACCGCGCCCGAATTCGTGACCTACGAGGACGTGGACGACCCGGAGATCACCCGGCCCAGCGATGTCGTCGTCCGCATCGGCGGCGCGGGCGTCTGCCGCACCGACCTCCACATCATCGAGGGCGTCTGGCGGAACCATATCGATCTCTCCCTGCCCCACATCATGGGGCACGAGAACGCGGGCTGGGTGGAGGCCGTCGGCTCGGGCGTCGAGAGCGTCAAGGTCGGCGACCCGGTGATCTGCCATCCGATGGTGAGCGGCGGCCACTGCCTGGCCTGCCGCCGCGGCAACGACATGCACGCGGCCGACGGCGACCTGCCCGGCATCACGTCGGACGGCGGCTACGCCGACTATCTGCTGACCGTCGAGCGCAGCCTCATCAAGCTGCCCCAGAGCCTCGCGCCCAAGGACGTGGCGCCCTACACCGACGCCGGGCTCACCGCCTACCGCGCCTCCAAGAAGGCCGCCGGCCACCTCGTGCCGGGCGAATACTGCGTCATCATCGGCGCGGGCGGCCTCGGCCACATCGGCATCCAGGCGCTCGCGGCGCTGTGCGCGGCCGAGATCATCGTGCTCGACCGCTCCGACCTCGCGCTCGGTCTCGCGAAGGAATGCGGCGCCCACCACGTCGTGAAGGCAGACGACGGCGCGCACGACGCGGTCATGTCGATCACCGGCGGCCACGGCGCCGAGGCGGTGATCGACTACGTCGGCGAGGGCAACGCCATCGACCAAGGCCTCGCCATGACGCGCAACGGCGGCTTCTACTACATCGTCGGCTACGGCGGGCGCGTCCAGATCCCGGCGATCGACATGATCTTCTCGGAGAAGACCATCGTCGGCAATCTGGTGGGCACCTATGCGGAGCTGGTGGAGCTGATGGCGCTGGCCGACCGGGGGCTGGTGACGCTTGCCACCCGCGAGTACGCGCTGGCCGAGGCCAACCAGGCGCTGCACGACCTCCACGCCGGCACGGTGAAGGGCCGCGCGGTGCTGATCCCCTAGCGGCACCGGCGGCATCGCGGCGGCTCGCATGGCGCGGACTCTCGCCCGGGGCATCGCGGCGGCCTGCCGGGCGCGGGGCGTGCGCCGCGCCTTCGGCGTGCCCGGCGGCGCCAGCAGCCTCGACGTCATCGACGCGTTCGCGGCAGAGGGCATCGACTTCGTGCTCACCCACGGCGAGACCCCCGCTACCCTGATGGCAGCGGTCACCGCGGAGCTGGGCGGCGCGCCCGGCGTCGTGGTCACAGGCGTCGGCCCCGGCGCGGCCAGCGCCGTCAACGGCGCGGCCTATGCGGCGCTGGAGCGCGCGCCCGTGCTCCTCGTCACCGATGCGCTGGCGGAACCGGCGCCGGGCCACCATGCCCTGCACCAGCGCTTCGACCAGCGGGCCCTCTTCGCGCCGCTGGTCAAGGCGTACGCCAGGCCGGAGGCAGGCAGCGGGCTCGGCGAGATCGAGTCCCTGCTCGATACCGCGGCCGCGCACCCGGCGGGCCCGGTGCAGCTCGACCTCACCACGGCGGCAGCCACCGCGCCTGCCGAGCCCGCCTCCGGCAAGCGCGAGGCGGCGAAGAAGCGCACCGAGGAGTTCGACCTCGTCACGCTGGCCGAGGCGCGCGGCCTGCTCGCCGCTTCGTCGCGACCCCTCGTCCTCGCCGGCATGGAGGCGCGCGGGCGGGCGGCGAGCGCGGCGCTCCGCCAGCTCGCGCGAACGCTCGGCTGCCCGGTGATGACCACCTACAAGGCCAAGGGCGCGATCGCCGACTCCGACCCCCTTGCCGTCGGCAGCTTCACCGGCGCGGCGTCCGACGCGCGCTGCCTGGAGCGCGCCGACCTGCTGATCTTCTTCGGCCTCGACCCGGTGGAGCTGCTTCCCGGCCCCTGGCGCTTCGAGGGGCCGATCCTGGCGCTCGCGGCCCACGGCGGCTACGAGGATCCGGCCCTGCCGGCGGTGAAGCTCACGGGCGCCCTCGACCGCTCGGCCGCGGCGCTGGCAGACGGCGCGCTGCCCGCCGGCTGGCCGGAGCTTGAGATCGCCGCGCTCCGCACCCGGCTCCGTGCGGGCTACGCGATGGTCGGCGCCGGCGGGCGCACGGCGGAAGACGTGGTGACCGCGGTGCGCCGCGAGGCCCCGGCGGGCGCGCGGCTCACCGTCGATTCGGGCGCGCACATGTTCTCCGCCATGGGCCTCTGGCAGGCCGACGAGCCCGACGACGTGCTGAAGTCGAACGGCCTTTCCACCATGGGCTTCGCGCTGCCGGCGGCGATCGCCTCGGCGCTGGAGGCGCCCGCGCGCCCGGTGATCGCCATGACCGGCGACGGCGGCCTGCACATGTGCCTGGCCGAGCTTGCGACCGCCGCCCGCCACCGCTGCCGCATCGCCGTCGTCGTCTTCAACGATTCCCGCCTCGCCCTCATCGACATCAAGCAGCAGCGCCAGCAGCGCGAAAGCCGGGGCGTGCGCTTCGGCGCGATGGACCACGCCGCCGTGGCGCGCGGTCTCGGCTGCCGGGGCTGGCGCGTTGAGGCGGGCGAGCCGCTCACGCCCGCGCTGGCCGAGGCCTTCGCGCACGCCGGCCCGGCGCTCATCGACGTCACGGTCGACGCGGATGCCTACACCAGCCAGTACGAGGCGCTCCGCGGCTGAGCGGGGCGAGGGGGAGCCGCCATGCCGGAGCAAGCGATGTCGGACGAGGAGGCGGTGCTCGCCGCCAACGCCGAGTTCTACCGTGCCTTCGCGGCCCGCGATCTCGCGGCGATGGAGGCGCTCTGGGCCGCCGAAGCGCCGGTGGCCTGCATCCATCCCGGCTGGGACGCGCTCATCGGGCGCGAGGCGGTGATGGAGAGCTGGGCCGCGATCCTCGGCGGCCCCGGCGCGCCCCAGATCCGCTGCGAGGCGCCGCGCGCCTTCGTGCTCGGCCCCGGCGCCTTCGTCATCTGCCGCGAGGTTCTGGAAGCGGGCCGCCTGATCGCCACCAACGTCTTCGCCCGCGAAGAGGGCCATTGGCGCATGGTCCACCACCAGGCCGGCCCCGCCAGCCAGGCCAGGCCCGCACCCCCCGCCAGCGAGCGCCCCCCCGGCCCGCTGCACTGACGCGAATTCCTACCTTACGAGTTCACCGCGGCCCCAAAAAACCCACCTCCCCCTATCCCCCTCCTCCCAGGAGGAGGGGGAACAAAGGCGGCGCCAACCTTTTCTCCCTCTCCTCCCTAGGGAGGAGAGGGACGGGGAGAGGTGGGGGGAATCTTTTCGGCCGTCCGGCAAGCAAAGACGCGAACGTGCGGCAACCGGATACGTTTCAATCCGGTCGGATCGCGCTCTATCCCGGCCGGTGGGCGGCCAGGGCCTGCCAGTCTAGCGCGATGCCGTGGCCCGGCCGGTCCGGCGCGCGCGCGTAGCCGTCCGCGACCGTGAGCGGGTCCTCCATGAACCGCTCCAGCCCGAAGGCATGCCACTCCAGGTAGGCCGCGTTCGGCGCCGCGGCCAGCAGGTGGATGTGCAGGTCGTGCGCGCCGTGGCTCATCACCGGCAGGCCGTGGGCTTCGGCGAGATGCGCGATCTTCATGAAGGGCGTGATCCCGCCGCAGGTGGTGAGGTCGGGCTCCGGGAAGTCGACCCCGCCGGCCCCGATCAGCGCCGCGAACTCGGCCAGCGTGTGGTGGTTCTCGCCGGCCGCCAGCGGCACCTTGCCGAGCGAGCGCAGATGCGCGTAGCCGGCGGTGTTGTCTGGCGCGATGGGCTCCTCCAGCCAGACGAGGTCGAAGGGCTCGAGCTGCGTCATGGCGCGCGCCGCCTCGTCCACCCGCCAGGCCTCGTTCGCGTCCGCCATCAGCTCGATCTCGTCGGGCAGCCGGGTGCGCATCGCGTCCACGCGGGCGATGTCCTCGGCGATGGTCGGGCGGCCGAGCCGCATCTTGACCGAGCGGAACCCCTGCTCGACGCTCGCCATGCCGCCGGCCAGCAGCTCGTCTACCGGGAAGTTCAGGTCGATGTTGCCGGCATACGCTCTGACGGAGGGGTCGGCGCCGCCCAAGAGCCGCCAGAGCGGCGTGCCGAGCCGGTTGCCCTTGAGGTCCCAGAGCGCCACGTCCACCGCCGCCAGCGCGAAGCCCACCGGCCCGCCCCGGCCGGCGTAGTGGTGGCGCCTGTAGATCTCCCGCCAGATCGTCTCGATCAGGTCCGGGTCGCGGCCCTCGACGCTCGCCCGGAAGGTCCCGTCGCAGAGCGCCGCGATGGGGCCGCCCTGCCCCTCGTGCATCACGGTGTAGCCCACGCCCGAGGCGCCGTCGCTGTCCGTGATCCGCGCCGTCACCAGGTCGAAGGCGGTCATCACGCCCGCAGCCGCGGCCCCCATCGCCACCGGCAGCGGCAGGCGGAAGAGGTCGATCTCCAGCGTCTCGATCTTCGGCACGGGCTCCCCCCTTCGCGCGTCCGGCGCTCGTGTCGCGGGGACAATTCACCATGCGCCGCGGGGAGGCAAGCGGGGGCAGGGTCACCCGCTGGGCGCGGCGGCGCCGGAAAGCTCCTCCCTGAACGCGGCCGGCGAGACGATGGGTACCGAGAAATCCTTCGCGAGCGCGAGGAGGTCGGCGTCGCCGGTCACCAGCGCATCGGCCCGCCCGGCAAGCGCGAGTTCCAGGAACGGCCGGTCGAACGGGTCCCGGCATTGCGGGACCGCCGGCGGCGGCTCCGGCACGGGCACGGTCTCGCAGAAGGGGAGATAGTCGTCGAGCAGCTCCTGCCGCTCGCCCTCGCTCAACGCGAACTTCGGATAAGCGAGGACGCGGATCAGCTCGGTCGTGGTCTGCCGCCCCGCAAGCGGCCTGATGCGCCCGCTGCGCCAGGCGCCGCGCAGCCACGACAGCGCACCGGAGTGGAAGAGCAGCGCCGAGACCAAGATATTCGTGTCGAGGACCGGGCGGACCGGCGTCATTCGCCCGAGCGGGCCCAGGCGACCGCGTCCTTCACGTCGCTCTCCGAGAGCCCGAGCTCGGCCAGCTTTGCCCGCACGGCATCGGCGCGGTTGACGCGAACCGGCGTGAGTACGATGCGGCCCCGCTCCGTGGTCACGTCGAAATACTCGGTGGCCTCCACGGCGGCGGTGGCCGCCTTGGGCAAGGTCAACTGGTTCTTGGCGGTCAGCTTGGCGAGCACGATCGTCCTCTGTGCCTTCCGTTCGGAGTAAGGATACATTACTTCCTTGCAATCGGATTGGCAACGCCCGGCCGGGCTACGTCGGACATGGCCTCGCCGCCGGCCCTCCACTAACATCGGGGCCGGTCAGCGCCCCGCCGCGCGATGCCGCCCGCACTCCCAGCCCTGCCCGACCGGAACACGGAGAGTCCGACGATGAAATCCAAGTCCGCCATCATGACCGCCCCCGGCGCGCCGCTGCTGATCGACGAGATCGACGTTCCGGACCCCGGCCCCAACCAGGTCATCGTCAAGCAGACGGCGAGCGGCATCTGCGCCTCGCAGATCCACGAGCTGACCAAGATCCCGGCGGAGAGCTGCCCCTGCGTGCTCGGCCACGAGGGCGTCGGCGTGGTCACCCACGTGGGGAGCGACGTCACCCACCTGAAGGAGGGCGACTGGGCGATCACCACCTGGGTCCCGCGCGACGGCTTCCCGGGCCGGGATTTCATCGACGGCCTCGCGCCGATCGGCACCACGTTCCGGGGCGAGGAGGTCGGCGGCCCCATCGGCACGTTCACCGAGCACTGCCTCGCCAGCGACCAGCTCGCGGTGAAGGTCGCGCCCGAGCGCGCTACGCCGGAGAGCAGCATCGTCGGCTGCGCCGTGCTCACCGGCGCCGGCGCCGTCCTGCACACGGCCAAGGTGCGGACCGAGGAATCCGTCGTCGTGGTCGGCGCCGGCGGGATCGGCCTCTGCGCCCTTAAGATGGCGTCGCTGGTGCAGGCCTACCCGGTCATCGCCGTCGACCTCCTCGACGAGAAGCTCGAGTTCGCCAAGCAGTGGGGCGCCACCCACACGGTCAACGCGGCCAAGGTCGATGCGATCAAGGCGGTCTGGGAGATCACCGGCAAGGGCGCCGACTACGCCTTCGATGCGGTGGGCACGGTCGCCACCCACGAGCAGATTATCGAGATGGTGCGGGGCGGCGGCCCCGGCGCCGACAACCTCGGCGGCATGGCGGTCATGATCGGCTGGCCGCAAACCGAGTTCACGCTCAACGGGGAGCACTTCGTCTTTCACCAGCGTCAGTACCGGGGCAGCCACGGCTCGTCCATCCCGGACGAGGACTTTCCCATGTACCTCCGCCTCGACAGCGAGGCCAGGTTCCCGCTCGACAAGCTGGTGACGCGCAGCTACGCCCTGGAGCAGATCAACGACGCCCTCGACGATCTGGGCGAAGGCCGCATCCTCGGCCGCTCCATCATCCGCTTCTAGCCCGCCTGTCCCTGCCGACGCAATGATCCGCGCGGCATTCTAGCCGGCGGCGGTCTGGTGTATCGTGCGGGCATGACCCTGAACACGCCGAGCCCGACCTTCCCCGCCATCGCGCTGCCGCAGTTCGAGAACGAGGCGCTGCCGCCGGTGCAGCCGGTGGCGCTCCGCCACCCGGACGTGCCCGCGCTCGCCGATGTCACCGCCGCCACGTGGGAGGCCCTCGATGCCTCGCGCCGGCTCACCGCGCTCGCGCCGGGTGCGCGCGTCGCCATCACCTGCGGCAGCCGCGGCATCCGCAGCAAGCCGGACGTGGTGAAGGCTGCGGTCGCCTGGCTTGCCGAGCGCGGGCTCAGCCCCTTCATCGTGCCGGCGATGGGGAGCCACGGCGGCGCGGTCGCGGACGGCCAGGTGTCGCTGCTCGCCGAGCTGGGCTTCACCGAGGAGGCCATGGGCTGCCCCATCGAGGCCGGCATGGAGGTCGTGCGCTTGGGCGAGACCGGCGCGGGCATCCCGGTCCACTTCGACCGCCGCGCCTTCGCGGCCGATGCCGTGCTCGTGGTGGGCCGGGTCAAGTCGCACACCTCCTTCGACCGGGAGGTGGAAAGCGGGCTCACCAAGATGGTCGCCATCGGCCTCGGCAAGGCGGAGGGCGCGCGCTTCGTCCACCGCCTCGGCGTGCGCGGCTACATGGAGGTGCTGCCCGAGTGGGCGGCCATCGCCATCCGCGAGGCGCCCCTCGCCTACGGCATCGCCATCGTCGAGAACGCCCGGCGCGAGGCGGCAGTGATCGAGGGCGCGGAGCCCGAGACCTTCTACGAGACCGACGCCCGCCTGCTGAAGACCGCCAAGGGCTGCGTGCCCAAGCTCCCCTTCGAGCAGATCGACGTGCTCGCGGTGGAGCGCCTCGGCAAGAACATCTCCGGCACCGGCATGGACCCGGCGGTCATCGCGCGCTACGACATCCGGGGCCGCCCCAACCCGCCGACGCCGGCCATCAGCAAGCTGGTGGTCCTCGGCCTCACGGCGGAGACCCACGGCAACGGGCTCGGCGTCGGCAATGCGGACTACACGACCAAGGCGGTGGCCGACAGCCTCGACCTCTACGCCATGTACATGAACGCCTGCACGGCGACCTTTACCGAGCGCGTGCGCATCCCCGCCGTGCTCGCCACCGACAAGGCGGCGCTGCAGGCCGCCGTCGGCACCTCCTGGCGGCTCGACGGCGCGGACGCGCGGCTCTGCCTCATCCGCTCCACCCTGCACCTGGAGACCGTCCTCGTCTCGCCCCCGCTGGCCGCCGAGCTGAACGGCGCAGGCGAGGTGCTGGGCGAGCCCGAGCCGCTCCGCTTCGACGACGAAGGCCGCCTCCTCACCCGCTGCCCCGTGTAGGGGCTTCGTCGCCTGCGGACTCGCCGCCTGCGGGCCGCTATACTCGCGCCATCGGCGATGGAGGGACGTTGCGCGATGGGGAAGCGGGGCATCACGCTCGACGGGAGCGTTCTCGAAGCGATCAGGGAGACGCGGCGCGACCTCGGCAGCGCGCGGCACCTGCCGGGCTTCCTCTACACCGCGCCCGAGATCTTCGACTACGAGGTCGACGCCATCTTCATGAAGGAGTGGCTCTGCGTCGGCCGCGTGGAGGAGTTCGAGAACGAGGGCGACTACCGCGCCATGCGGATCGCGGGCGAGCCCCTGCTCGTCTGCCGCGACGGGTCGGGCCGGCTCAACGCCTTCAACAACGTCTGCCAGCACCGAGGCGTCGAGGTCGCGACCGGCGAAGGCACGTCCAAGAGCTTCCGCTGCCCCTATCACTCCTGGGTCTACGACCTGGAGGGCAGGCTGCTCGGCGCGCCGCACACGAAGGAGGTCGAGGGCTTCGACTTCGCGTCGTGCGCGCTGCCGCGGGTCAACCTCGACACCTGGGGCGGCTACATCTTCGTCAACTTCGACCCCGACTGCCCGAGCCTCGCCGACTATCTCGACGAGGACGGGATCAGGGAGTTCGCGGCCTTCCTGCAGCCGGAGAACACGCGGACCTCGGACACCTACGACTTCGAGGTGCCGTGCAACTGGAAGTTCATCCCCGAGAACCTGATGGACATGTACCACGTGGGCGTGATCCACAAGGACTCCTTCGGCGGGCACTTCCCGGTCAACGACTTCCGCTTCAACCTCAGGAAGAACGGCTACAACGCCGCCTACGAGAGCTTCACCATGGCGCCCAAGGGGGTGACGCTCTTCGACACCATGCCCTGGCTCCGGGGCAAGGTGACGGACAGGTTCGCGTGCACCACCTGGATCCGGCCGACCATGAACATCTTCGGCCGCCACGACCTGATCCAGCCCTGGGTGGCGCTGCCCGTGGACCACGCCACCACGCGGATCGTCATCTACACCCAGCTCCCCGAGACCTACTTCGACGAGCCCGGCTTCGAGGAGAAGAACCGCATCTACGCCGACTTCATCCGGCTGGTGGCGAACGAGGACCGGGCGATGCTGGAATCGCTGCAGAACGGGGTCGGCTCGCGCGCCTTCCGCCCGGGGCCGACGGTGAAGCTGGAGCGCGCCATCCACCACCTTCTCAACTACTATCTCGACAGGCTGTTGAGCGAAGACGACGAGGCCCGCGCGAGGCGCCGCCGGGACGGCGAGGACGCGCTCCGCGAGAGCGCCTCGCGCAACGGGGAGCCGCGCGACGGCGGCTACACGGCGCTGGTGAGCGCCGCCGAATAGGAGCCGGAATCATGGGCACACAGCAGGATCAGGCACGACTGACGGAGCTGTTCAGGCGCAACCTGGAGCTTTGCGCGGTGGGACCGGGGGAGACGGTCGCCGTCCTCTCGGAAGGCGATCAGCTCGACCATTACCGGCAGGCGTCGCTCGCGGCCGCCCGCGACCTCGGCGCCGACGTGGCCGACGTGCACCTCGCCGCCGACGGCGCGGAGGACCCGGCGGTCAGGATCGCCAACATCGGGCAGAACGCGCTCGGCAAGCACCCGGAGGCGATGCAGACCTGCCTCGACGCCGACATGGTGGTGGATCACATGCTCCTCCTCTTCTCCCACGAGCAGATCAGGATGCAGGAGGCGGGCACCCGCATCCTGCTCGTCGTGGAGCCCGTGGAGATCCTGGAGCGCCTCTTCCCCAGCGCCGAGATGCGCGGGCGCGTCGAGGCCGGGGAGACGCGGCTGAAGGCGGCGGAAAGGCTGCGCTTCACCAACGAGGCGGGCACCGACGTCACCTATACGCTTGGCGACAAGCCGATCCTCACGGAGTACGGCTACACCACGAAGCCCGGCCGCTGGGACCACTGGCCGGGCGGCTTCCTGGCCACGCTCGCGGCCGAGCGCGGCGTGCAGGGCCGCGTGGTGATGGAGGCGGACGACATCGTCTTCCCGCTCCGCGAGTTCACCGGCGAGCGCATCGCCTTCGAGATCGCGGACGGCATGGTGACGGAGATCGCGGGCGGCGCGCGGGCGCGCCACCTGCAGGGCTTCATCGAGGGCTACGACGACCCCCGCGCCTACGCGGTCTCGCACATCGGCTGGGGGCTCAACCACCACTGCATCTGGCGGCCCGACCTGCCGGGCATCGGCATGGACGGCCGCGCGCACTACGGCAACGTGCTGTTCTCGCTCGGCCCGGACACGGAGTTCGGCGGCGAGAACGACACCGCCTGCCACCTCGACCTGCCGATGCAGGGCTGCTCGCTCTGGCTCGACGACGAACTGATCGTACAGGACGGCGAGGTCGTGCCCGAGGACATGCGCGCGCCCGTTCAATAAAGCGTGATCGTCTTCGACGGACGCGCGACAGGCTGCGACCGCGGCCCGCCGCGAATGCCGCGCGCCCCTGCCGCCTGCGGCCCCGCCCCTTTCCATATCGAACGTGACGGGGCGGGTAGCCGAGGCAGGGCCGAGCGTTTGCGATACGCAGCATCGGTCCGTATGATGGCCGCCGCACGGAGACGTTGTGGCAGGGGCGCCGGCAAATCCAACCGGCGCCCGTGTCGATACCGGTTCATGACCAGAGGGAGAGACGACCATGTGGAAACTGACTTTGGGCGCCGCCGTCGCGGCCGGCATGGCCCTTACAGGCTTCGCCGCCTCGGACGTGAAGGCCGAGGACGACGGCGTCTGGTGGCCGGCGCAAGTCGAGATTTACAACCCGTCCTGCACCGACGGCGACCCGGCGTGCTGGACCGATCCCGCCAACCAGAGCCTCGAGGTCGTGGACTACGTGCCTCTGATGCCGGATGAGGTGGACGCGAAGCACCACATCTGCGTGTCCTTCCCCCACCTCGTGGACTCCTACTGGGTCGGCGCGGCCTACGGGATCATCGAGGAAGGCAAGCGCCTCGGCCAGAAGATCTCCCTGATCGAGGCCGGCGGCTACGACAAGCTGGAGAAGCAGCTCTCCCAGGTCGAGGACTGCATCGCGAACGGCGCCGAGATTCTCGTGCTGTCGGCGATCTCGGCCGAGGGCAACATCAAGCAGGTCAACGAGCTGCGCGCGAGAGGCATCAAGGTCGTTGACCTCATCAACGGGATCAACACCGAGGTCGATGCCAAGTCGCTCGAGAGCTACTACAGCATGGGCCGGATCGCCTGCAAGTGGGTCGCCGACCAGCACCCCGCAGGCAGCGGCAACGTCAAGATCGCCTGGTTCCCGGGCCCGCCCGGCGCCAGCTGGTCGGTGGCCGGAAACCAGGGCTGCCACGACGCGGTCGTCGGCTCCGACGCCGAGATCATCTCGACCAAGTGGGCCCAGACCAGCAAGGAGGCCCAGCTCAGCCTCGTCGAGAACGTGATCCAGGCGCAGACCTCGGGCAGCGATGTCGATCTCGACTACATCGTCGGCGTGGCGCCGGCGATCGAGGGCGGCATGGCCGCGCTCCGCGACCTCGGCCTGCAGGACGAGATCAAGCTCGTCTCCTACTACTACACCCCCGGCATGCATCAGTTCGTCGGCCGCGGCAGCGTCGCCATGGCACCGACCGACCAGATGATCATCCAGGCGCGGATCTCCATCGACCAGGCCGTCCGCCTGCTCGAGGGCAAGCCGTCGGCGACCGGCGGCCGGCCCGAGTTCAACGACACCGGCCGGATGATCGAGCACGTGCAGCCGGTGGCGATGCAGGTGACGCCTGAGAACCACGCCGACTTCGACACCACCACCACGCTGGCGCCCAAGGGCTGGACGCCGGTGTTCAGCACCGACTAGGCGTGCGTTCGTCCTTGTCGAAAAGGGACTGACGGAGGCCCTTGCCAGTGGCAGAGCCATCAGCCGCAGTCTTTGAAGAGTCCCCGGAGCCCGAGCGCTCCGGGGACACCCTTCTCAGGTTAGAGAATCTATCCAAGCAATTCCCCGGCACCCTCGCGCTCGACCGCGTGAATTTCGAGGTGAACGCTGGCGAGGTGCACGTTCTCTTCGGCGAGAACGGCGCCGGCAAGTCAACGCTCATTCAGATCGTCGCCGGCGTCCACAGGCCGTCAGGCGGCACCATCCATCTGCGCGGCGAGCCCACCGTCATCCACTCGGTGCACCATGCGCGCCAGCTCGGGGTGAGCGCGGTGTTTCAGGAATTCTCCCTGGTGCCGCAGCTCACGGTGGAGGAGAACCTCTTCCTCGGCGACGAGCTGACGCGCGGGCCGATCCTCAACAAGCGGGCGCTGGCCCGCCAGGCGCGCGAGACGCTGGACCGCCTCGGCTTCCCGCTCAGGCGGCGCGACGAGGTGATGTACCTCTCGCGCGCCGAGCAGCAGATGGTGGAGATCGCCAAGGCCTTCCGCACCCGGCCCGACATCATGATCTTCGACGAGCCGACCGCCTCGCTCACGGAGCGCGAGACCGACCGGCTCTTCGAGCTGATCGAGCAGATCAAGGCCGATGGCATCGGCATCATCTACATCACCCACCGGATGAACGAGATCAAGCGGATCGGCGACCGCATCACCGTGCTGCGCGACGGGGTGCACATCGACACGATCCCCGTCGAGGAGGCGAGCGACCAGAAGCTCGTCGAGCTGATGACCGGCCGCGTCATCGACCAGATCTTCCCGCACATCGCGCGCAACCCGGCCGAGACCATGCTGGAGGTCGAGAACCTCGTCACCGCCAAGCACTTCGTGAACGACGTCTCGATCAACGTGCGGCGCGGCGAGGTGGTGGGCCTCGCCGGGCTCGTGGGCTCGGGCAAGTCAGACCTCGGCCGCGCCTGCTTCGGCCTCGAGCGCATCATGGGCGGCAAGATCACCTTCGACGGCGATGTCGTCTACGACCGGGCCGGCCACGTGAACAGGCTGGGCCCCCGGCGGATGCTCGACCGCGGCCTCTACTACCTGCCCTCGGACCGCCGGCAAGAGGGCCTGGTGATGATGCAGAACGTGCGGGAGAACGTGGCGCTGCCCTCGCTCGGGCTCACCAAGTTCTCGAACCGCCTCTTCCTGCGCCGCAACAACGAGCGCAAGGTCGTGCGCGACATCGCGAAGAGCCTGGACCTGATGCCGCTCAACATCGAGCGCGACCTGGAGCACTTCTCGGGCGGCAACCAGCAGAAGGTGCTGGTGGGCAAGTCGCTGGTGCGCGACGTCAAGCTCTTCGTCTTCGACGAGCCGACCGTGGGCGTCGACGTCGGCGCGCGCGTGGCGATCTACGAGTTCATCCGCGACCTTTGCGAGGCCGGCGCCGGCGTGCTCCTGATCTCCTCGGACCTGCCGGAGATCCTGCACCTCGTGCACCGCACCTATGTGATGTACCGCGGCGAACTGCGCGCCGAGCTCGATCAATCCGAAATCTCGGAGGAAGCGGTGCTGCACCACTTCTTCGAGAAGGAGGACGAGGCGTGATCCGGAGGGAGAGTTAATGGCCGATACCGCCCAGCAGCGCCCGACGCCGTTGGAGAGGGCGGAGTACTTCGCGACGCTCATCTTCGTTCGCGCGGGCGTACTTCCCTGGTTCCTCCTCATCGCGATCATCGTCTTCGCGCTGACCACGGACAACTTCTTCTCCGGCCGCAACCTCATGCAGGTCGCGCGCCAGGCGACCTATCTCACAATGGTCTCGATGGGCCAGATGGTCGTGCTTCTGACCGCCGGGCTCGACCTCTCGGTCGGCGTCATGTTCGCCCTGGTCTCGGTCATCACGTCCATGGCCATGGTCGGCGCGTGGGACGGCGGCGAGGCCACCACGGCCGCGATCCTGATCGGCTGCCTCGCGGGCTTCGGCGCCGGGACCGGCATCGGCGTGGTCAACGGCATCGGCGTCGCGGTCTTCCGCGTGCCCCCCTTCATGATGACGCTCGCGATGTCGTCGATCGTCTTCGGCATCGCGCTCATGATCACCGGCGGCACGCCGATCTACGGCATGCCGGACAACTTCGCGAACATCCTGGGCTACGGCAAGGGGCTCGGCGTCCCGATCCCGATCTGGATCACCATCGGGTTCATCATCCTGATGTACGTGTTCCTCAACTGGACCCGGATGGGGCGCTATCTCTACGCGCTGGGCGGCAATCTCAAGGCGTCGCAGCTCTCCGGCATCAGCACGCGCTTCTACCTGTTCATGGCCTACGTCGTGACCGCCGGAATCACAACCATCGGCGCGATCATGCTGACCGCGCGGCTGGAAAGCGGCGAGGGCAACATCGGCAAGGAGTACCCGCTGCTCTCGATCGCGGCCTGCGTGATCGGCGGCGTCAGCCTCTTCGGCGGCACCGGGCGGCTGCCCAACGTGGTGCTCGGCGCCATCTTCATCATCCTCGTGCAGAACGGCATGAACCTGCTGCGCATCAGCTCCTACATGCAGCTGGTGGTGATCGGCATCCTGCTCATCCTCGCGGTGATCGCCGACAACTACCGGCAGAAGCTGCTGCTCATGCTGAGAGACTAGCGGTGGCGGCGAACGGCCGGCCGCCGGTCATCTCCGGCGATTCCCACGTCATCGAGCCGGCGGACCTCTGGTCCAAGCCGCTCGGCACGCGCTACGGCGATGCCGTGCCGCGCATGGTGCCGGCGCATGCCGGCGTCGAGGGCGACCACTTCTTCACCGGCTTCGAGTACGTGCGCGTCGACGAGATCGTCGAGGGCGACGAGGAGCTGCAGCGCAAGCTCGTCGGCTCCGGCACCGACCCCGCGATCCGGCTGGAGTGCATGGACGAGGACGGCGTCATCGGCGAGATCGTCAACTCCACCTGGATGCTCTACGGCATGCGCGCCCGCGACGACCGGCTGGTTGAAGACCTCTGCCAGGTGTTCAACGACTGGCTCGCGGAGTACTGCAGCCACGCGCCGAAGCGCCTCTACGGCACCTCGATGATCCACATGGCGGACATCGACTGGGCCTGCAGGGAGCTGGAGCGCACCGCCAGGCGCGGGCTGAAGAGCGTCATCATCAACTGCGACGCCCGCCCCGAGTGGCCGCCCTTCCAGGACGCGCACTACGACCCCTTCTGGGCGCGCGCGCAGGAGCTGGACCAGCCGGTGACGCTCCACATCATCACCGGCAACGAGGTCGACCCCTTCACCCTGCACGGGCCGGCGCGCATCAACGTGCCCCGCAGCAACCTGGGCGTGCTGGCGGAGGCCGGGCCCGTGCTCGCCAACGAGTTCATCTTCGGCGGCGTGCTCGACCGCTTCGAGACACTGAAGCTGGTGCTGTCCGAGTACGAGGTCTGCTGGCTGCCCTACTGGCTCTTCCGCGCGCGTCAGATCCAGGACGACTTCGGCCCGGCGCTGGGCATCCCCAGGATCAAGCGGCCGGTCGAGGCGTACATGAGCCAGATCTACCACGGGCTGATCGACGACCCCTACCTCGACAAGGTGCTGGACGTGGTCGACCCGAAGACCATCATGTGGGGCTCGGACTTCCCGCACGCGCGCTGCACCTACCCCAACACGATGCAGGTGATAGACCGCGTCTTCGGCCATCTCGACGAGGAGATGCGGCGCGACATCACCTTCAACAACTGTGCCCGCTTCTACAACTTCGACCTGCCGGCGGCCTAGCGCGAACCTTTATCGCCGGGCGCGTGATGCGCGCGCCCGACGCCTGAGCAAGACGAACAAGCCGAAAGGGAGAACGGAGGACGCGGGCCGGAGCCGGGGCCCGGAGCATGACCGCGCCGCACGCCTTCGAGCACATCCTTGCGTCACTGCACGAGACCGTGCTGGGCGATTCCGGCTGGGAGGCGACCTCCGCCCTGATCGACGACGCGCTCGGGTCCAAGGGCAGCTTCCTCGTCTCCGGAAAGGGCGCATCGCACGAGGACGTCGAGATCTTCTTCGCCTGGTTCTGCTTTCGCGGGCAGCGCCGCTCTGACCTGGAGCGGGCGTATTTCGACCTCTACCACTCCATCGACGAGCGCATCCCGCGGCTTCGGCGCCTGCCCGACAGCGAAATCGTCCCCATGTCCGCTCTCTACACGGAGAGCGAACGGAAGACCTCCCCGGCCTACAACGACGCGCTGCCGATCTCGGACTGCGGCGACGGCCTCAACGTGCGTCTCGACGGCCCCGACGGCTCGCACACCGTCTGGGTGATCGCCGATCCCGTCGACGGCGACGGCTGGTCGTCCGCCAGGCTCGGGACGCTCCGGCGCCTCCTGCCCCACATCCGTCAGTTCGTGCGCGTCCGCGAGGCGCTGACGAACGCGCAGGCGCTGGGGTCGTCTGCCGCGGCGCTGCTCGAGAGCGGCCGGTGCGGGGTCATCTACCTGGACCCGCGCGGGCGGATCGTGGAGGCCAACGGCCCTGCCCGCGCGCTGCTCCGCAACAGGGACGGGCTGGCCGACGCTGCGGGCCGCCTCCATGCCGCGACGCCCCGGGATGACGACCGCCTTCAGGTGCTGCTGGCCGGCGCGCTGCCCCGCTTCGGCGACCAGGGCACGAGCGGCACGATGACGGTGAGACGCCCGGCCCGCTCCGCGCGGCTCGCGTTGCACGTCACACCCGTCGGCGCAGGCGGGAGGGAGGCGCGCCCGACCCGCGTCGCCGCGCTCGTGCTGGTCGTCGACCCGTTGAACCGCGCGCCCGTCGACCCCGACTACGTGTCGGCCGTGCTCGGCCTCTCGCCGGTGGAAGGCCACGTGGCGGTCATGCTCGCGCAGGGCAACACCATCCGCGACACCGCGGCCGCGATGGGGCGGAGCCCCACCACCGTCCGCTGGCACCTGCAGCGGATATTCGCCAAGCTCGGCATCTCCCGGCAGGCGGAGCTGATGAGGCTGGTCGTCTCCGCCGCAGACTTTCCCGAGGGCCGCCGCTGACGCCCGCCCCACCCCGCTATTCCGTCGCGGCCTCTATGGGCGCCTCGAGGCGCGCGCGGATGTCGGTCAACAGGCCGTCGATGCCCTTGCGGTTGATGACCGAGGCGAACTCGGCCCGGTGGGTGAGCAGCATGCTGATGCCCTCGACGTAGAGGTCGACGACCTTGTGGCTGCCCTCCCTCGCGCGGACGCGGAAATCGAGTTCGACGGGGTCGGCGCCCGACGGCCGGGACACCCGCGAGCGCACGATCGTGTCGCCGCTCTCGTCGGCGATGGCGGTTTGCACGGTGAACTGCTCGCCGCCATAGGAATAGGCATCGAACCGGCTCGCGTAGACGCGCGCGAGGAAGTCGAGCAGGATCGCCGTGAATTCCGCGCGCTGGTCCTCGCTCGCCGTCCTCCAGTGCCGCCCGAGCACGAAGCGGGTGACCGTCGGGATGTCGAAGCCCCGGCCCATCACGCCGCGGAACGCGACCTCGCGCTCCGCAAGGGTGCTGTTCTCCTTGTCGCTCAGGATGGCGATGACTTCGTTCCCGATGCCCTGGACGAAGGCCACCGCCGCATCGTCGGAAGCGGCCGTCCGCGGCCCGCCGATCGCGACCATCAGAGCGGCAATCAGGGCGCCGGCCAACAGGGCACGCCGGGACACGCGACTGAAACTCTTCCGCTTCGCTCTTCCTGGCACCGCTTCCGCCCGATTCTCGCCAACCGGAGAAAAGTATTGCCTTTCGCAATATTCGCAATAGCGAGCTGGCGGCAGCCCCTCCGCGTGGCCGAAAAGCCGGCCGTGCACTAACATTCCAGCCCGACCGGTCACGATGGGTGAACGCCCTCCCCCGACGGGCGTGACCGGCGAGGAGCAGGCGGGCGTGCATATCCGGGATTCGTCCATCTCCGAGGTGAAGGTGCTGAGACCCGAGAAGCACGGGGACGGCCGCGGCTTCCTCTCGGAGGTCTACAACAGGAAGGCGTTCGCCCTGGCTGGGATCGAGATCGACTTCGTGCAGGACAACCACTCGCTCTCGGCGCAGAAGGGAACCGTCCGGGGGCTGCACTTCCAGGCGCCGCCGTTCGCGCAGGCCAAGCTGGTGCGCGTGGTGCGGGGCTCGGTGTTCGATGTCGCGGTCGATCTGCGGCGGGGCGCGGCCACCTACGGCCGGCACACGGGCGTCGTCCTCTCCGCCGAGGCGTGGAACCAGGTCCTGATTCCGGCCGGCTTCGCCCACGGGTTCATGACCCTCGACGCCGATACCGAGGTCCTCTACAAGGTCAGCGACTACTATTCGCCGGAACACGAGAGCGGTCTCCTGTGGAACGATCCGGCCCTGGGTATCCAGTGGCCGCTCCCGGCGGAGGACGTGGTGCTCTCCGACAAGGACCTGGGACACCCGACGCTCTCGCAGCTTGCGAGCCCCTTCGGCCCGTGAGCGCGCGGGGAGTGAGGGACGCGTGGAACGGATACTGCTGACCGGCGGGGCGGGCTTCATCGGCTCCTGTGTGGCGCGGCGGCTGGTGGGTCTCGGCAAGAGCGTCACGACCCTGGACGCGCTGACCTACGCCGGGCACGTCCAGTCCCTCGGGCCGGCTCTCGACAAGCCGAACCACCGCTTCGAGCAGGCCGACATCCGCGACGGCGACGCGCTCCGGCGGATATTCGCCGAGACCCGGCCGGACGCGGTGCTCCACCTCGCCGCCGAATCCCACGTGGACCGCTCCATCGACAGTCCCATGGACTTCGTCACCACCAACGTGCAGGGGACGGTCACGCTGCTCCAGGCCGCAACCGAGCACTGGAACGGGCTGGAGGGCGCGGAGCAGGCGCGCTTCCGCTTTCTCCATGTCTCTACCGACGAAGTCTACGGCTCGCTCGGCGCCGAGGGCGTCTTCACCGACGCGACGCCCTACCGGCCCAACTCACCCTATTCGGCGAGCAAGGCGGCCTCCGACCATTTCGCACGCGCGTGGCACAGCACCTTCGGCCTGCCGGTCCTCGTCAGCCATTGCTCCAACAACTACGGCCCCTACCAGATGCCGGAGAAGCTGGTCCCCGTCGTCGTCCTGGCGGCGCTGGAGGGCCGGCCCATCCCCGTCTACGGCGACGGCAGCAACGTGCGCGACTGGCTCTTCGTGGAGGATCATGCCCACGCCCTGGAGCTGATCGCGGGCCGGGGAACGCCGGGCGAGGTCTACAACGTGGGCGCCGATGCCGAGATGGCCAACATCGACATGGTCCGCACGCTCTGCGGCTGGATGGACGAGCTGGTCCCGGAGAGCCCCCACCGCCCCCACGCCGATCTCATCGAGTTCGTCACCGACCGCCCGGGGCACGACCGCCGCTACGCGATCGACTCCAGCCGCGTGCGCCGGGAGCTGGGATGGCGGCCCTCCGTCGATCTGCACGAGGGCCTGGGGCGCACCGTCCGCTGGTACCTCGAGAACCGCTGGTGGTGGCAGGCGATCCGCGAAGGCGGCTTCGAGGACGGCCGGCGCCAGGGCCTGCACCGGGGCTAGGCGGCCCGATGCCCCTGAAGGTGGTGCTGCTCGGCCCGGACGGCCAGCTCGGCCACGACATCCGCCGCGCCCATGCGGCGGCGGATGGCGCGTTCGACCTCGTCCCGCTCCCGCGCACGGCGCTGGACGTGGCGGACGCCGGCTCGGTCGAGCGCGTGCTCGGCGGCCTGCGGTTCGACGCCCTGGTCAACTGCGCGGCGTACACGGACGTAGACCGGGCCGAGAACGACGCGACGGCCGCGTTCGCGGTCAACGCCCACGCCGTGCAGTCGCTCGCACGCCTCTGCGCAGGCAAGCGAGCCCGCCTCCTGCACGTCAGCACGGACTACGTGTTCGGCGGAGACCCGTCGCGGCAACGGCCGCTCCGGGAGGACGACCCCGTCGCGCCGGTCAACGTCTACGGCGCCTCCAAGGCGGAGGGGGAGGCGCTCGCCCGCCTCGCCTGCGAGGGCGCCGTCATCCTGCGCACGGCCTCCCTCTTCGGGGTGGCCGGAACCGGCGGCAGGGGCGGCAACTTCGTCGAGACGATAATTCGCGTGGGCCGGGAGACAGGGGCCCTGCGGGTCGTCGACGACCAGACCATGTCGCCGACCGCGACGGCGGACGTGGCTCGTCTCGTCGTGCGCATGCTGAGCGGTGGCTGCGCGCCCGGCATCTACCACGCGGTCAACGGCGGCGCGGCGACTTGGTTCGAGTTCGCGCGCGAGATCGTGGCCCGCGCAGGCATCCCGGCGGCTGTCACCCCGTGCGCGAGCGGAGATTACCCGCTGCGCGCGGCGCGCCCGCGCTACAGTGTGCTCGACGATGCGAAGGTCGCGGCAGCGTTCGGCGCCCTGCCGCCGTGGCAGGACGCGCTGGAGCGCTACCTGCGCGCGAGGGACGATGTCCGCCCGGCGAGCGCCTGAGAGCGCGGCCCGGCGCCTCGCGGGACGGACGGAACCGGGACGACGGCGGAAGAGAGCAGGATGAAGGGCATCATTCTCGCAGGCGGAGCGGGCACGCGGCTCCACCCGGTCACGAGCGTCATCAGCAAGCAGCTCCTGCCCGTCTACGACAAGCCCATGATCTACTACCCCCTCAGCACGCTGATGCTGGCGGGGATCCGGGACATCCTGGTGATTGCCACGCCCGAGGACAGCCCCAGCTTCCGCCGGCTGCTGGGCGACGGCAGCGCGTGGGGCCTCGCGCTCCGCCACGCGGTGCAGCCGAGCCCCGACGGGATCGCCCAGGCCTTCCTCATCGGAAAGGAGTTCATCGGGGCCGACGCCTGCGCGCTCGCGCTCGGCGACAACATCTTCTACGGGCACGGGTTGAGCGAGAAGCTGCGCCGCGCCGCCTCCCGCGGCGAGGGCGCCACGGTCTTCGGCTACCGGGTTCACGATCCCGAGCGCTACGGCGTCGTCGCCTTCGACAAGGCGGGCCGCGCCACCTCCATCGAGGAGAAGCCCGCGCGGCCCCGCTCCCACTGGGCGGTGACGGGGCTCTACTTCTATGACAACGACGTCGTCCGCATCGCCGAAGAGGTCAGGCCGAGCGCCCGCGGCGAGCTGGAGATCACCGACGTCAACCGGCGCTACCTCGAGCGCGGCGACCTCCAGGTCGAGCAGTTGGGCCGGGGATACACCTGGTTCGACACCGGAACGCACGACAGCCTGGTGGAGGCGGCCTCGTTCGTGCAGATCATCGAGAAGCGCCAGAACCAGCGCATCGCCGTGCCCGAGGAGATCGCCTTCCTGAACGGCTGGATCGACCGCGCGGCGCTCGCCGCCCTAGGCCGGCGCCTCGGCAAGAGCGCCTACGGCGAATTCCTGCTGCAGCTTGCGGACGAGCCCGCCCCGTGAGGCACGCGCCGGCCCTCGCAGGCCTCAGGCTTCGGCCGATTCCTGCCGTGGCGGCGCACGCGATCTGCCGCCCCGGTCACGGCCCGCGATGCGCAGACCGTTATATCGGTTGGGAAAACCTGTGGCGGTCGAGCGAGCGCCCGGCGGCCGCCGCCGTGTCGTCGCCCCTTGCTCAACCGGTAAATCGGGATAATGTTGCGGCATCGTGACTCCCGATCCGACCACCCCGTCTCGTAGGCGCGCCTGCGTGCGGGCCCTCCTTTTTTCCGCCGCTGCCCTGCTCGCCGCGGCGCTCGCTGCGCCTGCGTCGGCCGATCTTCTCGGAGACGGTGCCGCCGCCTACGAGGCCGGCGACTACGCGGAGGCCGCGAGGGCCTGGCGCCCGCTTGCCGAGGGGGGCGACCGGATGGCCCAGTTCAACCTGGGCCTCCTGCACGAGACCGGGCGCGGCGTGGCCGAGGACCCGGCCGAGGCCGCGGCCTGGTACGAGCGCGCCGCCCTGCAGGGCGTGAGCCGGGCGCAGTTCAACCTGGCCCTGCTCCACCAGACCGGGCGCGGCGCGGAGAAGGACGGGACCGAAGCGCTCTATTGGCTGGAGGTCGCGGCCCGCCACGGCGAGGGCGCCGACGGGGAGCAGGCGGCCGACGCCGCGGCCCGGCTGGCCGAGATCCTGCCGGCGGAGCAGGTCGACGACGCGCGTGCCCGTGCCGCCGCCTTCGAGCCTCGCCTGGAGGGTGCCCCGGTCCACGCGGCGGCGACGACCCTGATCCTCTCGCAGGGCCAGGTCGCGGAGCTGCAGCGCCGGCTCGCGGCCTACGGCTACGACTCAGGGCCGGCGGACGGCGTTCCCGGCGAGCAGACGCGCAATGCCGTGCGCCTCTACCTCGCCGACCGGGGCGTCGAATGG
Organism: Rhodospirillales bacterium; assembly: GCA_028818855.1. Taxonomy (GTDB): domain Bacteria; phylum Pseudomonadota; class Alphaproteobacteria; order UBA828; family UBA828; genus WTGU01. The sequence goes on from JAPPMY010000248.1 coordinate 79,424, forward strand.
CCGGCGGGCGAGAACCTCTCCCAGCGCCTGCTGGACCTCGTCCCCGCGCCCTAGCCCCTACCTCTCTCCATCGGGTCTCGCTCACGTGGAGGCGGGACCGCGGCGGGTGACCAGGAAGAGGCCGGCGAAGAGCAGCGCCAGCGCGCCCCAGATGTAGACGCTGTGGCTCTCCGCCAGGATCAGGATGCCCCAGCCGATCCCCGCCAGCGTGGCGACGTAGTTCTGGGTCGAGAAGAAGACCGGCCCGGCGCGCCTCACGATCTCCAGCAGCAGGTAAAAGAAGGCCGCGTTGATCAGCACGGCGCCGACCTGCGCCCAGTCGCTGTCGCTCATCGGGCCGGAGAAGAACCACCACTGCCCGCTCCCCGCCATGAAGGGGAAGACCATGACCGCGGACGCAAACAGCAGCCCGCTCCCCATGGTGAGCGAATCACCGTCCGCAGGCGCCAGGCGCGCGGCCGCGATCGTGCCCGACGCGTAGCTCACCGGCACCAGCAGGCTGAGCAGCACCCAGCCGGCCATGTCGGGGTCGGGCAGGCTGGTCTCCGGCAGGACCACGAGCAGCACGCCCGCCAGCCCGAGCAGGATGCCGCCGACCCGGAGCCAGCGGAAGCGGTCCATCGCGAGCGCGAGCGCCAGCACGTAGGTGATCGTAGGGCTCAGCGTCCCGCCCAGGCTGATCACGCCGGCCGGCAGCTTGGGCGCGATGAAGGCGAGGAGCACGAACGGAAAGGCGAGCGTGAAGAAGCCGATCACGAAGTAGGCCCTGAGGTAGGGCCAGCCGAGCCGCGGGCGCCGGCGCAGCAGGGCGGCGAACAGCAGCAGCACGAGGCCCGCGCCGAGCGTCTGCCAGAAGACATAGGCGAAGAAGGGGATGCCACCGGTGACGGCGATCTTGTTGGCCGAGAAGATCAGCCCGAAGGTGCCGCCGCAGACGATGAGAAGAATGAACGAAACGAGTCGGTGCCCGCGCGACGTCGCTGCCGGCTCCCGCGCGCGCGTCGCCTCCTCAGCCCGCATGGCCCACCCTGCCGTTGCCGCGGGACCATAGCACGCATCAGCCGAGCAGGCGGCGCGCCCGCCTGCGCCTGTTCCAGAGATGTCTCGATGAGTACCGCAGAGACCGCCGCCGGCGCGGCAGGGGAGAACCGACGGCCCGTAGGGTCAAACCCCGGCCAGGAGACCGCCGACCCGGCGGCAGTCTCAGGCGAACGCCATCCCGTACCGGCTACACGATCACTCGTCTACTCGGTCGATCAGAAGCTCGAAGGACGCTTTGCCCGGTTCCAAGTTGAAGACTTCAAGCTCGTAATTGCCTTCGCCGAGGATCATTCGGGTCTTTGCGTCCAGTCCTCCCTCGGTGTCGTCGGCAGCGCCCAGAACGGCATTGTCGGTGCCGGTGAGTATTAGTGCAGGGTCGCCATGATGTGGAGCTACAGCAGTTACCGCAATCTCGTACTCGCCCTCCTCGGCAATGTCGAACGAATATGTCATTGAGATCTCGGATGACTCGAAACTCAGGGGAATTGTTTTCCCGACAGTCAAATCTGTAATCTGTGTGTCGGGCGGCGGTATGTCATCTGTTGGCCGCAAGGCATCCATAAGAGTTTCCAAGTCTAACCCGGTCTCGCTAGTGTTCAAGTCTATCCCGGTCTCGCTAATATTGGTGATTTCACCAAAGATCAATTTGTTGCAAAAATTTATGTAAGCTTGGGGTAACAACCGTTGTCGCATGTTGCGCTCGCATACCTCTTCAATTCGCGGTGAAGCACCGATATTCATCGCCCGCTCCACCAATGCTTGTGCCACTGTAGCAATGGCTTCTATAGAGGCGTGTTCCAAGGCTCTGAATGCCATATCGGTTTGTGCTTCGCCTGCCACAACGGCACCATCCCTGCCGGTTTCCCCCTTGCCGCTCTCGCCATCCTGTTGGGGTGATGTGTAACTCACACGTCTGGGCCGATTAATATTCGAGAGCAATTCGATCGAGAGGAGGGCAGCCATGATATGCTGGTATTGCGTCGTGATTTTCGCATACTCATCCTCTTCCAAGGCGCCTGAGGCGTAACCCTCGCAGGCACGGTAAAGCCCGTCCCGCAGGAGTTGAATCGTGGCGTTTCGGGCGCTCAACGCATCGGACGCCTGAGTCGCCAGCGATTGCGCCAAAGCAGCGGAAAAACTGTCATCCCCGCCGCTCCGTTCCAGAGATCCCGTAATTGTCCTGCTGATGCTCGCGAAGGCGTCGGGGCTGGGTTCGGCGCAATAGATGGTGCGCTTCTCTCCTGACTCGTCATACACCTGGGTCGTTACGATCGCTCTCTGATGAGCGTCCAGGGAAACGCTTTCACCGCCTTGCGCGGAAAACTTCTTGAAGATCGTGTTGTCCTCGATGTAATCGCAGGCCGTTAACGCAATACAGCCAATCAGCGCCATCACGCCTGTCGTTCTCATGATGCTTGCCCCGTAGCGCCAGACAACCGACTGCTCCGTGCCTTGCCCGGCAACATTTGCCGCGTCATCACCACCCCGTCAGAAACAATATAATATCTATTATGATATATCTAATCAATCATTAAAGGCTGTCGGGCCCGGCTGCCCGCCAGATCGACCTCAGCGGCAGATCGTTCGGGAGTGCGCCGCCGGCAATCCCCTCGTGGGTCCGGCTCGTCGGAATGATCGTTCCCGCATCACAGACCCGGTCCGGACGGACAGATGCGAAGCCGGCGCCCCGCGTATCGCCGAGCGTCCGGCCCTGCTATCGTCGCGCCCGGCCGGGCGGGAGAGGACCTGCCGCAGGCCGAGCGGGAGGGAGGCGGCAGTGAGCGACGCGCGCACGATCACCGGCCACTACACGAGCGGCGATCTGCTGGCGCGGCTGGAGGCGGCGCTGCGGGAGGACGGCTTCGATCCCGCACGCCCCACCGCGGACGCACTTGCGCCCTACGACCATTTCCACGGCCGCGGCCTGGAGGCGACCGAGGACATGGCGGGGCTGCTCCAGGTCGCCGAGACGGATCACATTCTGGACGTCGGCAGCGGTCTCGGCGGGCCCGCCCGCTACATGGCGCGCCGCTTCGGCTGCCGGGTCAGCGGCGTCGACCTGACGGCGGAGTTCTGCGACGTCGCCCGCCACCTGACGGCGCTGCTCGGGCTCGCCGGGCGCGTCTCCATCGCGCACGGCGATGCGCTCGCGATGCCCTTCGGCGACGCGGCGTTCGACGGCGCCTACTCCATGAACGTCTCGATGAACATCGCCGACAAGCGCGCGCTCTACCGCGAGATCCACCGCGTGCTCAGGCCCGACGCCTGGCTGATGCTGTCGGAGGTGGCGCAGGGGCCGGGCGGCGCGCCGGACTTCCCGACGCCCTGGGCGCGAGGCGCGTCGTCGAGCTTTCTCTCGACCGAGGCCGAGACCCGCGCGAACCTCGAGGCCAGCGGCTTCGCCATCGAGAGCCTGCGCGATGCGACGGAGGCCGCGCTCGCCTATGGCGCCCGCTCCCGCGCGCTGGTGGAGGCCGGCGGCAAGCCCTCGCACCGCGCCGTTTCGCTGATCCACGGCGCGCTCGCCGAGGACGCCGCGGCGAACTCGGCCCGCGCGCTCAAGGAGCGCCGCGCCGTGCCAATCGAGCTCCTCTGCCGCAAGGCGCGGCCCTAGCCTGCGACGCGCGGAACGGGCAGGACCGACTCGTAACCGCCGGTCCCATTTCCTAATCGTCCATCCGAGAGCGGCCCGATTTCCGGTTGACAGGCGTCGCCGGGACGGCGCATTGTTATCGGGTTATCGAAATAGTTTTCGATAACCCGAATTAGAGGCTGCGGCCAAGCCTTGGGAAAAGGGCAGCCTCGCGGCCCGGCATCCGGAGGCAGAGACATGCCCCGTGGATGGCAAGTCGGTATCGATGTCGGCGGCACGTTCACCGACGTGATCGCCCACCACCGGGCGCGCGGGGAGGTGAGAGCCGCGAAGGTTCCCTCCCGCACCGACGACCGCATCGCCGGCCTGCTGTCCGCGCTTGACGCGGTCGACCTCGCGTGGCCGGACGTGGACGACCTGATCCACGGCACCACCATCGTCACCAACGCCATCGTCCAGGACGATCACGCGAAGGTCGCCCTGCTCGCCACCCGCGGCTTCTCGGACACGCTCGCCATCGGGCGCCAGAACCGGCGCCACCTCTACCGGCTCGATCTCCCGCCCAAGCTGGCACCCCAGGTCCCCGCCGCGCGCCGCTTCGAGGTGACCGAGCGGCTCGACCACGACGGCCGGGTCATGGTCGCGCTGGACCCGGCCTCGGTGGAGGACGCCATCGCGCGCGCCGAGGCGAGCGGCGCGGAGGCGGTCGCCGTCTCCCTGCTCCACGCCTACGCCAACCCCGCCCACGAGGAGGCGCTGGGCGCGCGGCTGCGCGAGCGCTTCCCCTTCGTCGCCCTCTCCCACCGGGTCAACCCGGAGGCGCGCGAGTACGAGCGGACGGCGACCACGGCGCTGAGCGCGGGCGTCATGCCGCTGGCGGCGGCCTACATGGACGACCTCGAGAGGGCGAAGCCGGAGGGCTCCGGCCTGCACCTCTTCCATTCCGCCGGCGGCATGGCCTCGCCCGAGGCGCTCCGCGACCTGCCGCTCGGCCTCGCGGCCTCCGGCCCTGCCGCCGGCGTCGCCGCCGCAGGCCGCATGGCCCGCGCGCTCGGGCTCGAACGCGCCATCAGCTTCGACATGGGCGGCACCACCACCGACGTCTGCCTGATCGCTGGCGGCGAGGCGCAGATCGCAAGCGACCGCTCCCTCGGCGGCCGGCCGCTGCGCCAGCCCATGGTGGCGGTGGAGTCCATCGGCGCGGGCGGCGGCTCCATCGCCCGGCTCGATCACGGCTCGCTCGCGGTGGGGCCGGAGAGCGCCGGCGCGCTGCCGGGCCCCGCCTGCTACGGCAAGGGCGGCGACCGGCCGACCGTGACCGACGCCAACCTGTTGCTGGGCTACATGGATACCGACCGCGTCCTCGGCGGAAACGTGCACCTCGACCCCGCGGCGGCCCGTGAGGCGATTGCACCGCTCGGCGCAGCGATGGGCATGACGCCGGAAGCTGCGGCCCTGGGCATCGTCAGGGTGGCCAACGCGGCCATGCTGCGCGCGCTCCGCCGCGTCACCGTGGAGCGCGGCGTCGACGGGCGCGCCTGCACGTTGCTCGCCTTCGGTGGCGCGGGCCCCATGCACGCGGTGGCGCTCGCCCGCGCGTTTTCCATCGGGAACGTGGTCGTGCCCGCGCATTCCAGCATGTTCTCGGCGCTCGGCTGCGTCGGCGCCGAGATGAGCTACGCGCAGCAGCGCACGCTGCGGGTGGCGTCGGACGCGTGGGACGGGGCACGCGTGGACCGGGCACGGCGGGAACTTTGCGCGAGCCTCTCCGCTCCCCTGCGGGCGGCCGGGTACGGCAACGGCAGCCTGGCGGTGGAAGAGGTTGCCTCGATCCGCTACCGCGGCCAGAGCTACGCCATCGAGGTCCCGGCCCCCGCCTTCGACGATCCCGCGCGCCTCGGCCGGGACTTCATGGAGCGCCACCGGACCCTCTACGGCTTCGCCACCGAGGAGGCGTGGGAGCTGGTCTCGATCCGCGTGCGTGTCTCCGCGCCCCGCAACGGCGAGGTTCGCTCGCCGGCGGCCAAGGCCAACGAGCCGCCGTCGCCCACCAGGACGCTGCCGGCCACGTTCGATACCGGCGCGCCGGTGCCGACGCCCCGCTACGACCGCGCGGGCCTCGGGCCCGGCAGCCCGCTGGACGGGCCGGTCATCGTCGACGACGCGTGGTCGACCGTGGTCGTGCCGCCGGGCGCCACGCTCACGGCCGACGACGCCGGCCACCTCCACATCGCCACCGGGGCCGCGTCGTGAGCGCCGCCGTCGACCCGGTGACCCTCGAGGTCATCCGCCACGCGCTGACGGCCACGGCGGAGGAGATGTCGCTCGTGGTCATGCGCTCGGCCCGCTCGCCGCTCTTGCGCGAGGCCGGCGACCTCTCGTCCGCGCTCACCGACGCCGACGGCCACCTCATCGCCCAGGGCCGCGACATCCCGATGCACATGGGGGTGATGAGCTTCACCGTGCGCGAGTTCCTGAAGCGCGTGCCGCGCGAGCGGCTGGAGCCCGGCGACGTCTGGTTCCTCAACCTGCCGGAGGTGGGCGGCAACCACCTGCCGGACGTGAAGGCGATCCGCCCGATCTTCGTGGACGGCACCATCGTCGCCTTCGCGGCGAGCCTCGCCCACTGGGCGGACATCGGCGGCGCGGTGCCCGGCAGCTACGTCGCCGGCGCCACCGATGCCTGGCAGGAGGGCCTGCGGATTCCGCCCTTCCGCCTCTTCACCGCTTCAGGCCCCGACCGCGAGAAGCTCGACATGGTCTGCGCCAACGTGCGGGGCGCGGACGAGCGCGAGGGCGACATCCTGGCGCAGGTCGCAGCGAGCCGGGCCGCCGAGGAGCGCATCCACCACATCTGCACCGAGCACGGGCGGGAGACGGTTCTTGCGGCCATCGCCGCGATCCACGACCGGGCCGAGGCGCAGATGCGGGCTGCGCTGGCCGCGGTCCCCGACGGCACCTACGAAGGCGAGGACTGGCTCGACGACGATGCCGGCGGCGGCGGGCCGGTCGCCGTCCGCGTGCGGGTGACCGTCGCGGGCGACGGCGCGCGCTTCGACTTCTCCGGGACCGACGACGCCGCGCGGGGGCCGGTCAACACGACGCCCTTCATCGCCGCAGCGTCCGTCTTCTACGTGGTCAAGACCCTGTTCGGGCCGGAGATCCAGCCGAGCGGCGGCTGCTACCGCCCGCTCGAGATCGTCACCCGCCCCGGCTCCCTGCTCGATCCCGCGCCCGAGAGCCCCGTCGTGGGCGGCAACCACGAGACCTCGCAGCGGATCGCGGACGCCGTGTTCCACGCCTTCGAGGCCACCGGCCCGGAGCGCATCTCCGCCGGCGGGCCGACCACGTCGGGCCTCGTGCTCTTCGGCGGCAGGCGGGCCGACGGCGCCTGGACCACGCTCTACGAGGTTCACGGCGGCGGCGAGGGCGCGCGCCACGACCGCGACGGCGCGCCGGTGGTCCGCGTCCACATGTCCAACGTGATGAACACGCCGGCGGAGGTGGTGGAGGCCGAGTTCCCCATCCGCATCGAGTGCCAGCGCCTGCGCCCGGACTCGGGCGGCGCCGGCCGGCAGCGGGGCGGCGAGGGCCTGCACCGCGCCTACCGCGTGCTCGCCGACGACATGTCGGTGACGTCGATGTTCGAGCGCCGCGTGGTGCCGCCCTACGGCCTGCAGGGCGGCGGCGACGGCGCGCCCTTCCGGGTCACCATCGCGCATGCGGACGGCCGGCGGGAGGACATGCCGGGCAAGGCGAACCTCCGGCTCGGCAGGGACGACGTGGTGATCGTCGAGAGCTGCGGCGGCGGCGGCTACGGAGAGCCCGAAGCAGAGAGCCAGACAATCAAGGGGACGATGCAGTGAAAGTGGACGGCAAGAAGGCGATCGTCACCGGCGCCGCGAAGGGCATGGGCGCCGCCATCACGACCACGCTCGCGCGCGAGGGCGCGGACGTGGTGCTGACCGCCCGCGATACCGACGCGCTCGCTCCGGTCGCGGACGAGGTCCGGGCGCTGGGGCGCGCGGCCCATGTCGTGGGCTGCGACGTCACCGACGACGCGCAGGTGAAGGCAATGGTGGATCAGGCGCTCGCCGCCTTCGACGGGCGCATCGACATCCTGGTCAACATCGCTGGCGTCACCGGCCCCATCGAGACACCGGTGCAGGATATCGACGTGGCCGACTTCGACTACGTCATCAGGAACAACGAGATCGGCACCTTCCTGCCCATCAAGCACGTGGTGCCGACCATGATCGCGCAGCGGAGCGGCAAGATCGTCAACATCGGCGGCACGTCGGGCCTGCGCGGCTACGCCATGCGCACGGCCTACAGCGCGTCCAAGTGGGCGGTGCGCGGGATCACGCGCACGGTCGCGCTGGAGGTCGGCAAGCACAACGTCAACGTCAACGCCGTCTGCCCCGGCATCGTCGAGACGCCGCGCATGCAGAAGCTCTGCGAGGAGAAAGCGCGCGTGCGCGGCTGGACCATCGACGAGGTCTACGACGAGTACGTGCAGGAAATGTGCCTGAAGCGCGTCACCACCTGCCAGGACGTGGCCAACGCCGTGCTGTTCATGGCGAGCGAGGACAGCCGCCAGATCACCGGCCAGGCCATCACCGTCGACGGCGGCTGGGACGTGTAGGGCGGGCGGAGACGGGAGGCATCGCGATGTACGCGCCCTTCGAACTGGATATTCCGACGGACCTCGACGGCGCCCTCGCGGCACTCGCGAACGGCGCGGGCGAGACCGTGCTGCCCATCGCGGGCGGCACCAACCTGATCGTCGACATCCGCGCGAAGCGCGAGCGGCCCGACCGGATGGTGGGCCTCGGCGAGGTGGACGAGCTGCTCGGCATGGAGTTCGGCCCTGAGCGCATCGTCATCGGCGGCCGGACGACGGTGAGCGACCTCCTGCGCTCGCCCGAGATCGCGCAGGCCGCACCCTCGCTGATCGACGCCGCCCGCCTCTTCGGCGGCCTGATGGTGCGCAACACGGGCACGGTCGCCGGCAACGTCGCGAGCGGCTCGCCGGCGGCGGACCTCGTGCCGCCGCTGCTCGTCCTCGACGCCGAGTTGACGCTGGCGAGTGCATCCGGCTCGCGAACCCTGGCGCTGGACGACTACTACCTCGGCTACAAGGAGGACGCGCGCCGGCCGGACGAGCTGATCACGCGGATAAGCTGGCCGCGCTTGCCGCAGAATTCCTCAAACACGTTTTACAAATTGGCGCGGCGCAAGGGCGACGCCATCACCGTCACCGGCGTGGCGGTGGCGCTCACGGTGGCGGGGGGCACGTGCACCAGGGCGCGGATCGCCCTTGCCTCCGTCGCGCCCTTCGTGCGCCGCGTCAAGGAGGCCGAGGCCGCGCTGGAAGGCCGCTCGCTGACACCCGCCGTCATCGCCGAGGCGGCGGACGCGGCAGCCGGCGCGTGCAGCCCCATCGACGACATCCGCGCTTCTGCCGGCTACCGCCGCCACACGGTCGAAGCGCTGACCCGGCGCCTGGTCACCCAGGCGTGGGACCGCCTGGCCCGAGGGAGTGACGCTCATGCCTGAGACAAGGACCATCACGCTCCGCATCAACGGCCGCGACGAGGAAGGCCGCTTCCCCGCCCATCGCACGCTCCTGGAGGCGCTGCGCCAGCTCGGCCACATGGAGGTGAAGTGCGGCTGCGAGAAGGGCGACTGCGGCGCCTGCGCCGTGCTGCTCGACGGCATGGCCGTGGATAGCTGCCTCACGCTCGCCTGGATGGCGGCCGGCAAGGAGGTCACCACCGTCTCCGGCCTCGGCGACCTGGATTCGCCGCATCCGCTGCAGCGCGCCTTCGCGGACGGCGGCGCCGCCCAGTGCGGCTACTGCATTCCGGGCATCATCATCGCGGCGAAGGCGATCATCGACGACAACCCGGAGCCGAGCGAGGACGACATTCGCCTAGGCCTCAGCGGCAATCTCTGCCGCTGCACCGGCTACACCAAGATCTTCGAGGCCATCGCCGACGCCGCCGATGAGATGCGCGCCGGGGGAGGCGAGCCATGACCTACACCGACACCGACCCGGGCGCGCTCGCCAACGTCCAGTACCGACAGATCGGCAAGCCGCTCACCCGCACCGACGCGCCGGGCAAGGTCACGGGCCGCACGCCCTATGCCGGCGACTACGTGATGCCCAACATGCTGCACATGCGCGTGCTGCGCGCTGACGTGGCCAGCGCCCGTCTCGTGCGCCTCGACGTGTCCCGCGCCAGGGCGCTCCCCGGCGTCGCCTGCGTGCTCACCGCCGCCGACATGCCGGACCGCACGTCCGCCACCGACATCCCCGGCCAGACCGGGCGGAAGAGGCTGGATACCGACCAGCCGGTCCTGGTGAAGGACCGGGTGCGCTACTTCGGCGAGCCGCTGGCCCTGATCGCCGCCGAGACCCGCGACATCGCCGACCACGCGGCGGAGCTGATCGAGTTCGAGCTGGAGCCGATCCCCGGCGTCTACGACCCGCTGGAGGCGCTGAAGCCCGGCGCGCGGCTGGTCTACGGCTCAGACAACATCGTCGCCGAGCGCAGGATCAGGAAGGGCGATGCCGAGGCCGGCTTCGGCGTGGCCGACCTGATCGTCGAGCACACCTACAGGACGCCGTTCCAGGAGCACGCCTTCCTCGAGCCCGAGGTGGGCCTCGCCTGGGTGGACGAGAACGACGTCGTGAACATCCGCGTCTCGACCCAGGTGATCGAGCACTTCCGCCCCATCGCCGATGCCATCGGCGTGCCCCACAACAAGGTCCGCGTGCGGGGGGCGCTGGTGGGCGGCGGCTTCGGCGGCAAGGAGGACCTGACCGTCGAGGTCTACCTCGCGCTCCTCGCCAGGCACACCGGCCGGCCGGTGCGGCTGGAGTACTCGCGCGAGGATTCCTTCGTCGGCCACGGCAAGCGCCACCCCTTCATCCTCACCTACCGCACCGGCGTCACGAAGGAGGGCAGGATCACCGCGCTAGACGTGAAGATGATCGCAGACGCCGGCGCCTACGTGTACCTCAGCCCCTACGTCATCCTCTACGCGCTGGTCGCGGCACCCGGCCCCTACCGGGTCGACAACCTCAACGTCTTCGCCCAGGCCGTAGCGACCAACAACATGTACACGAGCGCCTTCCGCGGCTTCGGCGCGCTGCAGGCCTGCGCGGCCTACGAGCAGCAGATGGACGAGATCGCGAACGCGCTCGGCATCGACCGGCTGGAGGTCCGCCGGCGCAACTTCCTCAAGACCGGCGAGCCCATGTCCACCGGCTTCGTGCCGCCGAGCGCGATCTGGACCGAGCAGTGCGCCGAGCAGGCCTGGGCCGCGCTCGGCGAGCCCGCGCCGGCGCAGGGCCCGATCCGCACCGGCCGCGGCCTCGCCTGCTATCAGCAGAGCTACGGCCGCCTCACCTTCCTGCACGACACCTCGGAGGCCTGGGTCGGCGTCGAGATGGACGGCACCGTGGTGGTGCGCTCCGGCGTCACCGACATCGGCGCAGGCCAGATCTCCGCGCTGGGCCAGATCGCGGTGGAGGTTCTCGGGGTCACCCTCGACAACGTGGTCATCTACAACAGCGACTCCGCGGTCACCCCGCTCGCTGGCACGACCACGGCGACGCGCGCGCTCTACATGACCGGCAACGCCGCCAAGCAGGCGGCCGAGGGCCTTCGCGCCCGCCTCGTGGAGCGCGCGGCGCAGGAATTCGGCGTCGGCCCGGACGAGATCGACCTGGCCTTCAACGAGGTCTTCGTCATCGACAGGCCCGAGAAGACCATGCCGCTGGTAGACCTGGTGCGCATCTGCGCGGCCGAGGGCATCCACCGCTCGGAGCTTGCTATCTTCCGCGCGCCCTTCGGCGACTTCCTCGATCCCGAGACCGGTCAGGGCCAGGCCCATCCGGACTACGCCTACGGCGCCCACGCCGTCGAGGTCTCGGTCGACGTGGAGACCGGCGAGGTCGAGGTGCTGAAGAGCGTCGCCGCCCACGACGTCGGCCAGTGCATCAACCCGGCGGCGGTCGAGGGCCAGATCCAGGGCGGGGCGCAGAACGGCCAGGGCTACGCGCTCAGCGAGGAGATGCTCTACGAGGAGGGCCGCCTGGTCACGCCGTCGTTCAGCGAGTACCTGATGCCGACGGCGATGGACATGCCGAAGGTCGAGTGCATCGTCCTCGAATCCCGCAGCGGCGTCGGGCCTTTCGGCGCCAAGGGCATCGGCGAGCCGGCCATGACCGCCGTGGCGCCGGCCATCGCCAACGCCGTCGCCGATGCCATCGGCGTGCGCGTCTTCGAGATGCCGATCACGCCGGAGCGCGTGGTGAGCGCGCTGCAACGGCGCGACGCCTCCCCATGACGGCGGAAGGGCCCTCGGCGATGGCCGGCGGCAAGGACAAGCCGCTCGGGCGCTACGTCCGCGTGCTGGAGACGGTGGCGGCTGCGCGCACCGGGCTCACGCTCACGGACATCGCGAGGGAGCTTGCCCTGCAGCCGGGGACGGCGCACCGCCTGATCCGCGGCTTGCTCGACCTCGACCTGCTGCGCACCGCGCCCGGGACCAAGAGCTACGTGACCGGGCCGCGGCTGCAATCCCTCCTGCATGCGAGCATGGACCGCGCGGGCTACGCGGGGCTGGCCAAGCCGGTCCTCGACGGGCTCGTGGCGGCGTTCGGCGAGACCGCCCATCTGGCCCGGCTCAACGGCGACTTCGCCGAGTCCGTGCTGATGGAGCAGCCTTCCGGCTCCGACCGCGCCTTCGTGCAGCCGGGCCGCCAGTTGCCGCTGCACGCCGCGGCATCGGGCAAGGCGATCCTCGCGTTTCAGGACGAGGAGTTCGTCGCCCGCTATCTCTCGCGGCCGCGCGAGCGCTACACCGAGAAGACTAGGGTGGAGGACGCGGACATCCGCGACGAGCTGGGGCGGATCCGCGCCGACGGCATGGCGGTCTGCGACAACGAGCTCGACGCCGGCGTGCTCAGCTACGGGCACCCGATCCGCGTGAACGGCGGCTACGTCCTCTACTCGGTCGGCATCACCGGCCTCGCCGACCGCTTCCGCCCTGTGGAACGCACGCGGATCAGGCAGAAGCTCTCGGAAGCGGCGGCCGACCTCGGCAGAAGGCTCGGGTTCACGGGCTGATGGGAGGATGCGATGACTGACGCACGCTTGGCAGAGATCATCCGCAACTGCCGCAACACGACGGCGCGCACCTGCGGCGGCTACCTGGAGCCCACCGCCACGGGGCAGCCCGGCGCCTACATCTCGACCGTCCTGCTTTCCACGGGCAGCGTGAACCTGGAGCAGTTCCCCGGCTTCCCGTTCGAGGAGGACCTGGACCAGGGCATGGCCGAGATCGTGTCCTACGACCGCGCCGAGTGTAACGATTCATACATCGGCCAGGTCAACATGCTGCAGGCGTCGTCGTTCAGCGGCGTCAACGGCGCCATATGGGGCTACGACCTCGCGATCGATTCCCGCATCGGCAAGACCTATCCCGTGGGCCGGATCGAGAACATTCCGATCTACTCCCTCATTCCGCTGCGCGACGCCACGCGGCAGCTGTTCGGCGTTGCCGACAGCCGGCACTTCCCGCCGCAGGAGGGCGCGATGGTCGTCTGCGCAGAGAAGTACCGCACGAGCGCCGTCTCCGACGGCAACATGTGGATCTGGTGCGCGCTCGGGTTCGCCATAGCGGAGGACCGCGACAACCATGCGTGCCTCTTCATGGAGGACACGGGGATCATGTCCCACGCGGCGGACGAGGAGGACGCCGTGCGCGACAGGCTCGACGCGCGGCTCAACAGGATCGCCTACGCGGCCTATCTCTGCGGCGAGAACCAGGGGGCGCGCTACAGGAAGATCTATATCGGCTGGAAGGCGTCGCACATCCCGGAGAACCACGTGGGTTGCGCGCTCGCCTGCGCGCCCTACGTGACGCTGCCCTCCGGCGCGTTCAATAACATCGCGCAGGAGACGGATATTCTCGGGCTTTCGACGGACGACTGGCTCGAGCGGGTCGGGTTCTCGCGGGTCGACGAGCCCGACTATGCAATCAGGACCCTGACCGGGCCCAGCATCCCGGTCGTCTAGGCGGGGCCGGGTTCACCTTCCGCCGCTGACCGGGAGAGGCGTCTTGACCGAGGGGACAATCGCGATCGACGTGCGCAACGCCGTCAAGCGGTTCGGCTCGGTGACGGCGCTCGCCGGCGCTTCGCTCACCATCCGCGACAACGAGTTCTTCACGCTGCTGGGCCCGTCGGGCTGCGGCAAGACCACCCTGCTCCGCCTCATCGCGGGCTTCGAGGACATCACCGAGGGGGAGATCCTCCTCTACGGCGAGGACCTCGGCGACCTGCCCCCCAACCGGCGCCCGATCAACACCGTCTTCCAGCACTACGCGCTCTTCCCGCACATGACGGTGGCGGAGAACGTGGCCTTCGGCATGCGCCGCCTCGGCTGGAGCAAGGGCGATATCGCGGACCAGACCGGGCGCATCCTCGACCTGGTGAAGCTCGGCGACCTCGCGGGCCGCAGGCCGGCGCAGCTTTCCGGCGGCCAGCAGCAGCGCGTGGCGCTCGCCCGCGCGATGGCGCCCCGGCCCAAGGTGCTCCTGCTCGACGAGCCGCTGTCTGCGCTCGACCTCAAGCTCCGCCAGGCCATGCGCATCGAGCTGAAGCAGATTCAGGAGGAAACCGGCATCACCTTCGTGTTCGTGACCCACGACCAGGAGGAAGCGCTCACCATGTCGGACCGCATCGCCGTGATGTCGGCGGGCGAGATCCGGCAGGTGGGCACGCCGCATGAGATCTACGAGGCGCCGGTCGATCGCTTCGTCGCGAACTTCATCGGCGAGACCAACGTCCTCGACGTGACCGTGCTGCGCGGGCCCGACGGCGCCTGGCAGAGCCGACTCCCCAACGGCGCGGTCTTCCCCTGCGAGGCAGCCGGGACCCCGCCCGAGGAGGGCGCGTTCGCGCACGTGCTGATCCGCCCGGAGCGCCTCTCGCTCGTGCCCGAGGCCGCCTGCGATTCCGGACTCACCGGCGTGGTGGAGCAGACCGTCTATCTCGGCACGGACATTCAGTACGGCGTCCGGCTGGACGAGGGACCGGACGTCCTGGTGCGCACCCAGAATGTCGGCGCGGACGCAGCACCCTTCGCCCTCAAGGACCGGGTCGGGCTCGTGATTGCGCCCGGCGCCGCGCGGCTCCTGGTGGACTGATGGCCGGCGAGCTCGCCAGCACGCGCGCGGTCTCCCGCACCTTCGCGCCGGTGCGCACCCCCCTGCTGATCCCGACCTGGGTGATCATCGGCTTCTTCCTCGTGGCGCCGGTGCTGATGATGCTCGCCTACTCCTTCCTGACGAAGGAGTTCCGGGGCGGCGTGATCTGGGAGTTCTCGCTCGCGGCCTACGACCAGTTCATCTTCGACCGCGGCCTCTTCGGCGACGAGGCGCCGCAGATCGAGTGGACCTACATCGTCATCTTCGTCCGCTCGATCATCCAGGCCGCCGTCGCCACGCTCCTCTGCCTCGTCATCGGCTTCCCCACCGCCTACTTCATCGCGACGCGCTCGCCCGCGACGCGCTCCATGTGGCTCTTCCTGGTGACCGTCCCCTACTGGGTGAACCTGCTCATCCGCACGGTCTCGATGAAGTTCCTCATCCGCGACAACGGGCCGCTCAACGAGGCCCTGTTGGGGCTCGGCGTCATCAGCGAGCCGATCGCGCTCATCAACACCGACTTCGCGGTGCAGCTCGGCCTCTTCTACTCCTACCTGCCCTTCATGGTGCTGCCCATCTATGCGTCGGTGGAGCGCTACGACTTCGCGCTCTCCGAGGCCGCGGCCGACCTCTACGCCAACCGCTGGACGATTCTGTATAAGGTCATCCTGCCCATCGTGCGACCCGGCATCGTGGCCGGCTGCATCCTGGTCTTCGTGCCCAGCCTCGGCGCCTTCCTCGCGCCCGATCTGCTCGGCGGCGCCAAGAACTTCCTGATCGGCTCGCTCATCGAGGAGCAGTTCAAGGGCAACGCCGGCAACTGGCCCTTCGGCGCGGCCGCGTCGATGATCCTCCTCTCTCTCGTGCTCATCGCGCTCTTCATCTACGCGCGCCGGCAGGCGCTGCGCAGCGCCAAGCAGGCCTGAGATGCGGCGCAGCCTCAACATCAGGCGCTACCCCGGCTTCCTGCCGATCACCATCCTCTGCCTGGTGGTGCTCTACGCGCCGCTCCTCGTGGTGATGGTCTACAGCTTCAACGACTCGCTCTCGATCACGCGCTGGGGCGGGTTCAGCTTCCGCTGGTACATGGACATCTTCACCGGGCCGGAAGCGGCAAAGTTCAAGGACGCCGCCTGGAACTCGCTCACCATCGCGCTCTCCGCCGCCGTCGCCAGCACCATCGTCGCGACGGCCGCGGCGGTGGCGATGGTTAGGGGCGGCGCCTTTCGCGGCAAGGCGCTCAACCTCGCGCTCATCAGCATGCCGATCATGGTGCCGGAGATCGTCACCGCCGTGGCGACGCTCGTCTTCTTCAGCGCCATCGGCTTCACGCTCGGCTATCTCTCGATCCTGGTGGCGCATATCGTCTTCTGCATCCCCTTCGCCTACCTGCCCATCGCGGCCCGGCTGCAGGGGATCGACGGCTCTTACGAAGAAGCCGCCCAGGACCTCTACGCGAGCCGCTTCCAGGCGTTCCTGCGCGTGCTCATGCCGTTGATGGCGCCCGGCATTCTCGCGGGCTTCCTGCTGGCATTCATCATCTCGCTGGACGATTTCATCATCACCAACTTCATCAAGGGCGCCGGTATCGAAACCCTGCCCACGGCGATATTCGGGGCCGTGAAGCAGGGCATCAAGCCCAACATCATGGCGCTCAGCACACTCATGCTCACCGTCTCGATCCTGATCGTCACGCTGTCCTATTTCATCAGCCGGTACGGGCGTCAGGGAACGAAGGCGGAGGCGTAAGTCCGAGGGCAACCATCGCAACCAAGGAGGTCAAAATGCGATACATGCTCAAAGCCGGAATGGCGGCGTTAGCCCTGACCTTTGTCGCAGGCGCGGCACAGGCGCAGGAGAAGCTCTCGATCTACCACTGGTTCGAGTACATCCCGCAGGAGCTGCTGGACAAGTTCTCGGCCGAGACCGGGATCGAGGTGACCATGGACACCTTCGATTCCAACGAGGCCATGCTCGCCTCGCTCAAGGCCGGCAAACTCGGCTCCTACGACGTGGCGGTGCCGGGCGATTACATGGTCGAGATCATGATCGGCGAAGGCATGCTCGACGCCGTTGCCGAGGGCGAGCTCGCCAACTTCGGCAACATCGAGCAGCAGTGGCTGGACGTTCCCTTCGATATGGGCCGCAAGCACTCGATCCCCTACCAGTGGGGCTCGACCAGCTTCTCGGTGAACCGGGACGTCTATCAGGGCGACATCAACGACACCGGCATCGTCTACGACCCGCCGGACGAGCTGAAGGGCAAGATCAACGTGCTCGACGCCCAGGGCGAGGTCATGCTGCTGGCCTCGCTCCATCTCGGCATTCCCCAGTGCTCGACCGACCGCGAGCAGCTCAAGGCGCTCGATGCGCTGCTGCAGGCGGCCAAGCCGCACTGGGCCTCGTTCAACTCCGACGGCGCCAAGGACGTGCTCGTCTCCGGCGATGCCGCCGTGGGGATGATCTGGAACGGCTTCGGCGCCAAGGCGCGCGCCGAGGGCGCCAACATCGAGTACGCCTATCCGCGCCAGGGCTACGTCGTCTGGATGGACAACGTCGTGCTCTTGAAGGACGCCCCCAACCGGGCCAGCGCGATCAAGTTCATGGACTTCCTGCTGGAGCCGGAGAACATCGCCGCGGTCACCAACTACGCGCGCTACGCGGCGGGCGTCGAGGGCGTCACCCCGCATCTCGATCCGGAGCTTGCGAGCCAGCCCGAGTCCGTGCCGCCTGCCGATGCGCCTGCCGGCACCTTCGTCGCGGTGTGCGACCAGGCGACCCAGGAGGTCTACGACTCCATCTGGACCCGCCTGAAGAAGTAGACGTTTCGCGTTGAGGCCGGGCGGCGCGTCCCATCGCGGGCGCGCCGCGCCGGCTCGCTTCGCTCCGGCCACACGGGTGATCCCATGAGCGCGGAATCCCGCTACGACATCCTGCTTGAACCCGTAAAGATCGGGCCCGTCACCGCCCGCAACCGCTTCTACCAGGTGCCGCACTGCACCGGCATGGGCTATCGCGACCCGACCGCGCTCGCCCACATGCGGGGCGTCAAGGCCGAAGGCGGCTGGGCGGTGGTCTGCACCGAGCAGGTCGAGTTCCACTGGAGCGCCGAGATCACGCCCTTCATCGAGCTTCGCCTCTGGGACGACCGCGACATCCCCATGCTCGCCAGGATGGCGGAGCACATCCACGCACACGGCGCGCTCGCCGGGCTGGAGCTTTGCTACAACGGCCTGCACAGCCCCAACTTCTACTCGCGCGAGGTGCCGATGGGGCCGACGGGCCTGCCGGTCGCGAGCTTCAGCTACGAGCCCCTGCAGGGGCGGACCATGGACAAGCAGGACATCCGCAACCTCCGCCGCTGGCACAGGGCGGCGGCGCTCCGCGCCCGGCAGGCGGGCTTCGACCTGATCTACGTCTACGGCGGCCACGCGCTCAACATCCTGCACCACTTCCTCTCACACGAATTCAACCAGCGCACGGACGAGTACGGCGGCTCGCTGGAGAACCGCACGCGCCTCCTCAAGGAGCTGCTCACCGACACGCGCGAGGCGGTGGGCGACACCTGCGCCGTGCCCTGCCGGCTCTCGGTGGACGAGCTGCGCGGCGGAGCCGGGCTGGAGAAGGCCGAGACCGAGGACATGATCGGCCTCGTGGCCGAGATCCCGGACCTCTGGGACGTCTGCCTCGCCTCGTGGGAGAACGACAGCATGTCGTCCCGCTTCGGCGAGGAGGGCGGGCAGGAGCCCTTCATCTCCGGCGTCAAGAAGCTCACCACGAAGCCGGTGCTGGGCGTCGGCCGCTACACCTCGCCCGACCGCATGGTCTCCATCGTGCGCAAGGGCATCGTCGACATGATCGGCTGCGCGCGCCCCTCCATCGCCGACCCCTTCCTGCCGAACAAGGTCGCCGAGGGCCGCCTCGAGGACATCCGCGAGTGCATCGGCTGCAACATCTGCGTCTCCGGTGACTTCACCATGTCGCCCATCCGCTGCACCCAGAACCCGACCATGGGGGAGGAATGGCGCCGGGGCTGGCATCCCGAGCGCATCCGGCCGAAGGAGAGCGAGAAGCCCGTGCTCATCGTCGGCGCCGGCCCCGCCGGGCTCGAGGCCGCCCAGGCGCTCGGCAAGCGCGGCTACGAGGTGACGCTCGCCGAACGGGAGACGGAACTGGGCGGCCGCGTCGCGCGGGAGTGCCGTCTGCCGGGCCTCGCCGCCTGGGGGCGGGTCAGGGACTACCGCGCGGAGCAGCTCCACAAGCTCCCGAACGTCAGCCTCTACCTGGACTCGCGCCTCGATGCGGAGACCGTTCTCGAGTTCGGCTGCCCCCGCGTCGTCATCGCCACCGGTGCGCGCTGGCGCGGCGATGGGGTCGGCCGCCACTGGACCGCGCCCGTCCCCTTAGACGGCGGCGCGCAGGTGCTCACGCCCGACGACCTGATGGCGGAGCGCTGGCCGGAGGGCGCGCGCGTCACCGTCTGGGACGACGATCACTACTACATGGCGAGCGTGCTGGCCGAGCTGCTGGCCGACAGGGGCTACGAGACCACCTACGTGACGCCCGCCTCCGAGGCCTCCACCTGGAGCCGCAACACCATGGAGCAGCACTTCGCCCAGGCGCGCTTGCTGGAGAAGGGCGTCCGCATCGAGGCGTTCCGCAACCTGAGCCGGATTGCGCCGGGCGTCGTCGCGACCTCGTGCGTCCATACCGGCCAGACCGACGAGGCGGAGGCCGACGCGGTGGTGCTCGTCACCGCGCGCACGCCTGCGGACGAGATCGCGGCCGAACTCGCGCGCCAGCGGGAGCGCTGGGCGGACGCCGGCCTCGAAGCCGTGGACACCATCGGCGACGCGCTGGCGCCGGCCACCATCGCCCATGCCGTCTACGCCGGCCGCCGCTACGCCGAAGAGCTGGACGGCCCGCCGGTCTCGCCGGACGAGGTGCCCTTCAAGCGCGAACTCGCGGAGTTGATTGCCTGACCCGGACCTCTCGCCGGGCGTCGCCGCCGGGCCCTCGGCCGGGAGCGCCCTGCCCTACGGCCGCACCGGGAAGCTCGTCGGCCCCTTCAGGCGTTCCAGCAGGGGTTGAACCCGGGCGATCCAGTCGCAGAGCACGGGCCGGGTCTCGCGCGGGTCGATAAGCTCGTGGAGCGAGAAGCTCTCGGCGCGGGGCACGGGCGACTGCCGCGCGAGCATGGCGTCCTCCAGCCGCTCGCGCTCGGCGGCAGGATCGTCGGCCTTGGCGATCTGGCGGCCGAAGGCCACCGCCACGCCGCCCTCCACCGGGAGCGCCCCCATCTCGGCCGAGGGCCAGGCGACGACGAAGCCGTCAGGCCCGAAGTGCGCGGCGACCGCGACGCCGTGCGCCTTGCGCACGATCACCGACGCCCAGGGCACCACGGAGCTTGCGGCGGCGAGCACGGCGGCGGCGCCGAAGCGGATGGTGCCGGCCTTCTCCGCCTCCGCCCCGATCATGAAGCCGGGCTCGTCCACCAGGCTCACGATCGGCAGGTGGAAGGTGTCGCAAAGCTCGATGAAGCGCCGCGTCTTCTGGGAGCCCGCGGCGGTCATGGCGCCGGCGAGGTGCCAGCAGTCGTTGGCGAGCACGCCGACGGGCTGGCCCATGAGCCGCGCCAGGCCGGTGATCGTGCCCTGCCCGTAGAGCCGGCCGATCTCGAAGAACGACCCCTCGTCCAGCACCAGCGCGATCACGCGCCGCATGTCGTAGAGCTTGCGCCGGTTGCGGGGCACGATCTCGATCAGCTCTTCGGCGCGCCGCTCCGCCGGGTCGTCGGCCGGCGTGCACGGCGGAAGCTCCCAGACGTTGGGCGGCAGGTAGCCGAGGAAGCGGCGGATCTCGGCAAAGGCCGCCGGCTCGTCCGCCACCAGGTTGTCGATGACGCCGTTCCTGGCATGCACCGCGGGCCCGCCCAGCGCCTCCTTGCTGGGCCGGCGGCCGAGCGCACGCTCGACCACGGCGGGGCCCGCGATCAGGATCTGCGAGTTCTCGGCCATCACCGAGAAGTGCGAGGCCACGAGGCGGGCCGCCGGCAGGCCCGCGACCGCGCCCAGCCCGGCGGACGCCACGGGCACGCTCGCCATCGCCCGGGCCACGGAGGCGAAGCGCGGCGGCGCGTTGACCGGCGTGCCCACGGTCTTGGACCCGGTGCCGGCGACGCTGCCGCCCGCGCCCTGGTGGAGCCGCACCAGGGGCACGCGGTAGGTGCAGGCCAGCTCCTCCGCGTAGACGCTCTTGCGCAGGCCCGCCTCGTTGGGCGAGCCGCCGCTCAGCGTGAAGTCCTCGCCGCCAATGACGCAGCGGCGCCCGTCGATCGCGCCGAAACCCAAAACGAAATTGGCCGGCTGAAAGTCGGTGAGCTGCCCGTCCCCGTCGCGGCTGGCCACGCCTGCGGCCCCGCCCAGCTCCTGGAACGAGCCGGTATCGAGCATGGCGTCGATCCGCTCGCGGATCGTGAGCAACCCCCGGGCATGCTGGCGGCCGACGCCCTCCTCGCCGCCCTGCGCCTCCGCGAGCGCCCGCTTGCGCGCTAGCTCGCCGACCTCCTTCTCCCAGCTCATGCGCGGCTCAGGCGATCACGCCGGCGCCCTGCAGCGCGGCGATCTCCGCGGCGGAGAGCCCGGCCTCCGCCAGCAGCTCTTCCGAGTGCTCGCCGAGGAGCGGCGCGCCGCGGCGGATGGAACTCGGCGTCGCCCCGAAGCGCGCGGCGGGCCGTGCCTGGCGCATCCTGCCGGCGACCGGATGGTCGACCTCGACCAAGGTGCCGCCGGCGGCCACCTGCGGATGCGCGACCAGGGCAGTCCGGGTCAGCACCGGCGCGCACGGCACGCCCTCGGCCTCCAACCGCTCCATCCACTCGTCCGTGGTCCTGGCGCGAAGTACCTCCTGGGTGAGCGCGAGGCGGTCGTCGATGTTCTCGTCGCGGAGCGCCGGCGTCCTGAAGCGCGCGTCCTCCAGCCACTCCGGCCGCTCCAGCGCGCGGGCGAGGCCGACCCACTCGCGGTCGCTCATCACGGCGACGCTCATGTGGCCGTCCTTCGTCTCGTAGATGAGGTCGATGAAGCTCGCCGCCCGCTGCTCCGTCGGCGCCTGCTCCAGAAACGTCTGGCCGCCCATGTCCGACGCCCAGAGGAACGAGACGACGGCATCCAGCATGGAAAGCCGCACGTGCTGGCCCTTTCCCGAGCGCTCGCGGGCCAGCAGCGCGGCGGTGACGGCCTGCGCCGCGGTCACGCCGGTGAGCTTGTCGGGCAGGATCGTGCGCACGAGCCTGGGTCGCGCATCGTCGGACCCGCCCTGGACGGAGGCTAAGCCCGATGCCGCCTGGATGATGGGGTCGTAAACGCGCTTCTCCGCGTAAGGCCCCGTCTCGCCGAAGCCGTTGATCGAGACGTAGACGATCGCTGGGTTGGCGGCCCGGATGTCCGGCTCGCCGACCCCCAGCCGCTCGACCACGCCCGGCCGGAAGTTCTGGATGAAGACGTCGGCGCGCGCGGCCAGGCAGATCACGGCGTCGCGCCCGCGCGCATCCTTCAGGTTGACCGCGATCGAGCGCTTGTTGCGGTTGACGTTGAGGAAGCCCGAGGAGAGCCCGTTGGAGCGGTTGCTGCCGGTGCGCGTGTGATCGCCCTGGCCGAGCGATTCCACCTTGATCACGTCGGCGCCCTGGTCCCCCAGCATCATGGTGGCGAGCGGGCCCGAGACCATCGATGTGAGGTCGATCACGCGGTAGCCGTCGAGCGGTCCTGGCACTGGTCGTCTCCTCGCTGAAGCGAGGGCGCGATGGTATCCGGGGCGGCGCGATTCAGGAACGGGCGACTGAGCCGGACGACTGAGTCGTTGACTCGATCCCGCCGCGCGCCCATGTGCATGCTTCACGCACCGAACGCCGGTGGACGACACGGCGCCCGCGACCGCCGCCAGCCAACGAGCGCCGCTCATGCCCCGAGACTACGTCACGAAGATCCTGAAAGCGCGCGTCTACGACGTGGCGCGCGAGACACCGCTCGAGCTTGCGCCGAAGCTCTCGGCGCGGATCGGCGCCGACGTCTGGCTCAAGCGCGAGGACCTGCAGCCGGTCTTCTCGTTCAAGCTGCGGGGCGCCTACAACAAGCTCGCTTCGCTCGAGCCCGAGGAGCGCGCGCGGGGAGTCATCGCGTCGTCGGCCGGCAACCACGCGCAGGGCGTGGCGCTGGCGGCGCGCCGGCTGGGCACGCGCGCGCTCATCGTCATGCCGGAGACCGCGCCCCGCATCAAGGTTGACGCAGTCGAGCGGCTCGGCGCCGAGGTGCTGCTCGCGGGCGACACCTACGACGGCGCGAAGGAGAAGGCCGAGGCCCTCGCGGCCGAGCGCGGGATGGTCCTCATCCCGCCCTACGACGACGAGCACGTCATCGCCGGCCAGGGCACGGTGGGGATGGAGATCGTGCGCCAGCAGGGCGAAGCCTTCGACGCGATCTTCGTGAGCGTCGGCGGCGGCGGCCTCATCGCCGGCATCGCCGCCTACATCAAGGCGCTCTGGCCCGATACGCGCATCGTCGGCGTCGAGCCCGAGGACACGCCCACCCTGCACGCCGCCCTCGCGGCGGGCGAGCGGGTGGTGCTGGATCAGGTGGGCACCTTCGCCGACGGCGTCGCGGTGAAGCAGATCGGCGCCGAGCCCTTCCGCATCGCGCGTGAGTGCATCGACGAGGTGGTGCTCGTCTCCACCGACGAGATCTGCGCAGCGATCAAGGACATCTTCGAGGACACGCGCTCCATCGCCGAGCCCGCAGGCGCGCTCGCGGTCGCCGGCCTCAAGCGCTATGTCGAGCGCGAGGGCGCCGGCGGCGGGCGGCTCGCCGCGGTCGTGAGCGGCGCGAACGTCAACTTCGACCGCCTCCGCCACATCGCCCAGCGCGCCCAGCTCGGCGAGCAGCGGGAGATCCTGCTCGCAGTCACAATTCCCGAGCGCCCCGGCAGCCTGCTCCGCTTCTGCGAGCTGATCGGCAGGCGCGCGATCACCGAGTTCAACTACCGCTATGCCGACGACGCGGCCGCGCACATCTTCGTCGGCGTCGAGATCAGCGACGCGGGGTCGGACAAGCGCGCGCTCGTGGAGGCGCTGGAGCGGGACGGCTACCCGGTGCTCGATCTCACCGACAACGAGATGGCCAAGCTCCACGTGCGCTACATGGTGGGCGGCCATGCGCCGGGGGAGCTGGACGAGGTCCTCTACCGCTTCGACTTTCCCGAGCGGCCGGGTGCGCTCATGCACTTTCTCACCCGCATGGGCTGCAGGCCCTGGAACATCAGCATGTTCCACTACCGCAACCACGGCTCGGACTACGGCCGGGTGCTGATCGGCCTGCAGGTCCCGCAGGCGGAACGCGGCGACTTCCAGTCCTTCCTCGACCAGGTGGGCTACGACTACCGCGACGAGACCGCCAACCCCGCCTACCGCCTCTTCCTGCGGTAGAGGTTGAAATGAGACGGATAGCTCTTCATCCCAGCGAAACGCACGGCTTACCTACTTTGCACGAACGTGAGAGATGATGATGAGGTTAATGGCACAGTTTGACCTTAATTCAGATGTTTCCGTGACAGACGACACCGCAAAGCTCTCTATTCACTCGTCTAGCTTTGCTGGTCTGGGTTTGTTTATTTTTCTAACCATGTCTCGATTCTCCATTATAAGCTGTCTTAAATTAGTGTGTAAATACAAAGCTGGAGGCGCTGTGGTCGAGCGGTAAGACGCTGGTTCTGCACTCCAGAGATCGCCGGTTCAATTCCGGCCCACGCCTCCAGTTTTATATTCACTATGCTTCATATACATTTGGCTCTACCGGTGTTGGGGCAGCCTTTATTAGAACTGGCGTTAATTTTAGACTGCCCCGCATTTCACCTCCAAGATGTATGGTGGGTAGGTCTATTATCTTTAGTTCTCTTTTTGGTGGTGCCGAAAAATAGGTGAGTGCGGAAAAAGCACTACTAACCACGCCAGATGCACAAGTCATGCAAGAGACGATAAAATTTCGCCTGTTCCAATTCTCTGTCATCGAACTCTCCGTAAGATTCTAAGAAATAAGTATGGTGTAAAGGGGACTACGGGCTGGTGAGGCAGCCCGTAGTCCTAATCTTCCCACAGCTACAAGAGGAATCTATGAGAAGATTATTTCTGTTTGTGCTATTTTTGTTGGTATATATTATAATCTCGGTTATCCCTTTTTAGTCATCACCTGTTCTGACCAAGCCGCATGTCCTGGTCTTGCGGTATTTCTTCCCAATCGCCGCACCACTCGGTCGCAGTAGCTATTGGCCAGTGAGTGTTAACTCCTTGGGGGCTAGATATTACTACAGGCGGACGAGCGCGGCATACTCCAGTCGGCTGGTCATGCCCCTCTAATCTTTGCCAAAAATGGCAGTTATGGCATCCGTTCACCGTGTGTTCCCCTGTGGCTTCTGATCGATTCGAAATTCTCTCTTTAAATCAATGGTTTGTCAAGGTGCGTAGTGCGACTTATCTTTTCATACTGAAGCGCTACCCGACATTGAGCTATTGACGGGAATTTCGGCAGAGTTCGTGGGCGGGTGATTGTAGAAGTTATGCAAGACACCAGTTCGTCGTCGCCAAATTCGCGCCGGGATGGCAAGCCCGCGGGCAAGTCTCATCGACCAGAGGCGTCGCGGATGGCGCGCCAGACGCGCTCGGCCGTGAACGGCATCTCCACGTGGCGGACGCCCAGGTGCCAGAGCGCATCGAGAACGGCGTTGCCGATGGCGGCCGGCGGGCCGGAGGTGCCAAGCTCGCCGACGCCCTTGACGCCGAGCGGGTTGGTCCCGGTCAGCGTCACGTGGCTGTCGAGCGCGAAGGCGGGCAGATCGTCCGCGCGCGGGAGCGCGTAGTCCATGAAGGAGCCGCAGAGGAGCTGGCCGGACTCCGGGTCGTAGCGCACGTCCTCCAGCAGCGCCTGGCCGATGCCTTGAGCGGCCGCCCCGTGGCGCTGGCCGTCGACCACCAGCGGGTTGATCACCAGGCCCGCGTCCTCCACCGAATAGTAGCCGGTGAGCCGCACGGCGCCGGTCTCGCGATCGACCGTGACGGTCGCGACATGGGTGCCGTAGGGATAGTTGAAGTCGTCCGGGTCGAAGAACGCCGCCTCCTCCAGGCCCAGCTCGAAGCCCTCCGGGTAGTCGGCGCCGCGGTAGGCCATGCCCGCGATCTCCACGAAGGTCATCCGCCGGTCGGTGCCGCGCACGGCATAGGCGCCGCCCCCGAAGTCGATGTCGTCGACGGCGCATTCCATCAGGTGGGCGGCGAGCCGCCTGCCCTTCTCGATGATCCGGTCCGACGCCACGGCGAGCGCCGAGCCCACGACGGTGATAGAGCGCGAGGCCCAGGTGCCGAGCCCGTGGGGGATGCGGTCCGTGTCACCTTCCACCACGTCGATATCGGCAAGCGCGCAGCCGAAGCGGTCGGCCACGATCTGCGCGTACGTCGTTGCGTGGGACTGGCCGTGGCTGTGGCTGCCGCAGAGCACGGTGATCTTGCCGCCGGGGTGGACGCGCACGGTGGCGACATCCCAGAGCCCCATGCGGCTGCCGAGCGCGGCCGCGAGGCGGCTGGGCCCCGCGCCGCCGGAGCGGACGAAGGCCGCCATGCCGATCCCCATCAGCAGGCCGCCCTCCCTGAGCCGCGCCTGCTCGGCCCTGAGCGCGTCGAGATCGGCGAGCGCGCGGGCCTTCTCCAGCACCGCCGGGAAGTCGCCTACGTCGTAGGTGATTCCGGTCGCGCTGCCATAGGGCATGTCGGCGGCGGGCACGAGGTTGCCGGCCCGGGCCTCGACCGGGTCGCGCGCCCGCTCGCGCGCGCCGTTCTCCATCAGGCGCTCGACGATGTAGGTGATCTCGGGGTTGCCCGCGCCGCGGTAGGCATCGACCGGCGCGGTGTTGCTGTAGACGCCGCGCACCCGGTAGTGCAGCGCCGGGATCGCGTACTGGCCCGACAGCATCGTCGCGCAGAAGAGCGTGGGGATGCACGCGGCGAACTGGCTCTGGTAGGCGCCGAGATTGGCGATGGAATCCACGTCTACGGCGGTCACGCGTCCGTCCTCGTCGAAGGCCATGCGCGCCTCGGTCACGTGGTCGCGGGCGTGGATGTCCACGGCGAGCGTCTCGGCCCGCGTCGCGGTCCAGCGCACCGGCCGGCCCACCAGCCTCGCGGCCCACGGCAGACTCGCGTCCTCGGGGTAGTGATAGGTCTTCTGGCCGAAGCCGCCGCCGACGTCCGGCGCAACCACCCTGATCGCGTGCTCCGGCGCGCGCAGCGTGTCGCGCGAGAGCCACTGGCGGACGAGATGCGGGTTCTGGTTGGCGGACCAGAGCGTGTAGCGCTCGCTGCCCTGATCGTACGCGCCGATGGCCGCGCGCGGCTCGATGGCGCTCGGCGCGAGCCGGTTGTTGACGAGGGTGAGCGAGGTCACGTGCGCGGCAGCGGCGAAGGCAGCCCCGGCCGCCTCCGCATCGCCGAGCCGCCAGTCGTAGGCGACGTTGCTCCCGAATTCCTCGTGCACCAGCGGCGCCTCGGCGCGGACGACGGCGGCAAGCTCGGTCACGCACGCGAGCGGCTCCCACGCGACCTCGACTTGGGCCGCGGCGTCGGCGGCCGCATGCGGGTCCTCGGCCACGACGAGCGCCACCGTATCGCCCACGTGACGCGCCTTGTCCGTGGCGAAGACCGGCCTGCGCGCGATCGCCATCGGCGTGCCGTCGTGGGAGGTGAGGTCCCACAGCACGTCGGTATCGCCGCCGCCATCCTGCCGCCAGTCCTCGCCGGTGAGCACGGCGAGCACGCCCGGCATGGACCGCGCCCGCCCGGTGGATATCTTCGCGATGCGGGCATGGGCGTGGGGGCTGCGGACGAAGGCGGCGTGCGCCTCTCCGGCCAGGCGGATGTCGTCCACGAAGCGGCCGCGGCCGGTGAGAAAGCGATCGTCCTCCAGGCGCGTCTGCGCCGCACCGACATGGGCCATGCTGGCTCCCCCCTTCTCGACGGCCGCGACCCGCCGCCGGCGGCAGGCTAGAGCGATTTCCTACCTTACGAGATCACCGCAGCCCCCACCAAACCCACCTCCCCCTGCCCCCCTCCTCCCAGGAGGAGGGGGAACGAAGGCGGCGCCAGCTTTTTCTCCCTCTCCTCCCCGCCGGGGAGGAGAGGGTCGGGGTGAGGTGGGGGATTCTTTATTCGTCCGTTCGGCAAGCAAAGACGCGAACGTGCGGCAACCGGATACGATTCAATCCGGTCGGATAGCTCTCTCGCCAGTGAGCGGGCGGGACGGCGTCCACCCTCGCCGTGGACGAGCGTGCTATGGTGAGCGGCGTTGCAGCGGATCGGGGGCGGAGATGCTGAAGCCGGAAACCGACGTTCTCGTATCGCAGCTCGACCGTGTGCTCGGCGAGCATGTGGCGCGTGGCATCGTCGGCGCGTCGCTGGCCCTCGTCCGGCCGGGCGAGGAGGCGCTGACGCTGGCCGCCGGCACGGCCGACCGGGAGAGCGGCGCGCCGCTCACCCCGGCCCACCTGTTCAAGACCGCCAGCACCAAGAAGACCTGGACCGCCGTCGCGGTGCACGCGCTGGCGAGCGAGGGGCGCATCGACCTCGACCGCACCATCGAAGGGTGGTTCCCAGCGCTGCCGCGGGCGCGCGAGATTCGCGTCCGCCACCTGCTCAGCCACCGGAGCGGCCTGCCGGAGTACGAGTCCTTCATGCCCAGGGGCGCGGCGGACGACTGGACGCCTGAGCGGATCGTCGAGTTCGCGCTCGCCAACGGCGCGCAGATCGCGCCCGGCGAAGCCTTCGTCTACTCGAACCCCGGCTACGTGCTGGCGGGCGAGATCGTCGCCGCCGAGCGGGGCGAGCCCCTCTCCCGCTGGCTCAGGCGCGTGGTCTTCGAGCCGAACGGCATGGCGGACACCTGGAGCGGCGGGGACGAGGCCTTTCCGCGCGAGCGGCTGGCCCGCCAGTACGTCTTCGATTCCGCGCGCACCGACGCCCCGCCGGAAGATTCGTCGGACTGGTTCCCGCTGTCGGGCATCGGGGCCGCGGGCGACCTGGTCACGACGCCGCGCGACCTCGCGCGGGGCTTCCACGCGCTCTTCACCGGGCAGGTGCTGGAGCCTGCCGCCCTCGCCGACCTGACCGGCCCGCTCCTTTCCGCAGGCTTCCCCGGCACGAACGTCACCCACTGCGGCCACGGCGTCCTGGTCTCCCGCTTCGACGACCTCACCGTCGTGGGTCACCTCGGCCAGCTTCGCGGGCACGTCACCATGGCCGGCCACCACGAGGCGAGCAGGATCACCGCCGTGCTCTGCCAGAACTCGTGCTCGAGCGACCTGGAGGCCTTCGGCGCAGCGGGAATCCACGCGGCCTACGCCGAGATCTTCCGCCTGGCCGGCGCGTGATCTGCGCCTGAATCAGAACCGGCGCCCGCCCGAGCGCGTACACGCCCGGGGAGCGCCGGTTCGGGTCAGATAGAAGGGCTTTAGTCGAGCGAGTCGAGCGCCTTCTGGAAGCGTCCGGCGTGGGACTTCTCGGCCTTCGCCAGGGTCTCGAACCAGTCGGCGATCTCGTCGAAGCCCTCGTCGCGCGCGGTGCGCGCCATGCCGGGATACATGTCGGTGTACTCGTGGGTCTCGCCGGCCACCGCCGCCGCCAGGTTGTCGCTGGTCTGGCCGATCGGCTTGCCGGTGGCGGGATCGCCGGTCTCCACCAGGAAGTCGAGATGGCCGTGGGCGTGGCCGGTCTCGCCCTCGGCGGTCGAGCGGAAGAGCGCGGAGACGTCGTTGTGGCCCTCCACGTCCGCCTTGCGGGCGAAGTAGAGATAGCGCCGGTTGGCCTGTGACTCGCCGGCGAAGGCGTCCTTGAGGTTCTGCTCGGTCTTGCTGCCACCCAGTGCAGGCATGGTCTTGATCCCCCTGATTCTGCGGTTGGAGAGGTGTGGCTGCCGCACCCCCGGTTGCGGGCGCGGCCGGTGCGTTCACCGCTCTATATGACGCAGCGCCGCGCCTTCGTCAACGGATTGGAATCATTCCAGGGTGTGCGGGTCCCCTGGCAGGGCCGCGCCCTCGTCCGCCCCCGTGCCGGTCACGCGGATGATGACGTCGATGCGCGAGACCGTGGTCCCCGGCGGCGCCGGCGGCTGGACGTTCACCTCGACGCGATCGCCCGGCACGTCGACGAGGCGGCCTGTGTCCTCCAGGAAGAAATGCTGGTGATGCGCGGTGTTGGTGTCGAAGAACGAGGGCCCCGAGTCGACCACCAGCTCGCGCAGGAGGCCCGCCTTCGTGAACTGGTGCAGCGTGTTGTAGACCGTCGCCAGCGAGACGCCCGCCTCCTCTCGCAGCACCTCCGCATGAAGCTCCGCAGCCGTGACATGCCGATGCGGCCCGCCGAAGAGTCGGCTGGCGAGGACGATGCGCTGGCGCGTGGGCCTGAGCCCGGCCTCGCGCAGGCACGCTCTGGCGTCGCTGTCAGGCGATGTCGTCATCGTGAGGCCGCTTTCCCGCACCCGCCCCTCATACCACAGTTCCGCGCGAATTGCGCCGCCGCGGGGATGACGCGCGCCCGCGGCCTCACGTGACCGGGTCCGGCGCATCGGTGCCGTGCGCCCTCCAGCTCTCGCCCGCCATGATCTGCGCGAGCGCGTCGACCGCGTCCCACACGTCGACGTGCCGGACATAGAGAGGCGCGATGCCGAAGCGGAGGATGTCGGGGCTGCGGAAGTCGGCGACGACACCGGCAGCGCGGAGCGCCTTGGAGACCGCGTAGGCGTGCTCGTGGCGGAACGATACCTGGCTGCCGCGCGCGCCCGGCTCTCTCGGGCTCGCAAGCGAGAAACCGTACGGTACGAGCCGGTCGTCCGCCAGCCGGATGAAGAGTTCCGACAGTCTCCGCGACTTGCCGACGACGTCGTCCATGTCCACGCCGTCGAAGGTCGCGACGCCGTGCATGACGCCGCGCAGCGAGAGGATCGGCGGCGTGCCGACGAGGCACTTCTCGATGCCGCCCGTGGGCCGGTAGCGGTCCTCGAAGCCGAACTGGTCGGCATGGCTGAACCAGCCGGTCATCACCGGCTCGTGCGCCGCGATGGCGCTCGCCGCCATGTAGATGTAGGCCGGCGCGCCGGGCCCGCCGTTCAGGAACTTGTAGGTGCAGCCGACGGCGTGCTCGACCCCCCAGCGGTTGAGCGCGAGCGGAACCGCGCCTGCGGAGTGGCTCAGGTCCCAGATCACGGGCACGCCGCGCTCCCGGCAGTGCCCCGTGATCCGCTCCATGTCGTGCATGGCGCCGGTGCGGAAGTTGACGTGGGTCAGCAGGACCAGCGCGGTGCCCTCGTCGATCGATCCGGCGATGGCCTCGGGCGCGGCCAGGACGAGATCGAACCTCCCGCCGAAGAGATCGGCGAGACCCTCCAGGATGTAGACGTCGGTCGGGAAGTTGCCGCGCTCGGTGACGACGGCGCGCCGCCCCTCGCTCCGGCGCAGCAGGGCAGCCGCCAGCTTGAACAGGTTGACTGAGGTGGAGTCGGCGACGACGACCTCGCCCTCGGAGGCGCCGATCAGCGGCGCGATGGCATCGCCGGCCTTGCGGGCGAGGAAGAACCAGTCGGCATCGAGCCAGCTCTCGACGAGGCCCCGGCCCCACTCCTCCCGGACCGCGCGGTCGATATCGGCGGCGGTCGTCCGGGGCAGCGCGCCGAGGGAGTTGCCGTCGAAGTAGAGCACCCCTTCCGGCAGGGAGAACCGCTCCCGCACGTCGCCGAGCGGGCAGTCCCGGTCCATCCTCTCGCACGCGTCGCGGTCCATGGCTCCTCTCGCTGCGCCGGTCAGGCTGGGGCGCGGCGGCTCAGCTTACGACACCCGCGACGAGAGGTAACCGCCACGTCGGGCGGCGGGTCAGACCGCGCGCGCGGCTTCGACCAGACGGCCGAGCTTGGTGCGCGCGAGGTCCGCCCCCAGCATGATGAGCCCGCAGTCGGGCGCCGCGATCAGCCGGTCCGCGTCGATGTGGTCGAGCGCCGCGCGCAGGCGGGCTGCGATCTCGTCCACCGTCTCGACCCGGCTGGACGCGATCTCGACGACCCCGAGGATGACCGTGGTGCGGGCGAAGGCGTCGAGCAGGGAGAGGTCGTTGTGCCGGTGCGCGTCCTCGATGGAGACCGCATCGAGACTGCTGGCCTCCACCGCGCGCGCGAGCCGCAGGTAGGCCCCCGGGTCGGCCTTCACGTAGTCCGTCTCGTCCAGCTTGTCGGGATAGCCGCAGCACATGTGCATGGTGCGCGTCACGCTTGCCGGCACCCCGTGGAAGCAGCGTTCGATGTTTTCGATCCCGAAGTCGAGCGCCTGCTCCGGCAGGCGGGCGAAGAGCGGCTCGTCCACCTGGATGTGCCGGCACCCGGCGTCGGCGAGCCGCCTGATCTCCACGTTGAGCGCTTGGGCCAGGTCGGCGCACCAGGCGCGGCGGTCGGCGGCGCACGTGTTGGCGGTCGAATCCGCGATGGTGAGCGGGCCCGGCACGGTGATCTTGACGGGCTTCTCCGTCGCCGCCTGCGCCACCTCCCAGTCGCGCACCAGGAAGGGCTTGCCCGCCGAGACCTTGCCCGTGAACGTGGGCACCTCGGCGGTCCAGGCGCCGTTCCGCATGGTGCGACGCGTGAGCGTCTCGGGTGCGAAGCCCTGCAGGTGCCGGCAGTGGTAATGGATGTAGTTGCCGCGCCTGATCTCGCCGTCCGTCGGGATGTCGATGCCGATCGCGGCCTGCTCCGCCACCACCTCCCGCGTCGCACGGTCGAAGGCGGCCCGCTGCTCCGCCGGCGAAAGCGCCCCGGCCTCGACCTCGCCGGCCTCCACGTCCTCGTGCATCCAGCCCAGGCGCGGCACGTAGGGCGGCTTGGGGTAGGAGCCGATGCAGGTGGTCAGGATGGGCATGAGGGGCCCTCTCGCTTGCCGCTCCGCCGCGACCTTCGAACCCTGTTATTCCCACAGGAGAACGATGACCGAAAGGACCGCGCCACGCTTCGTTCCGAACATAACGGCACAAAACCGCATGATTCATGTGCGTTCATGGCGGTTTGATGGACGTTTCCGCCGTCGTGCTAGACTCGTCCCCGGAGGAGACGGCCGGGGAGCGGGGCCGTTCGGACGGCGGAATTTGATCCGCCCCGGCTTCGTGCTTATGTGAGACACGCACGACACGCGCTCCGAGCCTCGCCGCCGGCGGGGCGAGCCATCGAAATCACGGCCCCATGGTTGCTCTCGATCGCGAGGCCCGCGCGCCCGGCAGGGCAGAACGCTCGCACCTGCACACCATTCGCACGCTGCTGCCCTATCTCTGGCCGCGCGGCTCGCTGGAGATGCGGGGCCGGGTGGTGCTGGCGGTCATCCTGCTCGTCGGCGCCAAGGTCGCCAACGTCTATGTGCCGATCCTCTACAAGGATGCGGTCGATATCCTCTCGGGCGAAACCACGGCGGTCATCGTCGTGCCGGTGGCCATCCTTCTCGCCTACGGCGCGCTCCGGGTGCTCACGGTCGCCTTCGGCGAGCTGCGGGACGCGGTCTTCGCCAAGGTGGGCGAGCGCGCGATCCGAACCGTGGCGCTGCAGGTCTTCAACCACCTGCACCGGCTCTCGCTCCGCTACCACATCGAGCGCCGCACCGGGGGCTTGAGCCGCGCCATCGAGCGCGGCGTCAAGGGCATCGAGTTCCTGCTCACCTTCATGCTGTTCAACATCCTGCCGACCCTGGTGGAGGTCACCATGGTCTGCGGCATCCTCTGGGTCCTCTACGGCATCACGTACGCTGCGATCACCTTCGTCACCATCGGCTCCTTTATCGCCTTCACCCTCACGGTCACCGAGTGGCGGCTGAAGTACCGCCGGCGGATGAACGAGAAGGACAGCGAGGCCAACACCAAGGCCATCGACAGCCTGCTCAACTACGAGACGGTCAAGTACTTCGGCAACGAGATGCACGAGGCGCAGCGCTTCGACGTCTCGCGCAGGCAGTACGAGCGGGCGGCGGTTCAGAGCAAGACCAGCCTCTCGCTGCTCAACATCGGCCAGGGGGTGATCATCGCCACCGGGCTCACCGGCATCACCATCCTGGCCGGCTACGAGGTCGCCGCCGGCACCATGACCATCGGCGACTTCGTGCTGGTCAACACCTACCTGCTCCA
>JAPPMY010000028.1 GCA_028818855.1 Rhodospirillales bacterium
CTCTTCCCCCGGCGGGGCCGGGGCCGCCCCCCCCCCCCCCCCCCCCCGGCCCTCTCCTCCCCGGGGAGGAGAGGGAGACTCCGCCATGTGCGGTAGCGTCCCCACTCCTCCTGGGTGGTGGGGGACTGGGGGAGGTGGGTTTGGTCCGGGCTGCCGCGATCCGGTAGGGTCGGATAAAGTCCTGGGAGGCGCGCGGCAGACGGGCGTCTCAACCGTCTTGGTGGAACATCGTCTCGATCTCGGCAGCGCCGAGGCGATCGAAGTCGTCCGGTATCGTGAACTGGCCTTCCATGAACCCGAGCCGGCGGCCTGTCGCGGTCGCGGGCGGATCCGCAGCGATCACTTTGACCAGCGGCTTGCCATCGACAGCGATGACGAACGGCTCGCCGGACGCGGCCTCGGCTATCAGGCGGGTCAGATCGGCTTTGGCTTGTTCAATGTCAACGATGCGCATGGCCCGCTAATCCAGCCGCACCACCTCGCCGGTTTCCGCCGAGCGTTCGGCGGCGAGGGTGGTCCGCACCGCTTCCATCGACTCGGCGGGCGTGATGATCGTGGGCGGCGTGCCGTCGCGGACGCAGCGGGCGAAGTAGAGGAACTCCTCGCGGAGCGCGCCCGAGAGCCTGCCGTGCAGCTCGGGCCAGTAGGTGGTGTCCGGGCTGCGGAAGCCGTCCTTCGTGCAGATGCCGATGTTGGGGAAGGTGTCCTGGATATGGATGAAACCTTCCGTGCCGATGATCGACATGCGCTCGTCGATGTCGAAGGGGGTCTTCTCCGGCATGCACCAGACGGTCTCCAGCGTCGCCGTCGCGCCTGAATCGAAGCGGTACATGGTCTGGCCGATGTCGGGGTACTTGAGGCCGCGCACGTCCACGGTCTGGGCGTAGGCGCTCACCACCTTCGCGCCGGTGAACCAGAGAATCAGGTCGGTGTCATGGATGGCATCGCCGATGATCGGCCCGATCTTGTTCAGGATCTCGGGCGTCCACGCCGCCGGGATGTTGCGCCGCGAGCTGAGCGCCACGATGCGGCCGATGCTGCCGGCCTCGATCTCCCGCTTGGCGGCGGCGTAGCGCGGGTTGAAGCGGCAGATGTGCCCCACCATGAGGAAGCCCGGCGCCGCGTCCGCCGCGGCCACGATGCGCGCGCAGTCCTCCACCGTCGACGCCATGGGCTTCTCGAGGAAGACGTGCTTGCCCGCCGCGAGCGCATCCAGCGTGGGCCCGGTGTGCTGGTCCCACATGGTGACGACGCTCACGGCATCGAGGTCGTCGCGGCCCAGCAGCGCGCGGTAGTCGGTCTCCAGCACGTCGACGCCGTACTTGTCTCCAAGCTCCCGGAGCCTGGATTCGGTCCGGGTGCAGAGCCCGGCAAGCTCCAGGCCGGGCGTTGCCCGGATCGCGTCGCAATGAACCTCGCCGAACCAGCCGAGGCCGATCACGCCGATGCGCACGCTCTCCATGGCGCGGCCCTCCCGCGCGGCGCCGCCGCTCAGGCGGCCTCCTCCTTCCGCGCGGTGAACGTGAGGCCCTTGGCCGCGAACTTCTCCTTCACGCCCGGCTTGATGGCGTCGAGCCTGACGGCGGTGGACGGCGCCATGTCGATATCGGTCATGTCGTGCACGCCGCCGCTGATGATCACCTGCAGGATGGCCTCGTCGTCGCCGATGTTGCGAAAGGCGCGGTTGACCCTGGGCGGCACCGAGATGGTGTCGTACTGGTCGAGTTCCACCCGGCCGCTGCCGTCGTCGTTCCACGTCACCTCGAAGCGGCCCTTGAGCACGGTGAAGGTCTCGTAGGTCTGGTGGTGGGCGTGGAGCGCAGGCCCCTGGCCCGGCGGGCAGACGGCGAGCGTCATGGTCATGCCGGCGGCGTCCACGATGGGCGCGCCGGTGTTGATGGGCGTCTCCACGTCGCCGCCGAGCCCGATGACGGAGAGCAGCTTGCGCGCGTAGATGACGTCGTTGGCCTCCTGCGGGATCTCCGGGTCTTGCTGGATCGGCAGCGGCTTCAGGGCGCCATAGCGCGAAATCCGGCTCTGCATCTCTTCGGGCGTAATCTCGATCGTCTTCATCGCATCCTCCTTGGCGCGCACAGCGGCGCCGCACGCCGAATGGTAGAGCGATCCGGCCCCGATTGGAATCGCCCGCTTGCCTCACACCTCACACCTCACACCTCACACCTCACGCGTCGTGATCGGGTCGACGATGTTGAGGCGCGTGATGAAGCGTTGAAAGACGAGGGCCAAGAGCAGCGGCGGGACGACCGAGAGCGTGCACGCCGCCGCGAACAGAACGATGTTCTGCGAAACCGTCTGCAACGCCGGCGAGAGGGTCTGGGCGGTGCTGCCGCCGGTCAGGATGATGCCGAAGAGCAACTCGTTCCAGCAGAACAGGAACGCGATGATGAAGCAGGCGCTGATTCCGGGCATCGCCATCGGAATCATCACATGCCGCAGCACCCCGAGCCGGCTGCAGCCGTCGATCCTGGCGGCACGCTCGATATCGGCCGGCAGCGTCGCGAAGTAGCCCATGAGAATCCAGGCGAGCAGGGGGGTGATGCCGGTCAGGTAGGTCAGGATCAGGCCGCCCTGATTGCCGATCAGGCCGAGGGACCGGAAGAAGGTGTAGTAGGGGATCAGGATCGCGATGGGCGGCAGCACACGGGTGACGAGAAGGGCGAAGAGCAGGCCCATGCGGCCGGGGAAGTCGAAACGGCCGAAGGCGTAGCCTGCGACGGTCGCAATCGCGGTCGCGGCGAGCGCGGTCGGCAGCGCCACGATCAGGCTGTTGAGGAAACCGCGGCCGATCAGTCTGGTTTGCCCGCCGAAGAGCGCTTCCGTCTCCGCGACGCCCACGATGCGCGCGTAGTTGTCGAGGGTCGGCCGATCAATGGCCTGGACGATGCCCTCGACGATCTCGGGCTTGGTCATGAACGACGCCCAGACCATCCAGAAGAAGGGGAGGATCGTCCACAGGACGACGAGGATACCGGCGGCGATCACGAAGAGCTTGAGCCGGGCGTTTCCGCTCAGGGAGGCCCAGCGCGTCCGCACCCGGCGCAGACTGTCAAGCGGCGCGGCCGGCGTCATCCGTCAGGCCGCCCGTCCACGTCTAGATCTTCCGCTCGTGGCCTTCCCAGAAGCGCTCGCGGACCTTGCGCTTCAGCACCTTGCCGACGCCGCTGCGGGGCAGCTCGTCCCAGAACTCGACCGTCTTCGGCGCCTTGTAGGGGGACAGCTCCTTCTTGCAGAGCGCGATCAGGTCGTCGCCGCTCACCCGCTCGCCCTGCTTCAACTCGACCACCGCCTTCACCGCCTCGCCCCACTTCTCGTCGGGCACACCGATCACAGCACAGTCCTGCACCGCCGGGTGGCTCCAGATCACGCGCTCGATCTCGATCGGGAAGACGTTGAGCCCGCCCGAGATGATCATGTCCTTCTTGCGGTCGACGATATAGACGAAGCCGTCCTCGTCCTTGTAGCCAATGTCGCCCGTGTGGTGCCAACCGTGGGCCTGGATTTCCGCCGTCCCCTCGGGGTCGGCGAAGTAGCCGAGGGAGACGAAGGTGCCGCGCACCACGATCTCGCCCCACTCGCCCTGCGCCATCATGTTGCCGTCGTCGTCCATCATCTCCACCTCGACGAAGACGGGCGGACGGCCGCAGCTCAGGAGGCGGTGGCGCTTGGCGGGGTCGGCAAGGGCCTCCAGGTGATCGGCGGGCGTGAGGATGCCGATGGTGCACGGGCACTCGGCCTGCCCGTAGATCTGGGTCATGCAGGGGCCGAAGAGGTCGATGGCCTCGGCTACCTTGTCGGCCGACATCGGCGCGCCGCCGTAGACGAAGTAATCGAGGGTGGAGTAGTCGAACTCGCGTGCGCGCGGGTGCGCGATCATCATGTAGATCATCGTCGGCGGCATGAAGGTGTGGGTCACGCCGTGGCGGTCGATCGCCTCCAGCACCGCGAGCGGGTCCGGCTTCTGGATGGAGACCGTGGTGCCGCCGAAGGCCATGGCGGGCCAGGCGAAGACGCCGGCGCCGTGGGCCATCGAGGTCGCGACCAGGTGCACCGGCGGCTTGCTGATCGGCATGTGGGCGTAGGCGTTGGCGCACCACGCCTCCCAGATGAGGTTCGACCACATGGCGCCCTTGGGCCGGCCCGTCGTGCCGCCGGAGGTAAAGTGGCTGATGACCGCGTCGCGCTCGTCCGCTAGCTCCGGCGCCTTGTCGCCGTGGCCCGCGATGAAGTCCTCGAAGGAGGGCGCGTCCGCGCCCGCGCGGTCGAGGCAGACGAGGTGGCGGAGCTTCGGGCACCGGGCGCGGATCTGCGCGATCACGGGCTCGAAGCTCGAGTGGTAGAAGAGCCACGCGGCCTCGCGCTGGTCGATGACGTAGGCGTTCTCGTCGGCCGATGCGAGCGCGGCGAGGCCGACCCAGACGCCGCCGGCCCGCGCAGCGCCGATCCAGGCCTCGAAGGCCCGGCTAGCGTTGGGGCTCAGGATCGCGACGCGGTCGCCGGCCTCGAGCCCGCCCGCGACCAGCGCGTTCGCGGTGCGGTGGCTGCGCTCCGCCACCTCGCGGTAGCTGAGCTCGCCGGTCCCGTCGATGAGGCAGGCGCGGTCCGGGTAGTAGCGGTGCCCGCGCTCGAAGTAGTCGATCAGCCTCATGCGGCCCCTCCCGGATCGGCCCTCGGATGCCCGATGTCCCGCAGCGCGGGCCGCCACGCTCTACGCGGAATTGACTCGGATTTCAAACAAGTGTTTGCTCGGCAGCACTCGGCCCGCGCCGGCCGCCGCGATCGGAGAGACCCATGCTTTCGCTGCCCAAGCAGGAGCTCAAGGGGCACTTCACCATGCTGCCGATGGACGAGGTCCATTTCGGCTCCGGCAGCCTCGACAACCTCTCGGCCGAGCTCGACAAGCAGGGCGTGAGCCGGGCCGTCGTCATCACGGGCAACTCGCTGGCAAAGCAGACGAATCTGGTGGAGAGGGTCGTCGCCGCCGCCGGCAACAAGTGCGCCGGCGTCTTTCACGAGACCGCGCAGCATGTGCCGCGCCGCACCGTGATCGCCGCCGCGGACTACGCACGCGAGCGGAGTGCGGACGCGCTCATCAGCTTCGGCGGTGGCACGCCCAACGACACCGCCAAGGCAGTCACCATCTGCCTCGCCGAAGGGATCACCGAGCCGGCCGGCCTCGATGCCTACATGATCAAGTTCACCTACCCGGACAAGGTGGAGATCCCCTCGCTCACCAACGATCCGATCCCGATGTTCGCGATCCCGACGACGCTGTCGGCGGGCGAGTTCACCTACTTCGTCGGCATCACCGACGAGGAGCGCAAGGTGAAGGACCTCTACGTCGACCGGCGGATCACGGCGAAGGCGGTCATCCTCGACCCCGACCTCACCCTGGAGACGCCGGAGCGCCTCTGGCTCGGCACCGGCATGCGCGCGGTCGACCACTGCATCGAGGCGATGTGCTCGTCCACGGCCCAGCCCTTCATCGACGCGCTGGCCTACCGCGCGCTCGATATGCTGGTGCGCTACCTGCGCGAGACTAAGGCCGACCCCGGCGATGCGGCGGCGCGCGGGCAGTGCATGGTGGCGGCCTGGATGTCGGTCTGCGGCCTCGCCAACGTGACGCTGGGCTTGAGCCACGGCATCGGCCACCAGCTCGGCGCGCGCTGCAACGTGCCCCACGGCGAGACGTCCGCCGTGATGATGCCGCACGTCATGGCCTTCAACCGCCAGCAGACCACGGCCCGCCAGGCCTGGGTGGCCGAGGCGATGGGCGTGGACATCGCCGGCATGAGCGAGGCCGAGGCCGCCGCCGCCGCCGCTGACGAGGTGGCGACCCTGGTGCGGGAGGACATGGGCCTCCCCTGGCGGCTCCGCGACGTCGGCGTCGGCCACGACGATTTCCCCGGCATCGCGAAGGACGCTCTGGAAGACATCATCGTCGCCAGCAATCCGCGCCAGGTGACGTCCACGGACGAGGTCATCGACCTCCTGCACAGGGCCTGGTAGCGCAGGTTTACGGGAGACTCTCATGGGCTATCGCATTGCCGTCGATACCGGCGGCACGTTCACCGATGTCGTGGTTGCCGACAAGGCGGGCCGGCTCACGGTCGGCAAGGCGCTCACCACGGTCGAGCGCACCTTCGAAGGCTTTCGCGAGGCGCTCGCCAACGCGGGCGACATCGCCGGCGTGGACGCCGATCGCCTGCTGGCTGAGACCGAGATGCTGATCTACGGCACCACGCGCTCCACCAACTCGATCATCGAGGGCAAGGTCGCGAAAACGGCGCTGCTCACCACCGAGGGTTTTCCGGACACGCTGCTCTACCGCCACGGCGGCAAGCGCGAGCCGCTCAACCTCGCGATGGAGTTCCCGCCGCCCTACATCCCGCGCCGGCTCACCTACGAGATCCCTGAGCGCATCAATGCCGAGGGCGGCGTGGAGCGCGCGCTGGACGAGGCTGCGGCGAGGGCGATCATCGAGGGCCTGCCGCGCAAGCGGATCGATGCGGTGGCGGTGGCGCTCCTCTGGTCCATCGTGAACCCCGACCACGAACTCCGCATCGGCGCGCTGATC
Organism: Rhodospirillales bacterium; assembly: GCA_028818855.1. Lineage (GTDB taxonomy): Bacteria > Pseudomonadota > Alphaproteobacteria > UBA828 > UBA828 > WTGU01. The sequence goes on from JAPPMY010000028.1 coordinate 6,596, forward strand.
GCAGAGATCATGCCGGGCGTGCCCTACACTCTCTCGCACCAGCTCAACCCGATCATCCGCGAGTTCCCGCGCACCTCGTCGACCGCCATCGACGCGTCGCTCAAGCCGCTCATGCAGAGCCACCTGGCTGAGTTCGAGAGCGACCTGCGGGCTGCCGGCTGCACCGGCGAGGTGCTCATCAGCACGTCGTCGGGCGGCGTCATGCACGTGGACGACGTGGTGGCGAAGCCGATCTACACCGTGAAGTCCGGCCCCGCGATGGGTCCGCTCGCCGGCATCGCCTACGCCGGCGCCGAGGAGCAAGGCGACGACGTGATCATCGTCGACACCGGCGGCACCACCTTCGACGTGAGCCTGGTGCGCAGCGGCCAGGTGAAATACACCCGCGACACGTGGCTGCTCGGCGAGTGGATCGGCCACAACCTCGGCCTCTCCTCGGTGGACGTGCGCAGCGTCGGCGCGGGCGGCGGCTCCATCGCCTGGATCGACGCGGGCGGGCTGCTCCGCGTCGGCCCGCAGAGCGCGGGCGCGCGCCCCGGCCCCGCCTGCTACGGCCAGGGCGGCGCGGAGCCCACGGTCACCGACGCCGCCGTCGTGCTCGGCTACATCGACCCGGACTACTTCCTGGGCGGGCGCATGAGCCTCGACGTGGCGGCGGCGGGCCAGGCGATCGAGAAGGTGGCAGAGCCCTTGAAGCTCTCTGCCGAGGAGGCCGCATCGGCGGTGCTCACGCTTGCCGGCGAGCAGATGATCAAGGCGATCCAGGAGATAACGGTGCAGGACGGGGTGAACCCCGGCGAGAGCATCATCGTGGCCGGCGGCGGCGCGGCCGGGCTCAACATCATCCCCATCGCCCAGGCGCTCGGCTGCCGCCGCGTGCTGCTGCCGCGCACGGCGGGCGCTCTCAGCGCCTGCGGCGGGCAGTTCTCCAACATCGTGACCGAGTTCAGCGCGAGCCGGTACGCGCACTCCAGCACCTTCGACTTCGACGGCGTCAGCGGGACGCTCTCCGGCATCGCGGCGCGCATGGACGAGTTCGAGCAGAAGCTGCGCGGCCGCAGCATCGAGCGCTTCGGCCGCGAGTACTTCGTCGAGGCCCGCTACATCAACCAGCAGTGGGAGATGGAGATCCCCATGCCCATGGACCGCTTCGAAGCCCAAGCGGATGTGGAGCGGCTGGTGGAGACCTTCCACGACGTTCATTTCCGCCGCTACGCGGTGAAGGAGGAGGGCGGCGCCATCGAGTGCATCAACTGGAAGGGCCGGATCACCGCCTTCCTCGACAAGCCGTCGCTGCCGGTCGAGGCGGCGGGCGGCAGCGAGCCGCCGGCAGCGCGGCGCACCACGCGGGCCTACTTCGGCGAGGCCGGAGCCTTGGACACGCCCTTCCATCTCGGCGATGATCTGCACCCGGGCATGGTGGTGCCCGGGCCCGCGATCATCGAGGAGCCCACGACCACGATCGTCGTCTATCCGGGCTCGTCGGCGATCGTGACCGCAGGCCGCAACTACCTGCTGGAGACCGGCGCCGCCGGCGCCTGAGGGAGGAAGCGATGGCATATGCACGCGCGGAAGCCGGGCGGGAGAACCGCATCAACCCGGTCCTGCTGCCGGTGATGGCGAATCGCATGGACGCGGTCTGCCGCGAGATGACCAACACCATGCTGCTGGCGGCGCGGTCGTCGGTCATCGGCATGGCGCGCGACTTCTCGTGCGCGGTCATCACGTCCGATAACCAGGTGCTCGCGGTGGCCGAGGGTTTCCCCATCCACGTCTGGGGCACCAACATCCAGACTAGGTCGATGCAGGACCTGCATCCCGACTATGCCGAGGGCGATGCGTACCTGCACAACGACCCCTACCTCGGCAACACGCACCCGGCCGACCACACCATCCTGGTGCCGGTGTTCCACGAAGGCGAGCACTTCTTCACCGTCGCCGTGAAGGCCCATCAGGCGGACGTCGGCAACAGCCTGCCCACCACCTACATGGCGCAGGCCGCGGACGTCTATCAGGAAGGCGCGCTGATCTTCCCCTGCGTGCAGGTGCAGCGGGACTTCCGTGACATCGACGACATCATCCGCATGTGCGAGCGCCGCATCCGCGTGCCCGAGCAGTGGTACGGCGACTATCTCGCCGCCGTGGGCGCGGCCCGCATCGGCGAGCGCTCGCTCAAGGCCTTCATCGCCAAGTACGGCGCCCACACGGTCCGCCACTTCACCGAGGAGTGGTTCGACTATTCCGAGCGCCGCTGCATCGAGGCGATCCGCACCCTGCCGAAGGGCAAGCTCAAGGGCTCGCAGGCGCACGATCCAGTCGAGCCTTGGGTGCCGGAAGGCATCCCGATCAACGTCACCATCGACATCGACCCGGATGCCGCGAAGGTGACCGTCGACCTCCGTGACAACATCGATTGCATCGATGCCGGCCTCAACCTCACCGAGACCACGTCCACCATGGCAGCGGTGCAGGGTGTGCTCACCTGCCTCGGCGAGGACCTGCCGCCCAACTCCGGCACCATGCGCCGCATCGAGGTGCTGCTGCGCGAGAACTGCGCGGTGGGCATCCCGCGCTTCCCGCACAGCTGCTCGGTCGCGACCACGAACCTCACCGACGTGATCGTGAACGTCACGCAATCGGCCTTTGCCGAGCTTGGCGACGGCCAGGGCTTCGCCCACGGCAACTACTGCAACTCGGCCGCAGCCGGCGTCGCGTCTGGCACCGACTGGCGAAGGAACGGCGAGCCCTACATCAACCAGATGTTCATGATGGGCGGCGGCGGCGGCGCGTCCGCCGAGAACGACGGCATGCACTACCTCTTCGTGCCGGTGGCGGCTGGCCTGCTCTACCGCGACAGCATCGAGATCAACGAGCAGCGCTTCCCCGTGCTCATCGAGAAGATGCACGTCATGACCGATTCCATGGGCCACGGGCGCAGGCGGGGCGGGCCGGCCACCGAGGTCGTCATGGGGCCGCGCAACGACCCCATGCGCATCCTCCACGTCTGCAACGGGCTCGAGAGCGCGCCCAAGGGCGTTCGCGGCGGCACGGGCTCGCGCCTCGGCGGCAATGCCAAGATCGACCGCGACGGCAGCGAGCACCCGTATCCTGCGGTGATGGTCTGCGATCTGGAAGGCGGCGAGCGTCTGCGCGCGCGCGATCAGGGGGGCGGCGGCTACGGCAGCCCGGCGGAGCGCGAGACCCATCGCGTGCTCAACGACGTGGCCGAGCGCTACATCTCGGCCGAGACGGCGCGCGAGGTCTATGGCGTCGCGATCACCGGCAGGGTGGACGACGACACCCTCGTCGTGGACGAGGACGTCACCAGGGAACTTCGTGCTGCGATGAACGGCGGCGGCGCTGCGGCCTGAAGGCTTGCGGGCCAGCCCTGCCGAGGCCCCCGCCGGGCCGGGGCAGCTCAGAGCGCGGCGAGTGCGTCGGCCCTCGACGAGTGGACGGGGATAATCTGGTTCATGCCGCTGAGCCGGATCACCTTGGCGATGGGTTCCGGGGGAGAGCACACCGCGAGCCCCGCCCCCCGCTTCTCCAGATCGGTCGCCGTCATGAAGACCGCGCGCAGGCCCGCGCTGCCAAGGAACTGGAGCGCCTCGAAATCCATGATCACGGCCCGGTCGCTGGCATCGATCTCGGCTTGGACCGTCTTGTAGAACTCCGCGGCGTTGGCGGCCTCCAGCCGCCCGTTCGCGACAACGATCAGCACCTCGTCATGACGGTCGAATGTCACTTCCACGGCAGTCGCCTCCCCCGTCCCCTCAGCGAAACGGCCCCTCCTCCTACATAGCGACAGGGGCGTGATTCGTCTAATGCTTTGCGAAGCGCAGAGCATGCCCGCGACATCGATCGAACCCGGTCAGCGCGGGTCCTGGGGCGCCGGCCGGCGCTGTGAGCGAGAGCCCCCGCCATTGACAGGCCGGGCCGATGGCCCGAGTCTCTGGCCGCTTTCGTGGACGAGGGCCGGAGACCCCGTGAGCAGGATGGGCGGAATCGACTTCGCCTTTGTGGCAGCGCCCGTGGGCGAGGACGGACTTTCGGACGCCGCGCTCTACAAGGAAATCCTGGCGGACTGCGAATTCGCCCACCGCGCCGGCTATCGCGCGGCCTGGATGATCGAACACCATTTCTCGGACTACTTCCCGACCCCCAACCCGCTGGCCTTCCTCTCCCACATCGCCGCACGCTTCCCCGATTTCGCGCTCGGCACCTGCGTGCTGGTGACGCCCTGGTACGAGCCGCTGCGCCTGGCCGAGGAGATCGCCCAGCTCAACCTGCTCACCGACCGGCCGCTCCACCTGGGCCTCGGCCGGGGCACGGCGAAATACGAGTACGACGCCTTCGGCGTGCCGATGGAGGAGAGCCGGCAGCGCTTCCGCGAGGTCTGGGAGATCGTGAGCACCGCGCTGGCTGGCGGGCGCTTCCGCTACGAGGGCGAGTATCTGACCGTGCCGACGCGCGTGGAGCTGCGCCCCCGCTCCGACACGAGCAAGATCAACTTCTACGGCGCCGTCGGCGGCAGCCCCGATTCCGGCGCGGTGATGGCGCAGCTCGGCCTGCCTCCCATCATGACCGCCTTCAGCAACCTGCCGCTGCAGCGGGAAGCGCTGGCTGGCTGGAAGGAGGCCGCGAAGGAGCGCGGCATGGACGTGGAGAATCAGCGCTACCCGATGATGGTGAACTGTATCATCGCGGACACCGACGCGGAGGCCTACGACCTCGCCAGGCGCTACATTCCCCGCTTCCAGCAGGCACAGATCGACCACTACGAGGCCGACGACGGCCATTTCGAGACGCTCTCCACCTACACCGCCTGGGCCAGGATCTTCGCCAAGATGAAGGAGCGCACGGACCCCGCAAACATCCCGCCCTGGGCCGACGGCCAGTTCGTGGGCGGGCCCGAGACCGTGCGCCGGCGCGTCGCGGACTACGTGGACGCGGGCTTCAACAGCTTCCTCATCCACACGGCGACGCCGGGCGTGCCTCGCCGCCACCGGCAGGCCTGGCTCGGCCGCTTCGCGGACGAGGTGGCGCCCTGCTTCGCCGGCGGCGAGGCGCTCCGCGCCGCTGCCGGCGCCTGACACCCGTATCCATGAAACTCGACCCCGCGCTTGCGGAGATCCTCGCCTCGCTCGACCCGAGCGCGGAAACGCCGGTCGAGGAGATGACGCCGGAAGACGCGCGGGCCACGTGGAAGGAGGAGATGGCGGCTGTCGCCGGCCCGCGGCTCCCGGTGAAGTCCGTCAGCATGCACGAGGCGCCGGGGCCTGCCGGGCCGCTCGCGGTCCGCCTCTACGAGCCGGAGGGCGCGGATGCGGACCCGCTGCCGATCCTCGTCTACTACCACGGCGGCGGGTGGATCAGGGGCGACCTCGATACCCACGACGACGTCTGCCGCTATCTCTGCCATCACGCGGGCTGCCTCGTGGCGTCCGTGGACTACCGCCTCGCGCCCGAGCACCGCTTCCCCGCCCCGCTCGAGGACTGCGACGCCGCGACCCGCTGGGTGGCGGAGAACGCCGTACAACTCGGGGCCGACCCCGCGCGGCTCGCCATCGGCGGCGACAGCGCAGGCGGCAACATGGCCTGCGGGGTGGCGTTGAAAGCGCACGCACGTGACGAGCCCGCGATCTGCTTCCAGCTCCTGATCTACCCCGCGACGGACCTCGCCGGCGAGACCGAGTCCAAGCGGCTCTATTCGAGCGGCTACCTGCTCAACTCGATGCCCTTCTACGTGGCCAGCTACCTGGGGCCGGAGGGCGATGCGTCCGACCCGCTCGCCTCGCCGCTGCTGGCGCCGGACCTCTCCGGCCTGCCGCCGGCTTTCGTCCTCACCGCCGGCTTCGATCCGCTGCGGGACGAGGGCGAGGCGTACGCGAGCCGGCTCGAGGCGGCGGGCGTGCCCACGGCGTATCGCTGCCACGAAAGCATGATCCACGGCTTCGTCTCGATCACCGGCCTGATCGAGAGCGCCGAGGCGGGCCTCGCGGACGCGGCGACGGCGCTCAGCGCCGCCTTCGCCCGCTGAGAGGGAGAGCGACGCCATGAGCGACGGGTTCGACGGCAAGGCCTGCGTGATGACCGGCGCGGGCGGCGGCATGGGGCTCGCCATCGCGCGCATGCTCCGCGCCGGGGGCTGCGCGGTGACCGCCATCGACCCCAAGCTTGAGCCGCCCGAGTTTGCGGCGGGCGAGGGCGCCGCCGGGCGCTACATCCAGGGCGACGCCAGCGACGAGGCGCTGGTCGCGCGCACCGTCGCGCAGGCCTTCGACGCGAGCGGGCGGCTCGACTATCTGGTCAATGCCGCAGGCGTCGGCTGGTACGACCAGGACGGCTCCATCGCCGAGATGGAGATGGACATCTGGCACCGGGTGATGGAGATCAACCTCACCGCGTCCGCCCTGATGGCGCGCCACGCCGTGCCTTGCCTGCGGCGCACCGGCGCGGGCGGGGCGATGGTCCACATCGCGAGTGTTGTGGGCCTGCGCAACATGGAGAACATCCTGGTGAACGGGCCGATCGACGCGTACCAGGCGTCGAAGGCCGGGCTCTCCGCGCTTTCGCGCTCGCTTTCCATGCAGCTCGGGCCGGACGGCATCCGCTCCAACACCATCTGCCCCGGCGCGGTGCTGACGCCCATGACGGCGCCGACTTACGAAGCCGATCCCAGCCGCGCCGACGCCATGATCGCGCGCACGCCGCTCCGCCGCCTCGGCCAGCCGGAGGACATCGCCGACGCCTGCCTCTTCCTGCTTTCGGACAAGGCGTCCTTCATCACCGGCATCGACCTCGTCGTCGATGGCGGGATCATGGCCAAGCTGTAAGGCTCAGGGGGCGAGGGCTGCGAACAGGAGCCCGCTCAGGATCGCGCCCGCGATGCCGAAACAGAGGTAAGCCGCGAACACCTGCCGGCGCACGATCGACCAGACCGCCACCATCGCCGGGATGCAGCTCACCGACCCCGCCACCATGAACGCCATGGCGGCGCCTGGGCTCATGCCCTGCTCCATGAGGCCGGCGACGAGCGCGGGCGCGGCATAGCCGTTGAGGTAGGCGGGTGCGCCCACGAGCGCGCCCATCACGACGGGCCCCAATCCGTCCCCGCCGACGACGCCGGCGATCATCTCCGCCGGCACGTAGGTGACCAGCAGGCCCTCGATCAGATAGGCCAGCGCGAGCCATTTCACGAGGAAGCGCGCGTTCGCGACCCCTTCGGAGCGGAACGCGGCCCGCCGCGCCGGCTCGCGCCAGAACCGCCAGACCGTCTCGCCCTCGTCGAGCCCGCTCGAGGTTCCGCAGCAACCGCCGACCGCGCCTGGGCGGAGCGGTTCGGCGAAGGCGCCGCGCGACACGAGAAGGCGCACGCCGAAGCCGCCGAAGAGGCCGAGCGCCACCGCGGCGACCGCCTTGCCCGCCGCGAAGCCCCAGCCGAGCGCACCGGCGGTGATGAGCATGCTGGAGGGGTCGATGAGGGGTGATGACAGCCAGAACGCCATGATCGCCGAGAGCGGAACGCCGATCGCCAGCAAGCCTGCGATGAGCGGAATGACCTCGCACGAGCAGAACGGCGCGAGGCCGCCGAGGAGCGCTGCGAGCACGATCATGCGCGTCTCGCGGCCGTCGAAGGTGCGGGCGACGAGCGCCGTGGCCCCGGACGCCTTGAGCCACGCGATGAGCACGACCGCCGCGGCGATGTAGGGCAGGGTCCCCGCGAACGCCTCGGCAGCGATGAGGAGGATGTCGGCGACATTCGCGGTATCCAGCAGCGCCAGCGCGAGCGGGATGAGGAGGATCAGAACCCAGACAGACAGAACGCCCCGCGCGCCCGTGCGCAGGCCGTGGACGCTGCGGAGAACGAGCGCCGTCACGTCGGCCGGCCTTCCAGCGCGTCCCGCGCAGCACGGGCGCCTGGCGAGGGCCTGGCATCGGCGCAGCACGCTTCCAGCAGAAAGGCGGCGAGGGCTTCGATGCGCCGATAGGCGGCACGGTTGACGACGGTGCGCCCGCGGCGCTCCTGCTCGACCAGTCCGCCTGCGGCGAGAAAGCCTAGGTGGTGGGCGAGGGTGGAGGCCGGGATGGCCGTACGCTCCTGAATCTCGCCGACGGTCAGCCCGTCCGCGCCTGCGCGCACGAGCAGCCGCAGCACCATGAGCCTGGGCTCCGAGCCGCAGGCGGCGAACCCCTGCGCGGCTTCCTCCAGCGCCAGGGCGGCCGGGGAGGGCGCGTGGGTGTGCGTCCTTATCTCCATAGAACTAGTTTTATGGTTCTATCTCGGAATGTCAAGCGTTGCCCAGGTTCAGGGCTCGCGGGGTTTCCGGTTCTCGGGAGTCGCTAGGCCGCAAAGGTGCCGAAGGCGCCGCGCGAATAGAGGAGCGGCTCCTGGGCCGGATCGGTGCGCACCGCCTGCACGCGGCCGGTGAGCACCGTGTGGGTCTCCGCCCGGAGCGTCTGGCCGAGCAGGCAGTCGAAGCTCGCGAGTGCGTCCATCAGCACCGGCGCGCCGGTGGCCAGCGTGCCCCAGTCTCCGATGGTGAAGCGCTCGTGCGCGCGCGAGGAGGAGGCGAACTGCGCCGCAAGGTCGAGGTGCCTCGCGCCAAGCACGTTGACGCAGAAGACCCGGCTTTGCAGGGTCGGATCGTGCGCGCCGGCCTCGCGGTTGACGCAGGCGAGCAGCATCGGCGGCTCGGCGCTCAGCGAGCAGACGGCGGTGGCGGTCAACCCGTTGCGCGTCTCGCCGATGGAGGTCGTCACGATGGTGACGCCGGCCGCGAGCTGGCGCATGCCCTCCCTGAAGTCGTCGGAATCGACCGCGACGACCGGCGCGGTCAGGGAATCGAAATCGAAATCGTCCAACAGCGACATGCAGCCCTCTCCCGGCGCGGCGCCGGCGCTCCCTCAACGCCGCCGTCGCATTATGAAGACCGTCGCCGCAGGGGTCCACGGCGGGCGGGCCGGCCCCAGCGCCGCCCTCAGTACGCCACCGGGAGGGGATCGAGGCTCCGCCACAGGTGCCAGACCGCGACCGAGCGCCACGGCCGCCAGCACGCGGCGCAGGCCTCCATCGCGTCCGCTCCCATCTTCCCGCCGTCGCCGTAGTGTCTGGCAATGGCGCGCTGCACGCCGATGTCGGCGAGCGGCAGCACGTCGGGCCGCTGCAGGTGAAAGATCAGGACCATCTCGGCGGTCCAGCGGCCCACCCCCCTGAGCGCCAGCAGGTCCGCGATCACCGTGTCGTCGTCGGCCCCCTGCCAGCGCTCGGGGTCGATCTCTCCGGAGACGAAGCCGATGGCGATGTCGCGCAGGTAACCGGCCTTTCGCCGGGTGAGGCCGGCGCCGTGCAGGGCTTCTTCCGAGCGGGCGGCGACCGCGGGCGGAGTCACGCCGTCCACGCAGGCCTCGAGGCGCGCCCAAATGCTGTCCGCCGCATGCACCGAGATCTGCTGGGCCACGATGGAGCGCGCGAGGGTGAGGAAGGGGTCTCCCTGCCCGACCAGCCCCTCGCCGTCGTAGCGCGCGATGAGGCCCGCCATGACCGGGTCGGCGGCGGAAAGCGCATCGCGCGCCTCGTGCCAGTAGGCCGGCTGTCCCAGCGGCCCGCTCGCCCATCGCGGCATGGCGATCCTCTCCCTGTTTCCTCTCGGCCCGCGTCAGCGCCTGGCGAAGCTCGGCATGGGCTCCTCGATGCCCTCCGGGTCGGCGTGGATGAGGACCTCCGCGCGGGGGAAGGCCTCGCGGATCCGGGCTTCCACGTCGTCGGATATCTCGTGCGCGCGCAGCAGCGTGAGCGAGCGGTCCATCTCCACGTGGACCTGGATGAACGAATCGATGCCCGAGCGGCGGGTTCTCAGGTCGTGGCAATCCAGCACCTCCGGGTGCTCCAGCACGATCTGCCGAATGCGCTCCCGGTCCTCCTCCGGAAGCTCGTGGTCCATGAGCTGCTGGATCGAGTTCCACGCGACGCGGACCGCGGCATGAATGATGACGCCCGCAATAACGATCGCGATGATCGGGTCGGCGAGCCTCCAGCCGAGCGTCATCGCCAGCGCCAGCGCGGCGATCACGCCGACGTTCGTCAGAATGTCGGCGGCATAGTGCAGGGAATCGGCCCTGATGGCAGTGGACCCGGTGAGTCGCACGACGCGGCGCTGATAGGCCACCAGCGCCGTGGTGACGAGGATGGCGAAGACCATCACGCCGATCCCGACCGGCGGGCGCGCGATGGGCTCCGGCTCCATGATGCGGCCCGCCGCTTCGACGATGAGGAAGATCGCTGACGCGGTGATGAAGAGCGCTTGGCCGAGGCCCGCCAGCGGCTCCGCCTTGCCGTGGCCGAAGCGATGCTCTCGGTCCGGCGGCAGGAGCGCATGGCGCACGGCGAACAGGTTGATGAGCGACGCCAGCACGTCCATCACCGAATCGGCCAGCGACGAGAGCAGGCTCACCGAATCCGTGACGAGCCAGGCGCCGAGCTTGCTGGCGATCATCAGCGCGGCGGCCGCGACCGCAAGATTGGTCGCACGCCGCATCAGCCGGCGCGCGTGCTCGGGCTCGACCCTCGGGCCGCTCGGGATTTCGGCTTTCACGCCGGCTGCTTATAGCACGGCCGCGATCGAAGCCCGCGTCGGCCTGCGGGGCAGGGGCGAACGCGGCCGGTGAGGGACATGCGAGTTGCGGCGCCGCGGGTTTCGTGTAGGATGCGGCAACACACCGGAAATCAAGGCAAAACGAGGCTTCGATGGCGGGTGCTTCGCCGCTGATGGCGGGCAAGCGGGGCATCGTGATGGGCGTCGCGAACGCGCGCTCGCTTGCGTGGGGCGTGGCCCATTCCCTCGCCGATCACGGCGCGGAGCTAGCCTTCACCTATCAGGGCGAGGCGATCGAGAAGCGGCTCCGGCCGCTCGCCGAATCCGTGGGCTCCGATTTCCTGCTCCCCTGCGACGTGACCGATCGGGCGAGCATGGACGCCACCTTCGAGGCCGTTGCCGCACGCTGGGCCAGCCTCGATTTCCTCGTCCACGCCATCGCATACTCTGACAAGGAGGAGCTGAAGGGGCGCTATCTCGACACCACGCTCGAGAACTTCCAGACCACGCTCCAGGTCTCCTGCTATTCGTTCACCGAGCTTTGCCGGCGCGCCGTCGCCCTGATGGGGGAAGGCGGCGGCGGACTGCTCACGCTCACCTACATGGGCGCCGAGCGCTGGGTGCCGCACTACAACGTCATGGGCGTCGCCAAGGCTGCGCTGGAGGCCAGCGTGCGCTATCTCGCGGCCGACCTCGGCGACCGCAACATCCGGGTCAACGCGATCTCGGCCGGCCCGGTCAAGACGCTTGCCGCATCGGGCATCGGCGACTTCCGCTACATCATGAAGTGGAACGAGTTGAACTCGCCGCTCAAGCGCAACGTCACCATCGATGAGGTGGGCGGGGCCGCGACCTACCTGTTGAGCGACCTCGGGCGCGGCGTCACCGGCGAGGTCCACCACGTCGACTGCGGCTATCACATCGTCGGCATGAAGCGGCCGGACGCGCCCGACATCTCGGTGGTCTAGGCGCGGCGAGCGCCGCCATGGCCAGCAACAGCTTCGGGCTGCTCTTCCGCGTCACCACCTGGGGCGAGAGCCACGGGCCGGCCATCGGCTGCGTCGTCGACGGCGTGCCGCCGCGCCTGGCCCTCTCCGAATCCGATATCCAGCCCGCGCTCGACCGGCGCCGGCCCGGCACGTCGCGCTTCGTCACGCAGCGCCGTGAATCCGACACCGTGCGCATCCTCTCCGGCGTGTTCGAGGGCCGGACCACCGGCACCCCCATCGCGCTCGTGATCGAGAACGAGGACGCGCGCAGCCGCGACTACGGCCCGATCAAGGAGACGTACCGCCCCGGCCACGCCGATTTCACCTACGATGCGAAGTACGGCATCCGCGACTATCGGGGCGGCGGGCGGGCCAGCGCGCGGGAGACCGCGATGCGCGTGGCCGCCGGCGCCATCGCGCAGAAGATCCTGGGCGAAGGCGTGACGATCCGGGGCGCCGTCGTCCAGGTCGGTGAAATCAGGGTGGACCGCGCGCGCTGGGAGTGGGAGGAGACCGCGCGCAACCCCTTCTTCTGTCCCGACGCGCAGACCGTGCCGCACTGGGAGGAGGCGCTCGATGCGGCGCGGAAGGCCGGCACCTCCCTCGGCGCCATAATCGAGGTGGAGGCTGACGGCGTGCCGGCGGGGCTGGGTTCGCCGGTCTACGGCAAGATCGATGCCGACCTCGCCGCGGGCATGGTCGGCATCAACGCGGTCAAGGGAGTCGAGATCGGCGCCGGGTTCGCCGCCGCAGCCATGAGCGGGGACGAGAACGGCGACGAGATCCGCATGGAAGGCGGCGCGCCGCGCTTCCTCACCAACAATGCAGGCGGCGTGCTCGGCGGCATCACCACGGGCCAGCCGGTCGTGGTTCGCTTCGTGGTCAAGCCCACGAGCTCGATCCGCACGCCCCGCCGCACGATCACGCGGGCGGGCGCCGAGACCGTGGTCTCGACGGAGGGCCGGCACGACCCCTGCGTCGGCATCCGCGCGGTGCCCGTGGGCGAGGCGATGATGGCCTGCGTGCTGGCCGACCACCTGCTGCGCCACCGCGCCCAGTGCGGTTGAAGCGGCGGTGCAGGCCGACGCCCGCTCACACGATCCATCGTCAGGGGAGAGAGCCATGCCGGCAAAGCGAGCGACGCGCAAAGCCGATCGCGTCCACGCGCTGCGCCTGCCGGACCAGCGCAGGAACACGCCCGAGATCCGCGCCGTCTTCGCGCGCTGCCTGGAGAAGATCGGCTTCGTGCCGAACGTGCTGCGCTCCTACACGCTTCGGCCCCGCAAGTTCGAGCTGTTTCGCAAGTACAACAACGAGCTGATGCTGGGCGAATCCGGCCTTTCTCCGCTTGAGAGGGAGATGATCGCCGTCGTCGTCTCCTGCGTGAACCACTGCCACTATTGCCTGGTGGCCCACGGCGCCCAGGTCCGCGTCCTCTCCGGCGATGCGGTGCTCGGCGACCAGCTCGTCGCCAACTACCGGGCGGCGCCGCTCTCCCGGCGCCAGCGCGCGATGCTGGATTTCACCTGGAAGCTCAGCGAGAGCCCGGATTCCGTGGGCGATGCCGACCGAGCGGCGCTCGGGAAGGCCGGCTTCAGCGACGAGGACATCTTCGACATCGCCGAGGTCGCGGGCTTCTACAACATGACCAACCGGCTCGCCGCCGCCATCGATATGCGGCCCAACCGCGAGTACTACGGCATGGGGCGCTGAGACGCGCAAAGGGCCTGCCCCGGTTGCGGGACAGGCCCTCTGGCTTTGCGATTCCACTCCCGGATCAGGGATGCACTGCTGACGCTGCCTCTTCCCGCTGCTGGCGGTGGGCGGCGCGCATCGCCTTCTGCAGCTTCTTGAAGGCGCGATCCTCGATCTGGCGGATGCGCTCGCGCGAGACGCCGTAGACCTTGCTCAGCTCTTCCAGCGTCGACGGCTCCTCCTTGAGCCGCCGTTCGGCCAGGATGTGTTGCTCGCGGTCGGTGAGCACCTCCAGCGAATCGGCGAAGAGCTGCCTGCGGTGGTCCAGCTCGTTGGCCTCGAGGATCTCCGTCTCGTGGCTCTCGCCGGGGTCCTCCAGCCAGTCCTGCCACTCGCCGCCGCCTTCCTCGCGGACGGGCGCGTTGAGCGACTGGTCGGGGCCGAGCATCCGCCGGTTCATGGAGACCACGTCGGCGGCAGGCACGTTGAGCGCGGTCGCGATGTGCTCGACCTGCTCCGGCGTCAGATCGCCGTCGTCGATGGCCTCGATCTCGCCTTTGAGCTTGCGCAGGTTGAAGAAGAGCTTCTTCTGCGCCGCCGTGGTGCCCATCTTCACCAGCGACCAGGAGTGCAGGATGTATTCCTGGATCGAGGCGCGGATC
>JAPPMY010000249.1:0-7635 GCA_028818855.1 Rhodospirillales bacterium
ATGAGCACGAGGTTGCCGTAGCCCCTGAGCTCGTTGCCGGCATAGGCCACCACGCCGTTCTGCGCGGCGCGCACCGCGGTGCCGACGGGCACGGCAATGTTGATCCCGTCGTTGTGCATGCCGCCCGGCTTGGAGCCGAAGCGGGAGATGACGCGGCCCTCGGCCGGCCAGAGGAACGTGTTGCGCGTGGGTGGGAGCGGCACGTCCGTCGCACCGGTCTGCCGCGCCAGCGCGGAGATCGAGGACGGCGCCGATTGCGCCGGGTCCGCGCGGGCCTCGCGGCGCGCAGGCGGCAGGGGTGCCGGATCCTCATGCACCGCGCGCGGATCGGCGGGATTCGTCGGTGCCGGCGCCATGTTCGCGCTCTCCGTCATGCCCCCTTCGCGGGCCGGCGTGAGCGGCTCGGCAGCCGTTATCCGTACCTCGTGGGCCGGCGCGGCGATCTCGGTGGTTGCCGCATCCGTGCCGTTCCGCGCGGCAATCCACGTTTCCCGGACGGGCGGCTCGTGGCGATGGCCGGCGGAAGCGGCCCAGAGCGGAACCAGAAGCTCCTGGCCCACCAGCAGCCAGTAGGGATCGGTCAGCCCGTTCAGCGCGATGATCTCGCTCGGCGCGACGCCGTGCTGGCGAGCGATCCGGTGAACGGTATCGCCCTTCGCCACCGTCAGCAGCAGGGACGCCGGCTTCCCGCGCGGCTCCGGCGGCGGCATCCCTTCCTCCGCCGCCGCAGCGGCGTGGTCCCTCTGGGCGGCCGCCTCGCTCGCGCCGGTGTCGGCAGGCGCGCGCTCCACGGAGCCGGGCGAGTAATCCGCGCACGCGCCCACGCCCAGCAGGAGGGCCGCAACCAGAACAGCGCCGGGAAGCCGCCCGATCGGGCGGGTTTCGCGCAGGTGGACGATCATTCGATGACGTCTCGCAGCCATGTCAGTGTCCGCCGGTGGGTGAGGTCCATGTGAAGCGGTGTGACCGAGACGTAGCCCTCGTCGATCGCGCTCATGTCGGTGCCGCGCGACCCGCTGCCGGCCGCCGGCAACTGCGCGCCGATCCAGTAGTAGGGCCTGCCCCGGGGGTCGATCCGCTCCTCCAGGGTGTCGTCGAGCGCGTGCAGCCCCTGGCGCACCACCTTGATCCCGCGCACGTCCGCGGGCGGCAGGTCCGGGAAGTTCACGTTGATGAGCACGCGCTCGGGCCAGCCGCGCTCGATCAGCGTCGGCAGGAGGCGCCCGGCCCACTGCTCGGCGGTCGCCCAGTGGTGCTTGCGGCCGTCGCCGTAAGCCTGGCTGAGCGCGACTGCCGGCGCGCCGAACAGCGTTGCCTCCATCGCCGCCGCGATGGTGCCGGAATAGGTCACGTCCTCGCCGACGTTGGGGCCGTCGTTGACGCCGGAGAGCACCAGGTCGGGCGGGCCGTCGGCCAGGATCTTGTTGAAGGCGAGGAAGACGCAGTCGGTGGGCGTGCCGTTGACGGCGTAGCGGCGGCGCGAGATGCGGCGGAGACGCAGCGGGCGGTGCAGCGTGAGCGAATGGGAGGCCGCGCTCTGCTGCGTCTCGGGCGCCACCACCCAGACGTCCTTCGAGAGCCCGCGCGCCACGCGCTCCAGCACCTTGATGCCCGGCGCCTCAATGCCGTCGTCGTTGCTGACGAGGATGCGCATCAGCCGATCGCCTCCAGGCCGCCGAGGTAGGGGCGGAGGACGTCGGGCACGCTCACGCTGCCATCCTCGCGCTGGTAGTTTTCGAGCACGGCGACGAGGGTGCGGCCGACCGCCAGCGCCGAGCCGTTGAGGGTATGGACGAAGTTGGTCCGCCTCTCGCCGGCACGCCGGTAGCGCGCGTTCATGCGCCGCGCCTGGAAGTCCCAGCAGTTGGAGCAGCTGGAGATTTCGCGGTAGCGCCCCTGCCCCGGCAGCCAGACCTCGATGTCGTAGGTCTTGCGCGCCGAGAAGCCCATGTCGCCGCAGCACAGCACGACCACGCGGTAGGCGAGGCCGAGGCGCTTCAGCACCTCCTCGGCGCATTCGGTCATGCGCTCGTGCTCGACCTCCGAATCCTCCGGCCGGGTAACGCTCACCAGTTCGACCTTTGAGAATTGGTGCTGACGCAGCATGCCGCGCGTGTCCTTGCCTGCAGCGCCTGCCTCAGCGCGGAAGCAGGGTGTGTACGCGGTGTAGCGCAGCGGCAGCGCGTCCTCGTCCAGGATCTCGCTGGCGACGAGATTGGTGAGCGGCATCTCGGCGGTCGGGATCAGCCAGCGGCCATCGGTGGTGTGGAACAGGTCCTCCTCGAACTTCGGCAGGTTGCCGGTGCCGAAAGCGGCGGCATCGCGCACCAGCAGCGGCGGCGCGGTCTCGGTATAGCCGAACTCGGTGGTGTGCATGTCGAGCATGAAGGCGGCGAGCGCGCGCTCCAGCCTGGCCAGCGCGCCGGAGAGCACGACGAAACGAGAGCCGGAGAGCCTGGCCGCCCGTTCGAAGTCCATGAGGCCGAGCGCCTCGCCGATTTCGAAGTGCTGTTTCGCTTCGCCGTATGAAAGTTCCGGCGTCCCCCAAAGCCTGATCTCAGCGTTGGCGCTCTCGTCGGCGCCGTCCGGCACGTCGTCTGCCGGCAGGTTGGGGAGCCCCGCGAGAACCTCGTCAAGCTCGGCGGCGCGGGCCTTGTCTTCTCGCTCCAGCGCCTGCGCTTCGTCCTTCAGCGCCGCGACCTGGGCGACGAGAGCGGCGGTGTCTTCACCCCGGCCGCGGGCGGCGCCGATCTCCTTCGACATCCGGTTGCGCGCCTTCTGGCGTTCCTGAAACGCGGTCTGGACCTCGCGCCGGCGGGCGTCGAGCGCCAGCACCCGGTCCGCATGCGGTTCCACGCCGCGCCGGGCCAGGCCGCTGTCGAACAGATCCCCGTTCTCGCGAATCCATCTGGCGCTGAACATGACGGCCGGGCTTTTGAGCCTTCAAAAATCCTTTGTCAACAAGTCTGTGTCCGAATTTCATCGGTCGGCAGGTCCGGCAGGCAGCGGCAAGTGTCCGCAATAATGGCGCTAACGCTTGGATAGAAGGGAACATCGACGTCCATGGCGCCGGTCGGAGGACTGGCCTAGACTCTGCCGGTGATTCGCCCGTTGCTATCCCAATTCTTGTCGAATCCTTCGCAATTCCCGCCCCGAGTCGCGGCTCCGCGCGCGAGCGAGGCGCGGCGGTCCCGCCGAGCCCAGGAGGACCGGAAGTATGGCCGATCGCCCGGATGAACGAGGCCTCTCCATCGGCGATGCCGTGCGCTTTACGCATCGGGGCGGGACGGTCGACGGACACCTCTACCGGCGGCAAGGGCGGCGGCGCCTCGCCACGGTCATCGACCGCAAGGACAGGCTGTGGAAGGTGCCGGAGGAGGCTCTGACCCCGTCCGCCGCGCCGCGCCGCGCCACGATGCTGACGGGGACCGACGCGGCCCGCGCCCGCTGGCGGGTGGGCGATCGGGTGGCGTTCGCCGACTCCGACGGCGCGCGGCACACCGGCAAGATCGTCAAGCTCAACCCGACGCAGGCCAGGGTGCGCTCAGGGCGCGCGCTCTGGAACGTTCCCTACGGCGGGCTGAGCGGCACGGGCAGCGGAAAGGAACGGGCGCGCGACGGCGCGGAGCGGCTCACCCGCATTGCTGCATTGGCCCGCGAGCTGATGGACCAGCACGGCCTCGATGCGTGGACCTTCGCCTTCCTCGAAGCCAAGCGGCGCCTCGGCGATTGCAACTACCGGGACCGCGTGATCCGCGTGGGCCGCACCCACGCGCTCGAGGCCGGCGAGGCCGAGATCAGGGACACGATCCTGCACGAGATCGCCCACGCGCTCGCCGGGCCCGAGGCGAAGCACGGGGCCCTCTGGAAGGCCACGGCGCGCCGCATCGGCGCCACGCCCCGCGCGAGCGTCTACGAGCGGAAGGGGCGTTGACTGGGGCGGTGAGGCCGGGCCGCTACGCCGTAATGCGTACCTGCAAACCCAACGCCCTCGTGACCCGCACCACCGTCGCAAAGCTGGGGTTCCCATTTTCCGACAGAGCCTTGTAGAGGCCTTCGCGGCTCATTCCTGCGTCGCGAGCCAACTGACTCACGTTGCCCGCCCGAGCGATATCGTTCAGAGCAGCGCGGATCAGGCTGCCATCGCCTGGATCCTCCTCCGCACAGGCTTCCAGATAGAGGCACGCGTCTTCGCGGGTGCGGAGATGCCGCGTAACGTCCCATTTCGCGAACGCTTCACTCATGTCCGCCTCCAGTCCTCTGCCAGCCTGCCCGCACGCTCGATGTCGCGTTGCTGGCTGCCCTTGTCGCCACCGCAGAGCAGGATGATCGTTTCGCCGTCACGCAGGCAATAAAGGCGGTGTGAGGCCGCAAACGGACAATCCGCAAGGCTCCCCAAGGATTGCCGATTGCGGCTTCAATGAAAACCGATTGCCTCGCAGGCTCGGTTCTGTTCATAGTGCCGAGGGAGGAGTACGGCACTGATTGGTAAACAGGTTCCGGGGATCGAGTAGTGCCGCGGGGTGCATGCGGGAGCGAGCCGTCTGCCAAGCCTGCAACAGGCTCCCCGGCCGGGCGCTCGACGGCGTAGCGAGGGAAGCGCAGCCGTGACCCGGACGATGCGCGGCTACATTTTCGTGGTCGATCTGGTCAACCGCCGCGTCGGGCGCGTCATCATGTACGGCATGTTCGCGATCATGGCCATTCTGCTGTGGTCGTCGCTGTCGAAGACGTTTTTCAACCCCTCTCTCTGGACGCTGGAAATGGCCCAGTTCGCGATGGTGGGCTATTACATTCTGGGCGGTCCATACGCGATCCAGACTGACGCGAACGTGCGGATGGACCTGTTCTACGGCTCCTGGCCCGCGCGCCGAAAGGCGTGGTTCGACGTCTTCACGGTGTTTTTTCTTCTGTTTTATCTGGCGGTTCTGCTTTGGGGCGGGATCGATTCCACGCTCTACAGCTTTCAGTACGGCGGCGAGCGAAGCCCGAGCGCCTGGCGGCCCTACCTCTGGCCGATCAAAGTGATCATGGTGGTGGGCATCGTGCTGATGATCTTTCAGGCGGTCTCCGAGTTCTTCAAGGACATCCTGCGGCTTCGAGGCCTGGAATTCTGATGTCCTACGAGCTCATCACGATCCTCATGTTCGCGCTGATGATGCTCATGCTGGCCACGGGCCAGCGCGTCTTCGCGGCCATCGGCTTCGTCGCCGTGCTTTCCGCGCTTCTGCTCTGGGGCGACCGGGGCGGCTACGATCTGGGCTTCGCCGCCGCCATGAAGCTCATGAAATGGTATCCGCTGCTCACGCTGCCGATGTTCATCTTCATGGGCTACGTGCTCTCGGAATCGAAGATCGCGGACGACCTCTACCGCATGTTCCACGTCTGGACCGGCGGCATGGCCGGCGGGCTCGCCATGGGCACCATCGGCCTCATGGTGCTGGTCTCGGCGATGAACGGGCTGAGCGTCGCCGGCATGGCCATCGGCGCCACCATCGCGCTGCCGGAGCTGCTCAGGCGCAACTACGACAAGCGCATGGTGACCGGCGTCATCCAGGCCGGAAGCTCGCTCGGAATCCTCGTGCCGCCCTCGGTGGTGCTCGTGCTCTACGCGATGATCGCGCGCCAGCCCGTGGGCCAGCTTTGGCTTGCCGGGCTCTTCCCCGGGCTCATGATGGCGTCGCTCTTCGTCCTCTACATCTGGCTGCGCTGCCGGATCACGCCGAGCCTCGGCCCGATCCTGCCCAAGGCCGAGCGCGACATTCCCTGGCCAGAGAAGGTCCGCCTGCTGCGCGCGGGCCTCTTGCCGCTCTTCATCTACGCGGTGATGATCGTGCCCTTCGTCACCGGTTCGACCTCGCTCGTCGAATCGTCGGCCATCGGCGCGCTCGCTGCCTTCCTCGCGGCTGTCGTCAGGCGCCGCATGAACCGGGTCGTGTTTGAGAACTCGGTGCGCAACACGCTCCGCATCACCTGCATGTTCATGTGGATCATCCTGGCGGCGCTGGCCTTCGGCTCGGTGTTCGACGGGCTCGGCGCCGCCAACGCCATCGAGAACCTCTTCACCGAGCAGATGGGGTTCTCGCCCTGGATGGTGCTCATTCTCATGCAGCTCTCGTTCCTGGTGATGGGAACGTTCCTCGACGACACGGCGATGCTGGTGATCGTGGCGCCGCTTTACGTCCCGCTCGTCGATGCGCTGGGCTTCAACCTGATCTGGTACGGCATCCTCTACACGATCACGACGCAGATCGCCTACATGACGCCGCCCTTTGGCTACAACCTGTTCCTGATGCGGGCCATGGCGCCGCCCGAAGTCACGCTGCGCGACATTTACCGCTCGATCATCCCCTTCGTCGGCGTGATGATTCTCGCGCTTGCGATCATCATGATCTTCCCGGAAATCGCCCTGTGGTTCCCGGCATACGTTTACGGCAACTGAGCGACAATCCGGTTCACCGCTACACCAACCTGGAAGGAGAAAAACCCATGACAACACGGCGTAATCTTCTCAAGGCAGCAGCCGCAGTACCGGCTGCGGCTGCGGCCGCTTCCATCGTAAAGCCTGCGACCGCGCAGGCGCAGATCACCTGGCGGATGCAGACCTATGCCGGCCCCGCCCTCGCCGAGCACGTGGTGAAGCCTGCGATCGACATGTTCAACAAGATCGCAGGCGAGCGCATGCAGATCGAGCTCTTCTTCTCGGACCAGATCGTGCCGACGGGCGAGCTCTTCCGCGCCATGCAGCGCGGCACCATCGACGCGGTGCAGTCCGACGACGACTCCATGGCATCGCCCACCGAGGTCACCGTCTTCGGCGGCTACTTCCCGTTCGCGTCGCGCTATTCGCTCGACGTGCCGGTGCTCTTCAACCAGTACGGCCTGAACGACATCTGGGGCGCCGAGTACGAGAAGGTCGGCGTCAAGCACATCTCGGCCGGCGCCTGGGACCCCTGCCACTTCGCGACCAAGGACCCGATCCACTCGCTCGCCGACCTGGAGGGCAAGCGGGTCTTCACCTTCCCCACCGCGGGCCGGTTCCTGACCCAGTTCGGCGTGGTCCCGGTCACGCTGCCCTGGGAGGACATCGAGGTCGCCGTGCAGACCGGCGAGCTTGACGGCGTCGCCTGGTCCGGCATCACCGAGGACTACACGGTGGGCTGGGCCGACGTGACCAACTATTTCCTCACCAACAACATCTCCGGCGCCTGGATCGGCCACTTCTACGCCAACATGGAGCGCTGGAACGAGGTGCCCGAGGACCTGCAGACCCTGCTGCGCGTGATCTGCGACCAGTCCCACTACTATCGCCAGTGGTGGTACTGGGGCGGCGAGGCGAGCCTGCGCGTCCACGGCACGAAGATGCAGCTCACCTCGATCCCGGACGAGGAGTGGGCCCAGGTCGAGGCCGCCGCGCGCATCTTCTGGGACGAGATCGCGGCCCAGTCTGAGACCAAGGCCAAGGTGGTCGAGATCTTCAAGCAGTACAACGCTGACATGGAGAAGGCCGGAAGGCCCTACCGCTACGCCTGATCGGCAAAGGGCGGGCCCCCCCCCGGGGACACCCGGGGGGCCCCCCCCCCCCAACGGTTAAAACGGGGGCGCCCCCCCCCCCCCCCCCGGCCGCCCCAACAA
>JAPPMY010000249.1:7645-20482 GCA_028818855.1 Rhodospirillales bacterium
GGGGTTTATTTTAAAACCCACAAAACGTTTCACTTTTCCCGGCCGGCACCCCCAACCCGCCCCGCTTTCCCCCAACGGGGGGCCCGGGGGGGTTCCCCGGGGGGCCCGCCCTGACCGACGTGCGTTCTCAGGAGGCGAGCAGCGCAGCCGCGTCCGGGCCTCCCTTCACCCGCACGCCTAGTAACCGCCGCTGGCGAGGTAGCTGCCGAGGAAGACTCCCTCGCTACCAGACGTTCATTGCCCCTCGCCTCCGCCTGCCGATCATTGTTCACGCCCCAAGATCACTGAACAACACCGACTTCGGAACCCGACCTCCAATCGGCCGGCCGAAATCCATTCGAATGCGGCGCTCTCCGCCCCCCTACCGGGGAAACGTTGCCCCGTTGATATCGATCACCGTGCCGGTGGCGTGGCGGGCGGCGCCGGAGGCGAGGAAGGCGACGATGTTCGCCACTTCCTCGGGCGGGATCAGCGTGCCGAGGGCATTCTCCGCCAGCGGGCCGCGATCGCCGGTCTCGTTGATGTAGTCCCACGACATGTCGGTGCCCACCCAGCCGGGCGCCACCGCGTAGGAGAGGATGCCGTCTGCCCCGTGGGTGCGGGCCAGGGTGTGACTCAACGCATTGAGGGCGCCCTTGCTCGCTGCGTAGGAGCCGAGGAGCGGCTTCTCGCCCCGATGCGCAGCCCGGCTCGAGAGGTGGATCAGGATGCCGCCGCCGCGCGCGCGGAAGTGCTCGACGGCATGGGTGGCGAGCAGGGCCGGCGCCAGGAGGTTGATCTGCAGCGTGCGCTGCCAGACGGCGCGCCAGGCGGCGGGCCAGCCGGCATCGTCGCTGATCGCGGGCTCGATCTCGTAGACGGCCGCATTGTTGACCAGCACGTCGACGCGGCCCTGCCAGGCGAGCGCCTGCTGCCAGAGCGCCTGCGGCGCCGCTTCGTCGGCGAGATCGGCGCCCACCACGAAGCAGCGCTCGGGCGCGGCTTCCGCCAGTGCCTCGGCCGCGTCCCTCCGCGTGTTGTAATGGATGACGACGGAGGCACCGCCATCCAGCAGCGTGCGGACGCAGCAGGCGCCGATACCGCGCGATGCGCCCGTGACCAGCACCACTTTGCCGTCGACGCCGACCGTGTGGCCCGCTTCGCGATCCTCAGCCATCGCCTCCCCCGCTGCATTCGCCCACACTCGAACGCTCCGACCATACAGAAGTCGGGGTTTCCCTGCCGCCTGCATTTCGCGACCGGCGCGGGCGTGCCATGCTGGCGCGCGGCGGCGGCTTCGGAGGCGGGCGCCGATGCGCAAGCGCATCCACCTCAACGCGTTCTCGATGAACTGCGTCTCGCACATCCAGCACGGCCTCTGGGTGCGGGACGACACGCGCCAGCGCGAGTACAACCAAATCGAGCCCTGGATCGAGTTGGCCCGGTTGCTCGAGAAGGGCGGCTTCGACGCGCTCTTCCTCGCCGACGTGATCGGCACCTACGACCTCTACCGCGGCGGGCCGGCAACCGCCATCGAGGAAGCCGTGCAGATCCCGGCCAACGACCCGATGCCGCTCATCCCCGCCATGGCGACGGCGACCGAGCACCTGGGATTCGCCTACACCAGCTCCGTCCTCCAGGTGCCGCCCTTCACCTTCGCCCGCCAGATCTCGACGCTAGATCACCTGACAAGAGGACGGATCGCCTGGAATATCGTGACCTCGTACCTTCCGAACGCGGGCACCAATCTCGGCTTCGGCGGGCTGCCGCCCCACGACGAGCGCTACGCCCGCGCCGAGGAATATCTGGAGGTCGCCTACAAGCTGTGGGAGGGAAGCTGGGAGGAGGACGCGGTGCTCTGCGACACGGCGCGGGGCCGCTACGCCGATCCGGCCAAGATCCATGCCATCGACCACGCCGGCGAGCACTATGCGGTCGCGGGGCCGCACCTCTCCGAGCCCTCGCCGCAGCGGACGCCACTGCTCTTCCAGGCGGGCTCGTCGGACCGGGGGCGCGAGTTCGCCGCCACGCACGCGGAGTGCGTCTTCATGTTCGCCTCCATGCGGAGCCTCAAGGCATCCACCGGGGTGGTTCGGGACATCCGCGCCCGCGCAGCGCGCCGGGGTCGGGCGCCGGAGGACATCCTGTTCTTCCAGGGCGTCACCCCGGTGGTGGGCGGGACGGAGGCCGAGGCCGAGGCCAAGGCGGCCGGCTTCGTGGAACAATCGAGCGTGGAAGGCGGGCTCGCGCACATGAGCGGCAGCGTCGGCGTGGACCTCGGCGCGATAGACCTCGACGCGCCGCTGGCGAGCCTCGAGACCGACGCCATGCAAGGCGTGGTCAGGGGCGTGATCGAGTCGGCGCCGGACAAGTCGCTCACCTTCCGCGACCTCGTGCGCTCGCGCGCGTCGGGCCAGTTCCTCACCGGCACGCCGGAGCAGATCGCGGATGCGTTCCAGGCCTGGCACGAGGCGGGCGTGGATGGCTTCAACATCGTCTACGCCGTGACGCCGGGCACCTTCGCCGACTTCATCGAGGGCGTGGTGCCGGAGCTCCGCCGCCGCGGGCTGGTGCAGGAAGACTATGCGCCGGGCACGCTCCGCGAGAAGCTCTTCGGGCGCGCCCGGCTGTCGCCGCGCCACCCCGCTGCCGCCTACCGCCGCTGACAAGGAGAACACCATGGACGCCGACGAACTCAGATCGCTGCAGGCGCCGCTCAAGGAACGCTATCGCGAGGACGCGGACGCCGCGCTCATCGTGCTCAAGGCTTCGGGCGCGGTGGACGGGTCCGGCATCGCCTGCTCGGTCGATACCGGCAAGGCGCTGGTGGAGGCCGGCCTGCACCCCTCCGGCGGCGGAACCGGGTTGCAGGCGTGCTCAGGCGACATGCTGCTGCAGGCGCTCGTCGCCTGCGCCGGGGTGACGCTCAAGGCCGTCGCGACCGCGCTCTCCATCGACATCCGGAACGCACGGGTGAGCGCCGAGGGCGATCTCGACGTGCGCGGCACGCTCGGCGTGGACCGCGACGCGCCCGTGGGCTTCCGCGCGATCCGGCTGCACTTCGCGCTCGCGAGCGACGCCCCGCCGGAAGACCTCGCAAGGCTCTACAAGCTCACCGAGCGCTACTGCGTGGTCTACCAGACGCTCACCGGCGGGGCGCCTGTCGCCATCAGCCGCAGCGACGGCGCCGGAGAGAGCTGACGGGACCGTGGCCAACACAGGGCGTGCGGGGTAGAAGGCGCCGTCATGGCCGGCAGGACCACATACCGCCCCGTCGTCCTCTGCGTGCTGGATGGCTGGGGCCATCGCCAGGAGACGGCGCACAACGCCATCGCCCTTGCCGAGACGCCGGTGTGGGATCGGCTCACCGCAGACCGCGCGTGGGGCCTGCTCGCCACCGCCGGCGCCGCCGTGGGGCTGCCGGAGGGCCAGATGGGGAACTCCGAGGTGGGGCACATGACCATCGGCGCGGGCCGGGTCGTCCTGCAGGACCTGCCCCGCATCGATGCCTCCGTGGCCGACGGCTCGCTCGCGCGCAACCCCGCCCTCCTCTCGCTGATCGAGCGGCTGCAGGAGAGCGGTGGCCAGTGCCACCTGATGGGCCTCGTCTCGCCCGGCGGCGTCCATTCCCACGAGGACCACGTCGTGGCGCTCGCACGGATCGTGAGCGGGGCGGGCGTGCCCGTCCGCGTCCATGTCTTCCTCGACGGCCGCGACGTGCCGCCGCGCTCGGCCAGGGGCGACCTGCCGCGCTTCGAGGCCGCTCTCGACGGGCTGCCCGACGTGCGGATTGCGACCGTTTCCGGCCGCTACTACGCCATGGATCGCGACCGGCGCTGGGAGAGGACCGCAAAGGCCATCGACGCCCTGGTCTCCGGGCGGGGTCGTCCGGCAGCGAACGCGGCGGCGGCCATCGCCGAGAGCTACGCGCGCGACGCGGGCGACGAGTTTGTGGAACCCTCAGTGATCGCCGGCTACGCGGGCATGGCGGACGGCGACGGGCTCATCATGGCTAACTTCCGGGCCGACCGCGCCCGCCAGATCGTGGCGGCGCTGCTCGATCCCGAATTCGAGGGCTTTGCGCGCGCACGCCGCGTGCGCTTCGCCGCTGCCCTCGGCATGTGCAGCTATTCCGAGAGCCTGGACCGCCTGGCTGGGGCGATGTTCCCGCCGCAGCAGGTGGCGGACGGGCTCGGCACCGTCGTCTCGCGTGCCGGGCTGCGCCAGCTCCGCATCGCCGAGACCGAGAAGTACGCCCACGTCACGTTCTTCCTCAACGGCGGCGAGGAGCGCGAGATGCCGGGCGAGGAGCGGGTGCTCGTGCCCTCGCCCAAGGTCGCGACCTACGACCTGAAGCCCGAGATGTCGGCCGCAGAAGTCACCGATGGCGTGGTGGAGGCGATCGCGGGCGGCCGCTTCGACCTGATCGTCGTGAACTACGCCAACACGGACATGGTGGGCCACACCGGCGACCTGAAGGCGGCGATGGCCGCGGTCGCCGCCGTGGACCGCTGCCTCGGCCGGCTCGCCGGCGCGGTCGAGGCCGCCGGCGGCGCGCTGCTCATCACCGCCGATCACGGCAATGCCGAGAAAATGCGGGGCGCGGACGGCGAGACGCCGCATACCGCGCACACGATGGGCGCCGTCCCGGCCGTGCTCGCAGGGGCGCCGGGCCTCGCGCTCCGCGACGGCGCGCTCGCCGATATTGCGCCGACCGTGCTCGACCTGATGGGCCTGGCGCAGCCGGCGGCGATGACCGGGCGCTCGCTGGCCTTCGCCGCGCCGACCGAGGACGCCGCGCGGGCTACGTGCCCGCGGCAATCACAGGCTCGATAGCGCGGCCCAAGCGCAGCAGCCGCTCGTCCTCGCCGGGCGGTGCCATCAGCATGAGGCCGACCGGCACGCCGTTCCCGTCCCGCCCGCAAGGCAGCGTCAGCGCGCAGCAGTTGAGGTAGTTGCCGATGCGCGTGTTGCGGAGCGCCGCCGTGTTGGCCGTCCTGTATACCTCGGCATCCGCCTCGAGATCGGCGATGGGCGGCGGGCTCTGTGACGCCGTCGGCATGAGGAGAACGCCGTGCCGCCTGATCCTCGCGTGGAGCGCCGGGGCGACCGCGTCGAGCCCCTGCTTCGCCCGCGCGGCATCGGTAGCGGACATCTCCGCGCCGACGCGAATGCGCTCGTAAATGGGCGCGTAGATCAGGTCGGGATTCGCCTCGATGACGTCGTGCCAGAGGGCGTGGCATTCGCCGGCGTGATAGGCGCCGAAGCGGCCGACCAGGTCCTCGACCGCATCGAACTCGGGCACCGGCGCCTCGTCGATCGCGCACCCGGCGGCATGGAGACGCTCGACCGCTCTCCGCGCCGCGGCCTCCACGCCGGGATCCAGCGCCTCCCACACGAGCGTCGTCGGCAGCACGAAGCGGGCCCTGGCGGGATCGGCCCCGGCGAGGTCCGGCGCAGCGCGGTTGCCGGCACCGAAGCGCCCGTCGAGGACGGCGAAGAGCGCGGACGCATCCGCCACGTCGTGGGTGAGCGGGCCCACCGAATCCATGCTGGTGCTGAGCCCGAGCACGCCGTCCAGCGGCAGCAGGCCGAAGCTGGTCTTGAGGCCGACGAGGCCGTTCCAGGCCGCCGGCACGCGGACGGAGCCGCCGGTGTCCGACCCGATGGCGGCCGCAGCGAGGCCGCGCGAGACCGAGACGGCGGCGCCCGAGGACGAGCCGCCCGGTATGCGCGGAACGGCCTCGTCGAAGGGGTTGGGCGGCGTGCCCATCTTGGGGTTGAGGCCGAGGATGGAGAAGGCGAACTCGGTCTGGTTGGTCTTGCCGAGGCAGACCAGGCCGGCGCGGGTGGCACGGGCCAGAACGGTCGCGTCGCGCGGGGCGATCCGCCCGGCGAGCGCCGGCGTGCCGTGGCTGGTGACGTCGCCGGCGCTGTCGTAGAGGTCCTTCCACGAGATCGGCACGCCGTCGAGCGGCGAGAGCCTGAGGCCCGCTCGCGCGCGCCGGTGGGCGGCCTCGGCCTCGGCGCGGGCGCGGTCAGGGGTGAGGCGGAGATAGATCGTGCGCCCAGCGTCCGCCTCCTCGATGCGTTCGAGGAAGTACTCGGTCAGCGCACGCGCATCGATCGCGCCGCTCTCGATCCCTGCGCCGAGCGCCAGCGCGCTCATCCGATGCCACTCGCCGCCCATCGCCATGCTCCCCCGGCCGCTCCCCCTCCAACGAGGGCCCTCCTTTTAGACCCTCGCGGCCGCGCTTGACAGCCGGCCCGAGGTCGCGCGACCGAAAGCGGTGGGAGTCCGGGCGGCGCAAGGAGGGTGCGGTATGACGCGCGCGCGTGGTATAGATTCCGCTGCGGCAGTGCGCCGGCTCGAGAGCACGGCCACCTGATCGATAACACGCAAGGGAGGCATCAATGGCGATGAAGATTACGCGACGGCAAGCTCTGAAGGCCGGCGCCGCAGGCGTGGTGCTCACCTCGCCGATCGGTATCGCGCCCCGGTTCATCCGCCCCGCGCGGGCGGAGGGTCTGGCACCCGGCATGACCGGCGGCCCCACCGGCTTCGAGGGGGCGGAGCGCTACCAGTACGACGAGACCATGTCCGAGGGCCGCGCGGTCGAGGGCATGCGCAAGCTGAAGGCGGAAGGCAAGGCGCCCGAGAAGCTCAACATCCTGATGACCGACGGCGCCATCGGCCACTTTACCAATCCCTGGCCGCCGGACGGGCCGACCTTGCAGTCGATCTGGGAGGCCGAGACCGGGGTCAAGCTCGAGTTCATCCCCGTCTCGCCGGAGGAGCAGTTCAACAAGGTGATCCAGGACGTCACCACCGGCTCTGCGGCCTATGACGTCTACACCTTCGGCTACGCGGCCATGGGCGATCTGTCCGAGGCCAACGGCATCGCGCCGCTCGGCGAGTGGATCGACAAGCACGGCGCCGACTTCGCCGACCCCGAGCGCGGCATGCCGACGCCGGAATCCTACGACATGCTCTACAAGTACGGCGGCGAGCCGCGCTCCGTCTGCTACGACGGCGACGCCCAGGTCTGGGTCTATCGCAGGGATCTCACCGAGGACCCGGCGAACCAGAAGGAGTTTGGCGACACGTACGGCTGGGAGATCGGGCCGCCCCGTACATGGGGCGAGTGCGACCAGCTCGCCGAGTTCTTCACCTCGAAGGGCATGCTCGGCAACGGCAACATGATGAGCCACTTCTGGGGCATCAGCACCTGGTACAACCGCTACGTCAGCAAGGACAATCCCAACCAGCACCTGTTCGATGACGAGGGCAACCCGCTCATCGACACCGACGCCGGCATCCAGGCCACCGAGGAGCACGTCAAGAGCCTCGACTGGTCCGACAAGGGCGGCCTCGGCTGGAGCTGGCCCGAGTATTACGGGAACATGGCCAACGGCAACTCGTTCATGCTCGGCACCTTCTCCAACTGCCCGAAGTTCCTCGACAATTCGGAGACCGCGATCGGCGGCAAGATGGGCTCGTTCCTGCCGCCGGGCCACCAGTTCGGCGACCAGCTCGTCAGGCGGTCGACGATCTATCTCGGCAACAACGGCGGCGTCTCGACCCAGAGCGAGTATCAGGAGGCGGCGTACCTCTGGCTGCAGTGGTCGGGGTCGACGCGGATCTTCAGCCTGCTGACCGGCAACCCGGGCGGGTTCTTCGATCCCTTCCAGCTCGCCAACTTCCAGGACCCGCTGGTCATCCAGTCCTACAAGCCCTACCACGTGCCGATCATCGAAGGCACCGTGGCACGCGCCGTGCCCACCATCGCCATCCCGGGCCAATTCGCGATGCACAACACGCTGAGCGAGAACCTCGTCGCGGCGCTCGCCGGCGAGATTTCGTCGCAGGAGGCGATGGAGAACACGGCGAAGTCGTGGCGCAAGCACCTTCGCAAGAAGGGCGAGGACAAGATGATCGAACTCATCAACGCCGCGAAGTCCGGCTGGTCCACGGTCATCGACCCGGCCTGATCCGGAAATCGCAGTATTCGGTCCGCAGCGGGCGGTGCGCAGCGTCTGCGCGCCGCCCGCTCCTCTCCCGGCCGTGTTGGCTTCAGGGCGACGGGCGTTCGCCCCTGAGCACCGCGAGCGGCACGGGAGCGCGGCCTGACTAGCGATGCAAAGAGCGTACACCTCCCACCTCTGGCGCTACGCGCTGATTCTCGTCGCCGTGGGCCTGGCGCTCCTGCCGGTGGTGTGGATGGCCACGATGGCCTTCAAGCCGCACACCGAGTGGGTGTCCACCGCAGGCGACCTGCACTGGCTGCCGCGCGAGCCCACCTTCGCCAATTTCGAATACATCTTCACGGGAGAGACGGACGCCTACTCGATCACCCATGAGCGTACCGCCACCAGGCCGATCCTCTCCAGCCTCGTGACAGCGCTGCTCGGCACGGCGATCGCGGTCATCGCCGGCACCCTCGGCGCCTATGCGGTCTCCCGCTTCATGGTCGGGCGCAACCTGCCGCTGGGCGTCCTTCAGCTCCGCCTCTTCCCGCCGCTCGCGGTGATGATCCCGGTGATGATCATGTGGGCCTTCATCGGCGCCATGGATTCCTGGTGGGGGCTCTCGCTCATCTACGGCATCGTCACGCTGCCCTTCGCCTTCTGGCTGATGAAGACCTTCTTCGATGAAGTGCCGCGGGAAATCGAGGAGGCCGCGCTCGTCGAGGGCTGCAGCTGGTTCCGCGTGTTCTGGAAGATCACGCTGCCGATGGTGAAGGCGGCGCTCGCCAGCACCACGCTCTTCGTCTTCATCCTGAACTGGAGCGACTACGTCATCGCCCTGCTGCTCACCCGCAAGGAGTGGGTGACCATCCCGGTCTACATGAACTCGCTCTCGTCGGCGATGACCGGGCAGATGTACGGCGCCAAGGCGGCGCTCGGCCTCATCGCCGTGGTGCCGCCGGTGGTCTTCGGCATCGCGATCCAGAAGTACCTGGTGCGCGGCCTCACCTTCGGGGCGCTGAAGCAATGAGCGCGGCGGGCTCGAAATCCAGGCGGCCCGTGCTCACGCCGCTGGAGCGCCAGGGCAAGGTCCTCGGGCTCTACATGACGCTGCCTGCTCAGCTCTTGCTACTCTTCATCGTCGCCTTCCCGCTGGTGATGCAGCTCTACGTGAGCTTCACCTGGTGGGGGCCGCTCGACGGCACGCCCTGGTACATGGCCTACGAGAGCGCCAACCTCTTCGGCAACTACGGCGACCTCTTCGACGATTCGAAGCTCTGGGGCTCGATCGGTCGGACCTTCCTGATCGTCGCCGTCTGTGTGCCCATCGAGTTCCTGCTGGGCCTCGGGCTCGCGATCCTCTTTGCCGAGAAGTTCGTGGGCAAGCGGCTCTTCTACTCGATCATGCTGATGCCGATGATGATCGTGCCCGCGGTCGCCGGCTACATGTTCTTCATGCTGTTCCAGAGCTCGGGCCCCATCAACGACCTGCTCAGCCGGATCAGCGGCACGGAGGTCGAGATCCTGTGGCTGGCCGACGGCACGCTCGCGATGATCTCGGTGATGATCGCCGACATCTGGCAGTGGACGCCGCTGATGTTCCTGATCCTGCTGGCAGGCATGGTGGGCGTGCCCGAGGACCAGATGAAGGCGGCGACGCTGCTCGGCGCCAACGCGTGGCAGCGCTTCTGGCGCATCGTGCTGCCGCGCATGAAGATGGTGATGATCATCGCGCTGGTCATCCGCACCATCGAGTGCATCAAGATCTTCGACATCCTCTACGTGATGACCGGCGGCGGGCCGGGGACGGCGACCAAGTCGATCTCCGTCTACATCCTCGACCTCACCTTCAAGGACCTCGAATGGGCCTACGTGGCGGCGCTCGGCCTCTTCATCCTGATCTGCCTCAGCGTGTTCGCGGTGATCGGGCTGATCCTGATGCAGCGCGCACAGCGCCGACACGAGACCATGCCCGCGTGAGCGGGCTTCGCCCACCGCGCCCGTGAGACTCGCCGGCAAGCACGCGGTCGTCACCGGCGCCGCATCCGGCATCGGCCGCGAGACGGCGCTCCGCTTCGCCGAGGAAGGCGCGGCGGTGGTCTGCGCCGACCGGGACGCAGCGGGGGCGGACGCGGTCTCCGCCTCGATCGCAGCCAGTGGCGGGACTGCGCGGGCGGTAACCGCCGACATCACCAGCGAGGGTGACGTGGCAAGGCTCGCCGAGGAGGCGCTGGCCGCGCTCGGCCGGATCGACGTGTTGGTGAACAACGCCGGCGTCACGATCCTGGGCGGCGTCGCCGAGCTTTCGGAGGCCGACTGGCAGCGTGAGATCGACATCAACCTGAGCGGCGCCTACCGGGTCTCGAAGGCGTTCTGGCCGCATCTGGCCAAGGCCGGCGGCGGCACGATCCTGAGCACGGCCTCCATCGCCGGCGTCATCGCGGCCCCGCAGGATGCAGCCTACGTCGCCTCCAAGGCGGGGCTCATCATGCTGACGCGCTGCATGGCGCTCGACGGCGCGGCTTCGGGTATCCGCGCCAACTGCATCTGCCCCGGCTTCGTGGATACGCCCATGTTCGACGGCTTCCTCGCCGACCAGCCGGACCCGGACTCCGCGCTCGCCCGCTGCGCGAGCCGCACCCCGCTGGGCCGTATCGGCACGCCGCGCGACATCGCCGACGGCTTCGTCTATCTCGCTTCTGACGACGCCCGGTGGATCACCGGCATCGCGCTCGTCATCGACGGCGGGCTCACCGCCGGCCTCACGGAGTGACGGGCGGCGTCCGTGAGCCCCGTCGAGCAGGGCGGCGGGCGGCTGGTGCCGTTCGCGATGCTGCTGTTCGGCGCTTGCAGCTACGCCATGACCTTCTCGCTCAACCGGATCGCCATCACCGAGGGCATTCCGGTCTTTCCCTTCGTCTTCTGGCAGGGGGTCGGGGCGGGCACGGTCGCGCTGGTCGCCGGCCTCGCCCTGGGTCAGCGGCCGAATCTGACGCCCGTCTACCTCCGCTTCTACTTCATCTTCGGCTTCATCGGCATCGCGCTGCCCTACACCATGCTGGCGCTGGCCGCGCCCCGGGTGCCGGCCGGCGCGGTCGCGCTGACGCTGACGCTTTCGCCGATCCTGACGTACGCCTTTGCGACCCTGTTCAAAATCGACCGCGTGCATGCCCTGCGCGTCGGCGGCATCCTGCTCGGGCTCGCAGGAATCCTGGTGGTGCTGGCGCCGGGGACGAGCCTGCCCGACGCCGACATGGCACCCTGGCTGCTGCTCGCCTTCTGCTCGCCGGTCTGCTACGCCTTCGGCAGCGTCACGGTGGTGTTCCTGCGGCCTGCCGGCAGCCAGCCGATCCCGCTCACCTGCGGCATCGCGTTCGCGAGCACGATCCTGCTGCTGCCGGTCATGGCCATCGCCGACAGCTGGTGGCTTTTCGACGGCACCATGACCGCCGGCGACTGGTCGCTCATCGGCGGCGGTGCGCTCACGGCCTGCTTCTTCGTGATCGGGCTGGAGGTCATCCGCATGGTCGGGCCGGTCTTCTTCTCGACCAACGGCTACATCGGCCCGCTGGCAGGCATGGGCTGGGCCGCGCTCTTCTTTGGCGAGGTGCCGAGCCCCTGGATCGGCCTCGCCGTGGCGCTGCTCTTCGCCGGCCTCTTCCTGGTCAACCGCAGCTCCCGGCCCGTGATCCGGGCAGAGCCGGGGCCGTAGCGTACCGGTGCTGCGCGTTCTGACCTTCAACACCGGTCTCACCGAGATCCGCCTGTTCGGCGCCGCGCTCTACGAGGACGTGCCGCATGTCGTGCCGCGCGCCGCGCGCCTGGCCCCTGCGCTGCGCGTGCTGGGCGCGGATATCGTCCTGCTGCAGGAGCTGGTCCCGCAGCGCGTGAAGCGGGCGCTGGCGACGGAGCTTCGCGATCTCTACCCCCACACGGCGGGCATCGACGAGGACACCCGCTTCTACGGCACCGGGCTCCTCACCCTCTCCCGCCACCCGATCGAGGATGCCGCGTGCACCCCGTTCGCCGAGCAGACGTTCGAGGAAGGCCTCTTCGGCCCGCGCGGGATGCTGATCTGCACGGTGCGGACGCCCGGCCTCGGCCCCTGCCGCGTCCTCAACCTCCACGCCACGGCCGGCGGCGCCTCTCGCAAGCGACGCCGCCAGGGTGTGCCCGGCCGCAAGAGCGCGCAGATCGCCGAGGCGATCGCCGCCGCCGGCGCACCGTTCGATGGGCCGGTCGTGCTCGGCGGCGACTTCAACAGCGACCCGGCAACGGATGCGGCGGCCGGTAAGCGCCTCGGCGCCGCCGGGTTCTCCGACGCCTCCGCCCTTGTTCCCGGCTCACTCGGCCCGCCGGGCACGTGGGACCCGGCCAACCCGCTCAACCGCAGCCGCGCCTCCGGTCCCGCGCGGCGGGTCGACCACATCTTCGTGCGCTCGCGCGGCGGCCAGCCTGTCGAGGCGCGGGACGTGCGCATCGTTCTCGACGAGCCGGC
The DNA here is from genome assembly GCA_028818855.1 of Rhodospirillales bacterium. Taxonomy (GTDB): domain Bacteria; phylum Pseudomonadota; class Alphaproteobacteria; order UBA828; family UBA828; genus WTGU01. The sequence continues at coordinate 20,091 of JAPPMY010000249.1, forward strand.
GGTGCCGGTGCCGGAGGGAGACGCGGTGCCGCTCTCCGACCACTACGGCCTGCTCGCCACGCTCGCGCCCAGCGCGCGGGGGATATGAAGACGGCGCGAGCCTGCTAGTATGCGCGCAGCCGCGAGAGCGCTTCCGCCTGCGGCCCCAAGCGACGGAGATGGCCCCGTGATGGACGACGCAAGCAGCACCACCGTGAGCAGCGGCGCAGAGAGCGCCGCGCCCGTCAGCAACCCGAACTCGCTGGGCGCGCGCAACGTGGCCCACGTCGCCCACGGCTACGGCAATCTCGACGCGCTGGAGCGGACGCCGCCGCTGGTCGTCACCCGGGGCCGGGGCGTCTCCATCATCGACGAGGAGGGCCGCGACTACATCGAGGGCGTCGCCGGCATGT
>JAPPMY010000288.1 GCA_028818855.1 Rhodospirillales bacterium
CGGCAGGACCTGCACCGACTTGATGGCCGAGCGCGGGTAGACGACCGCGTCGGTCTCGCCCCAGCCCTGCACGAGCCGCCCGGCGGGATCGACCAGCGCGGCATCGACCAGATGCCGGCTCTCAACCGCAGGCCCGCGCGTGCACTCGACCGTCAGCGGCTCTCGCCTTCCCGTCTCCATCCCCGCCCCGACCGTGCGTGACCCTTCGCAGCGGGGAGACCCTACCACGCCGCGGCCTCCCGCCTACGCGTCGCGCGGGGCGGTCAGCGCCTCGCTTGCCTCCCACAGGCGGCGCGCAACCGCCGGATCGCGCGAGAGGCGGGATGTGCGGACGGGCTTGCGGCGCACGAAGTAGCTCCCGCTGACGTCGGCGACCTCCGCGGCGGTGGCGAGATAGAGCAGCGTGTCCGCGCCTTTCTCGGGGCTGAGGACGAGGGGGCTGACGAGCACCGCGCGCATCCAGCCCGGCAGGTTGCGGAAGATGCCCGTCGCGACGACGCCGGGATGCAGGCAGTTCGCGGTGACGCCGGTCCCTTCCAGCCGGCGCGCAAGCTCACGGGTGAAGAGCACGTTCGCGAGCTTGGAGCGGCAGTAGGCGCCGAAGCCGGAATAGCGGCGCTCGCCCTGCAGGTTATCGAAGTCGAGGGCGACGTTTCGGTGGGCTACGGAACTCACGGTTATCACGCGCGCCGGCGCGCTCGCCTTCAGCCGGTCGAGCAGCAGACCGGTGAGCAGGAAGGGCGCGAGATGATTGACCGCGAAGGTGGTCTCCAGCCCGTCCTCGGTCACGAGCCGGGCTCCCCAGCCGGCGATGCCGGCGTTGTTGATGAGCACGTCGAGCCGGTCGAAGCGGGCGAGGAAGGCCGCCGCCGCCTCGCGCACCTGCCGCTGCGACGAGAGATCGGCGGTCAGCAGGATTGCCGTGCCGCTGCCGCCGCGCCGCTCGATCTCCTCCAGCACGGGCGCGCCGCGTTCCTCGTTGCGGCAGACGAGCACCACCGTCGCGCCCCGCTCCGCGAGACGGAGCGCCGCGACCCTGCCGATGCCCGAGCTTGCGCCCGTGACGATGCAGACCTTGCCGCGCATGTCGGCGCCGTGCATCACAGCATTCCAGAAGAGCTGGACGCGTCTTCAGGCCGCCGATGCGCGTGCCTGAGCCAGATCGTAGGCGCCCTGCATCCGCACCCAATGACCGGCGTCGCTCCAGCCTAGCCGCTCGAGAGCCAGAGCCATTCGCGGCGACACGCCCGCCTTGCCGTTCAATACGCGCGACAGCGTGTTCCGGGTGACGCCGAGCCGCGCGGCTGCCTCGGACACCGTCCATCCCTCTGCGCGAACTGCGTCGCGGATGATCTCGCCTGGATGCGGGGGGTCGTACATAGCCATACGTCAGCTCCTTCTTCAGTGATAGTCGACCAGATCCACATCCACCACGTCACCATCGGCGAAGCGGAACACGATGCGCCAATTTCCTGACACCGACACGCTCCACTGACCGGCCCGGTTCCCCTTGAGAGGATGCAACCGCAAGCCGGGCAGATTCATATGATGCGGTTCCGCTGCCTCGTCCAGCATGAGCAGGATTCGTCGAAGCCTCGGCACCAAGCGGGAGTCCAATTGCCGGGCATCACCTCGCTCATAAAGCCGCCGTAGCCCGCGGTGTACGATCTTCATCCGACCGTCGCATCGTGAGCCGATGCACGATACACTACTTCGATGGCCGCGTGTCGACCCCTGACGCGGTCGGTCAGGTTGCCGTCCGCACGCATTCAGACATCTTCGGGGTTGTCGGCCTGCGCCAGAACCTCCAGCACCGCCTCGTGCAGCGCAGGATCGCCGACCGCAAGCGTGCGGCCGTCCGCGCCGACGGGGCCGCCGTCCCAGGCCGTCACGCGGCCGCCGGCGCCTTCGACGATGGGGATCAGCGCCGCGATGTCCCAGATGTTCATGCTGGCCTCGACCACCAGGTCGATGAAGCCGGCGGCGAGCATCGCGTAGGCGTAGCAGTCCGCGCCGAAACGGCGGAGCCGCACCCGCGCGCCCAGCGCATCGAACGCGGCGCGCTCGGCCGGCGAGAACATGTCGGGCTCGGTGGCGTAGAGGACCGCCCCGTCGAGCTGCGGGCAGGCGCGCGTGGCGAGGCGGCGCTCGCCCAGAAAGGCGCCCGCGCCGTGGCCGACGAAACGCTCGCCGAGGAACGGCTGGTCCAGCACGCCGACGATGCCGCGGCCGCGATCCTGCAGCGCAATCAGCGTGCCCCAGGTCGTCATCCCGGTGATGAAGGCCTTGGTACCGTCGATCGGGTCGATGACCCAGGTGAAGCGGGCGTCTGGCCGCTCGTGCCCGTACTCCTCGCCGAGAATGCCGTGATCGGGACACTCCTGCTCGATCAGCGCGCGGATCGCGGCTTCCGCCTCCCGGTCCGCCACCGTCACCGGCGAGTAGCCTTCGACGTGGTCCTTGTCGTCTATCGCGAGAGACTGGCGGAAATAGCGCCGAATGACCGCGCCCGACGCATCGGCAAGGCGATGGGCCAGGGGGAGATGGTCGCGCCAAGCCTCTGCGTCCGCCACGAGCCGTGCCTCCTTAGCGCGCTCTCAATCGTCCGTCCGCCGCGTGATCGGCGGCGCGACCATACCAGCACCACGCGTTCCACGGCTATCGCTTGAAGGCGCGGTGCTTGCACGAGCGCGTGCGGTGGCGGACTCTCGTACCGATCTCGAAGCGGGACGGGAGGCGCGCGTTTGGGTACGAAGGCCGGCGGGGCGTTTGCCTTGTTTCTGATGGCGGCGCTTTGGCTCGCGAGCGGCGCGGCGGCGGGCCGCGAGTGCGAGGGGCCGGGCATCAACCACATGCCGGTGCCAGCGGACTCCGACGAGGTGCTGAGCGTCCTCGCCTACAACGTCTACCTGCTGCCCTCGCACGTGCGGGACGTTCCCTTCCTGGGCGAGCGGTTCGCGATCGCGCAGGAGGAGCGGGCGGAGCGCATCCCGCCGTTTCTCGCCCCCTACGACGTTGTCATCCTGTCGGAAGCCTACGACGACGGCGCGCGCGCGACGCTGCTCGACGGGCTCAGGCAGCAGGGTTTCGTCCACATGACGCGCATCCTCGGCAGCGCCTGCCGTGCCGGCTGGAGCTGCGAGAAGGGCGTGGCCTACGAGCAGCCCCTGGCGGAAGGAGACGCGCCGCGCGGCGGCGAGGGCGACACCTGGTTCGAGGAGGACGGCGGCGTGCTCATCGCGAGCAAGCACCCCATCGGAGCCGCCAGGGAATGGGTTTTCGCCGACTGCGTCGAGCGCGACTGCAACGCCGCCAAGGGCTTCATCTACGCGCGGATCGACAAGGGCAGCGCCCGCTACCACGTGATCGGCACCCACGCGCAGTTCGGCTGGGGCGGCAGGCAGCGCGCGGCGAAGGCAGAGCAGTTCCACGCCATCCGGCGGTTCATCGAGGGCGAGTCGGGAATTCCGCACGGCGAGCCCGTCATCGTCGGCGGCGACTTCAACGTCCTCTGGCACGATTTCGAGAGCCTGCTGGAGGACGAGCCGCTGGGCGCGCTGGCGCCGGCCTTTCGCGGCCACCGCTACACGCGCGAGACGCGCAGCGACTGGGCGCGGCGCGGCAACGGCTACGTGGATTACATCGTGGCCAAGAAGGGCTGGCGCGCGCCCACGTACAGCAGCAACTGCCCCATGATCTTCCGCACGCGCTTCGACTTCGCGGACCGCACGCTGTTCTCGGTCGTGCGGGGCGAGGACTACTGCGACCTCTCCGACCACTGGGCCGTCTGGGGCTACTTCGACTACCGTGAGGAGGCCGGCGCGCCGCCCGACTGCCCCGTGCCCGAGTTCCCGCCGCGCGAAGCCGACGCCCTCCGGCGCTGAGCCGGGGGCAGCCCCCTACTCCGCCGCGTCGAGGCGGCGCTCCTGCCGCATCCAGCCGGGCTTGCTGGTCGCATGCTCGCGCACGAAGCTCTGGGTCGGCATCCGCGGGTCCTGCCAGTAGAGCATGGGCTTTTCCCAGTTGTAGCGCGCGGGCTCGGGAATGGGCGCCTCGGTGTCCACGACCGCGCCGTCCTTCATGACGACGGCAAGCCGGCTCCTGTCCTGCAGCACGGCGATGTCGGCCAGCGGGTCGCCGTCCACCACCAGGATGTCGGCGAGCTTGCCTTCCTCCAGCGTGCCGATCTCGTCTTCCATGCCGAGCGTGAGCGCCGCGTTGGCGGTGCCCGCGCGGATCGCGTCCATCGCGCCGAGCCCGCCGTAGGTCATCAGGTGCTCCATCTCGCGAGCGTGCCACTCGCCGTAGGGGACGGAGCCCTGGCCGCTGTCGGTGCCGGCGATGATGGTGATGCCTTCCGCATGGGCGCGACGGACGACGGCGGCGAGGCGCTCGACCTCCTCCTTGTAGGCGTCGAGGATGAAGGCGGAGCAGCCGAGATCGGGGCCCCAGTCGAGCGTGTTGGCGAGCAGGGAGAAGGTCGGGATCAGCGGCGTGGGGTTGCGGAAGAGAACGTCGAGGTCGTCTTCGGACATGTAGGAGCCGTGGATGATCCAGTCGAAGCCGGCGCGGATGGCGTCGGCGGCCGCGCGGCCCGAGCGCGCGTGGATGGTGCAGACCTTGCCGAGGCGATGGGTGACCTCGGCGATGGCGCAGAGGTCGTCCAGGCCGATGCTGCCGGCAAGCTCCGCCTCGCCGGTCAGCACGTCGCCGTCGCCCGCGACCTTCACGATATCGACGCCTTCCTTGATCTCTCGGCGGGCCTCCGTGACCATCTCCTCACGCGTGTTGCAGAGCACGGCGAACGACGACTTCGGGTGCTCCATCCACGAGGGCCAGGGCGAGCCGATCGCGTTGTACGTGGTGATGTAGCGCCCGGCCGAGGCCATGCGCGGCCCCTCGATCAGGCCCGCGTTGACGGCGTCGCGAACGGCGACCGAGATGTTCCAGGTGGAGCCGGGGTCGGAGAACGCGGTGACGCCGGCACGCAGCACCTTGCGCGCGTTGTTGGCGGCGCGCAGCGTGCGGTACTCGACGCCCGCGTAGAGGTCCAGCTCCTCGAACGACAGGATGTCGCCGTAGGAGATATGGCAGTGGCCGTCGATCATGCCGGGCATGACCGTGCGGCCGGCGGCGTCGATCGTCCGGTAGCCGCCGAGGGTCTCGGCCGCGGCCGCGATCTCCCGGTCCGGACCGATCCTGCGGATGCGGTTGCCGTCGACCAGCACCGAGACGCCGTCCGCCGGCGCCGCCCCGGTCCCGTCGAGCAGCCGCCCGCCGCTAATCAGGTATCCGCCCATGTGCCAGATCTCCCTGCTCTCCGCCGCTCCACCGGCTCCCGTTCGGCTGAGCCGCGCGCTTGGCCGGGGCGCGTTTGGATTTGCACCTCGCCCTCTGTACGATCGGTGCCGGCGCGTGGCAACCGGACAGCCGAGGGGAATGAGGCATGGGCAGGGTCGGCGTGGCGTTCTCGGCGGGGTTGAACGCGTCCGAGATCGTCGAGTGCGCGCAGCTCGCCGAATCGCTCGGCTACGATTCGGTGTGGATGACGGAGGGCCACGGCGGGGACCAGTTCGCGATTCTCTCGGCGATCGCGGCGCAGACCGAGAGAGTCAGGCTCGGCACCTGCATTTCGAGCGTCTTCGTGCGCTCGGCGCCCACCATCGCGATGTCGGCGGCGGTGGTGGATCAGCTCTCGGGCGGACGCTTCATCCTGGGCCTGGGCTCCAGCCACAAGGTCCAGGTCGAGCCGGAGCACGGGGTGCCCTACGCCAAGCCGGTGACGCGGGTGCGAGAGACCGCCGAGGTCGTGCGCCGCCTGTTGCGGGACGGCCGGGTCTCCTACCAGGGAGAGACGGTGACGATCGAGAACTACGAGCTATGGTTCGAGCCGTTCCGCCCCAGCCTGCCGATCTACTTTTCCGGCGTCTTTCCCAAGATGATGGGGGTCTGCGGCGAAGAGGCGGACGGCCTGATCATGGTCTTCACCACGCTCGATTCCGGCGCCGAGGCGCGCCGGCACATCGCCGCGGGCGCGGGGAGAACGGGGCGCGATCCCGGGGCGGTGGAGGTCACCTCCCTCATCCCGACCGCAGCGGCCGAGAATCCGGCCGACGCGTTCGATGCGCTGAGGCCGGGCGTCGCCATGTATACTGGCTTCTTCCCCCGCTACAACCGGGTGGCGGTGGACCAGGGTTTCGGCGAAGAGGCGGCGGCGGTCGCGGCGGCCTGGGCCGAGGGCGACCGCGAGGCCGCGATACGGGCGGTGAGCGACGCGCATATCGATTCGGTCTGCATCGCGGGCGCGCCCGCGCGCTGCCGCGAGCGGATCGCGGCCTACCACGCGTCCGGCATCGACCTGCCGATGATCGCGCCGATGGCAACCGGCCCCAACGCCAAGGAGATGGCCGAGGCCAGCATCAGGACCTGCGCGCCGGTTTGATTGGCGCCGCTACCAGCCGGCGAAGGCGGCCACGTCTTCGTCGGGGACGCGGCCTGCTGCCACGTCCTCCAATGCCCGGTCGAGGATGGCGAGGCCCTCGTCGATCTCGTCTTCGGAGATGGTGAGCGGCGGGGTCAGCTCGAGCACGTTGGACTGCATGCCGACGTAGTAGAAGACCAGACCGAGCTGGTGGGCGCGGAAGGCGACCTTCGCGGTCTCGGCGCTTGCGGGCTCCTTGCTCGCCGGGTCGCGGACAAGCTCGACGCCGACGGTGAGGCCGCGCCCGCGCACGTGGCCGATGAGCGCATGACGCTGGGCGAGCCGCGCCAGCCCCGCCATCAGATGCTCGCCCATGCGGGCCGCGTTCGCCGTCAGGTTCTCTTCCCCGATGGTGCGCAGCACGGCGCGGGCGGCGGCGGCGCACACGGGGTTGCCGGCTGCCGTCATGATGGCGAAGGCGGGCTGGAAGTTCATCAGCTCCGCCGGGCCGACCACGGCCGAGATCGGCAGCCCGCCGCCGAGGCCCTTGCCGTAGACGACGATGTCAGGTGTGAGGCCGTCCGCCTCGAAGGCATGGTAGAGGCCGGTGCGCCCCATCCCCACCTTGACCTCGTCCACCACGATCAGGATGCCGTGCGCGCGGCAGCGCTCCTCCAGGCCCTTGAAGAAGCCGGCGGGCGGGACGATGACGCCGCCGTCGGACTGGATGGGCTCGATGAAGACGGCGGCGATCTGGTCAGGATCAAGCTCACTCTCGAAGCGCCGGTCCAGGTCGTCGAGAGCGCCGGCCACCAGGTCAGGCGCGAACTGCGGGCGGTAGGGGTCGGGATAGGGCAGCCGGGTGAGACCGGGGCGCGCCGGCGCATGGGTCTGGGAGCTGTGGCCCGAGACCGACATCGAGGCGGCGCTTCCACCGTGGTAGGCGCCGACGAAGGAGAGGATGCCGCGCCGGGGCGATGCGGCCTCGATCAGGCGCACGACGGCGTCGTTGGCGTCGGAGCCCGCGTGGCCGAACCAGACCCGCCGCTCGCGGTCGTCCGGGAAGTGCGCCAGCAGGTCCTCGGCCAGCTCGACGGCAGCGCCCACGGCGCAGGAGGCGAGGCTGATCGCGCCCATGTTGCGCACGGCCTCGCTCACCGCGCCGGCCACCGCCGGGTGGCCGTAGCCGAGGCTGGCCGCGCCCCACGAGGCGCTGAAGTCGAGCACGCGCCGGCCGCCTTCCTCGATCACGTAGGAGCCCTCGCCCCCCACGGTGGTCGCCGGGAAGAAGCGAATCCGCTCGATATCGGCGATGGTGCGCCCGTCGCGGGCGATCAGGTCTTCGGTCATGGGGCGATCCTGCCATCCGTTCGAGAAATGCCGGCCAGCCCGTCCGGTCATGGGCGAGGAGAGAAACCCCGGCTAGCTGCGGGCCCCGCCGTAGCGCCGCTCGCGGCGCTGGAACTCGCCAATCGCCTCGTCCAGGTGATCGAGCGTGAAGTCGGGCCAGAGCGTCGGCACGAACACCAGCTCCGTGTAGGCCGACTGCCACAGCAGGAAGTTGCTGAGGCGCTGCTCGCCGCTGGTGCGGATCACCAGATCGAGGTCCGGCAGGTCGCGGGTCTGAAGGTGCCGCTGGATCGTCTCTTCCGAAACCTCGTCGGCGTCGAGATCGCCGTCCCGGACCTGCTCGGCGATGCGGCGCACCGCATCAACGATCTCCTGGCGCCCGCCATAGTTGACGGCGACCGTGAGCGTGAGCGTGGCGTTGTGCCGGGTGCTCTCCTCGGCCTCGGTGATGAGGGCGTTGATCTCCCTGCTCAGCCGGGAACGGTCGCCGATGAAGGCGATGCGGACCCCGTTGCCGCGCAGGTCCGCGACCTCGCGCCGAAGGTAGAGGCGGAGAAGCCCCATGAGGTCCGCGACCTCGCCCTGGGGGCGCTTCCAGTTCTCGGACGAGAACGCGTAGATGGTGAGGTAGCGGATGCCGCGGCTGGAACAGCCCTTCAGGACCTCGCGGACGACCTCGGCGCCGCGCCGGTGCCCCGCCTTTCTCGGCAGCCCCCGCGCCCGCGCCCAGCGCCCGTTACCGTCGAGGATGATGCCGACGTGCAGGGAGGGGTCCTGCCGGTCGGCGAATGACCGCGCGAGCGCCATGTTCAGACCTGCATGATCTCGCGTTCCTTGGCGTCGAACATCTCGCTCATCGTCTTGACGAACCCGTCGGTCATCTCCTGGATCTCCGCCGCCCAGAGCCGCGATTCGTCCTCGCCGAGCTCGCCCGCCTTTTCCATCTTCTTGAGCTGATCCATGCCGTCGCGCCGCACGTTGCGCGCGGCCACCTTCGCCAGCTCGGCATACTTCGCGGCAACCTTGGCGAGTTCGCGGCGGCGCTCCTCGTTCAGCTCGGGAATGGGGATGCGGAGCGACTGGCCGTCGACGATAGGATTGAGCCCGAGGTCGGAGGAGCGGATCGCCTTCTCGACCGCCTTCACCTGCGTCCTGTCCCAGACCTGGACCGAGAGCATGCGGGGCTCGGGGATGTTGATGGTCGCGACCTGGTTGAGCGGCATCTCGGTGTCGTAGGCCTCGACGACGATGGGCTCGAGCAGGCTCAGCGACGCCCGCCCGGTCCTGAGCCCCCCCAGCTCCCTCCGCAGGGCCTCGACGGCGCCCTTCATGCGGCGTTCCAGGTCATCGAGATCGGGATCAGCCATCGCGACAGCCCTAGTCAGAGATGACGGTGAAGGGTCCGTCGCCTGCCAGCACGGCGGCGAGCCCGCCCTTCTCGCGGATGGAGAATACCACAATCGGAATGTCGTTTTCCCGCGCCAGCGAGATCGCCGACGCGTCCATCGCCTTCAGGTCCTTGGACAGCACCTCCAGATACGAGAGCCGCTCGAAGCGCTCGGCGCCGGCGACGACCTCGGGATCGGCGGCGTAGATGCCGTCGACCTTGGTGCCCTTGAGCAGCGCGTCGCAGCCCATCTCCGCAGCCCGCAACGCGGCGGCGGTATCGGTGGTGAAGAAGGGATTGCCGGTGCCGCCCGCGAAGAGGACGATCCGCCCCTTCTCCAGGTGGCGCTGCCCGCGCCGGCGGATGTAGGGCTCGCAGACCGGCGCGATGGGGAGCGCGGAGAGCACCCGGGTCGCCTTGCCGCGCTTCTCGAGGGCGTGCTGCATCGCGACCGCGTTCATCACCGTCGCCAGCATGCCGATGTAGTCGGCGGTCGCCCGCTCCATGCCGGCGGCGGCGTCCGACGAGCCGCGGAAGATGTTGCCCCCGCCGACCACGGCGCAGACCTCCACGTCCTGATCGTGAACCTCGGCGATCTCGCCCGCGAGCCGATCAACCGCCTCGCCGTCGATGCCGTAAGGGGCGTCTCCCCGCAGCGCCTCCCCGGATATCTTCAGGAGGATGCGCTTGTATCGGGGAGAGGCGGTCATCGCGGGCTCGCTCGCATGGGTGGCGGCGCTTCAGGACTCGAGCTGCGCGGCGACTTCGGCGGCAAAATCCTTGCTCTCCCGCTCGATCCCTTCGCCGAGCTGATAGCGGACGAAGCCGCTCACCGCGACGGACGTGCCCAGCGAGCCGGAAAGCTGCTCCAGCACCGCCTTCACCCTGGTCTCGCCGTCGATGACCCAGGTCTGCTCCAGGAGAACGACCTCCTCGAAGAACTTGCGCAGCCTGCCCTCGATCATCTTCTCGATGATCTTCTCGGGCTTGCCCTCGGCCCGCGCCTGCTCCGCGAGGACGGCGCGCTCGCGCTCCACCATCGACTGGTCGAGCGAGTCGCGGGAGACCGCCTGCGGGCTCGCGGCGGCGATGTGCATGGCAAGCTCGTGGACGGGACGCTCGAGGCCGTCTGCGGGCGCATCGGAGGCCACGGCGACCAGCACGCCGAGGCGCCCCAGGCCGTCCGCCGTGGGCATGTGGATGTAGTCGCCGACGACGCCCGCAGGCGTCGAGAGGACGACCGTGCGCCGCAGCCGGATGTTCTCGCCGATGGTGGCGACGAGGTTGGTGATCTCCTCGGCCACCGTGCGGCCGGTGCCCGGATAGGGCGCTGCCGAGAGGCGCTCGAGATCGCCCCCGCAGTCCAGCGCGATTCCGGCGACCCCGCGCACGACCGCCTGGAAGTCGGCGTTCCGTGCCACAAAATCCGTCTCGGCGTTGATCTCGACCATCGCCGCCTTGCCGGGCGCCGTCGCCATCCCGATCAGCCCTTCCGCGGCGGTGCGGCCGGCCTTGCGGGCGGCCTGGGCGAGACCGCTCTTGCGCAGCCAGTCGACCGCGGCTTCCAGCTCGCCCTCGGTCTCGGTCAACGCCTTCTTGCAATCCATCATGCCGGCGCCGGTCTTGTCGCGGAGCTGCTTCACCAGCGCGGCAGTAATCTGAGCCATCGTTCTCTACTCCCCGGTCCGAGGCGCGCTCAGGCGCCCGCCGTCTGTTCTTCGCCACCGCCCTCGGCCGCGTCCGCTGCTGGCGGCGCATCCTGCGCGTCCGCCGCTGCCGCCTCGGTCTCAGCGGGGGCGGCGGCAGGGGCCTCCGAAGCCGAATCGCCATTGGCCGGCGCCTCGGCGCTCGCCTCCGCGCTCTCGTCGGTCGCCTCGGCCGCTTCGGCCGCCTCGCCCTCGGTGGACGGCAGGTCCTCGGCCAGCCCTTCTTCGGCAGCGCCGATGTCGGCGCCCGAGGCGGCCAGCTCCTCCTGCAGGCCGTCGATGACCGCGCGCGCGAACAGGTCGCAGTAGAGGTTGATCGCGCGGATCGCGTCGTCGTTGCCGGGAACGGGATGGGTGATGAGATCGGGATCGCAATTGCTGTCGATGATCGCGACCACCGGGATACCGAGCTTGCGCGCCTCGAGAATCGCGATGTCTTCCTTGTTGGTGTCGATGACCACCAGCATGTCCGGCACGCCGCCCATGTCGCGGATGCCGCCGAGCGCGAGGTCGAGCTTGTTGCGGCGGCGGACGAGCTGCAGCATTTCCTTCTTGGTGAGGCCGGCGGCCTCGTCAGCGAGCGTCGCTTCGAGATCGGCGAGCGTCTTGATCGAGCCGGAGATCGCCTTCCAGTTGGTCAGCATCCCGCCCAGCCAGCGGTGGTTGACGTAATACTGGCCGCAGCGCTTGGCGGTCTCGGCGATGGGCCGGGACGCCTGCCGCTTGGTGCCGACGAAGAGGATGCGCCCGCCGCCCGCCGCCACGTCGCGCAATGAGACCAGCGCCTGGTGAAGGAGCGGCACCGTCTGCTCCAGATCGATGACGTGAACGCCGTTCCGCGCGCCGAACAGGTAGGGGCGCATCTTCGGGTTCCAGCGCCGCGTCTGATGCCCGAAATGCACGCCGGCTTCGAGGAGCTGGCGCATGCTGAATTCTGGCAAAGCCATTGGCTTTCCTTTCTCCGGTTCCTCCTCCGCGGATTATGCCCCGCCTGGGCCGGGCACCGGACCGGCACGCAACGCCTGCGAGCCGTCTTCCGCGTGTGAATTCCTGCACGTTGCAGGTGGGCGCTTGATAACGCCGCCGCCCCCTGCGCGCAAGGCCCGCGCTTCGTCTCAGGCGGGCCGTGAAGCCTGAACTTCGCGGACGGCGGAGACGCCGCCGAGGGCGCCGATCTCGCCGCCGAGGGAGGGGCTGAGCGCGTAGGCGCCGGGTAGCTCGATCTCGACCGTGCCGGCCTCGCCGGTCTCGACGAAGAGCGCGATGCGCCCGCTGCCCTCCTGCCGCTTCGCGAGAAGCGCGGCCAGCGGCTCAAGGGCCTCCGTGCCCTGCACGTGCACCGCAAGGCCCGACAGGTTGCGCGAAAGCCGCGCGTCGAGATCGTCGAAGCTCTGGGCGGAGAGCTTGACGTCGTCGCCCTCCTTGCGGGCTTGGGCTGTGACCAGGACGGCCCGGCCGGGCTCCAGCACGTCGCGCCCGTCGCCGTAGGTCTCGCGGAAGGCCGCGACCTCGAAGCTGCCGCTCGGGTCGGAAAGCTGGATGAAGGCGTAGCGCTGCGAGCCCGGCCCGCGCTCTCTGACGGAGAGCACGACTCCGGCCAGGCGGAAGCGCGTGATGCCGGTCGCGACCTGCTGCGCCACCTGGGCCGACGGAGTGGCCGAGAGCCCTTCGAGGGCGTCCGCGTAGGAATCGAGCGGGTGGGCGGAGAGGTAGAAGCCCACCGCCTCCTGCTCGGCTGCCAGCCGCGCGTTCACGTCCCAGTCCTCCTGTTCCGGCAGGGCGGGCCGGGGCGCCAGCGAGGCATCGCCGCCATCGAAGAGCGACGCCTGCGTGCGCGAGAGCTGGGCCGCATTGGAGAAGGCGAGAAGAATCTCGGCGCCGTCCGCCATCTGCCGGCGGTTCGTCGTGAGGCTGTCGAAGGCGCCGGCTTTCGCCAGGTTCTCGATCAGGCGGCGGTTGATCTGGTGCGGGTCGATGCGGCTCGCGAAGTCGAAGGCATCGCGATAGGGCCCGTTCCCGGCCCGCTCGTCGGCCAGGGCCACCATCGCCTGTACGCCGACGTTCCTGATCGCGCCGAGCGCGTAGCGGATCGCCTTGGTCCCGTCCGCCTGGCTCTCGACGGAGAACGTCGCCCGGGACGCGTTGATGTCCGGCGGCAGCAGGGCAATGCCGAGGCGCTCCAGCTCCCGCCGGAACAGCTCGAGCCGGTCGGTGTTGTTGATTTCGAGGCTCATGGAGGCCGCCAGGAACTCGACCGGGTGGTTGGCTTTGAGGTAGGCGGTCTGGTAGGCCACCAGCGCGTAGGCCGCGGCGTGGGACTTGTTGAAGCCGTAGCCGGCGAACTTCGCGACGAGATCGAAGATGCGGCTGGCATCGGCCCGCGACACGTCGTTGTCGAGCGCGCCCTTCACGAACGTCTCCCGCTGGGCGTCCATCTCCGACTTGATCTTCTTGCCCATCGCGCGGCGCAGGAGATCGGCGCCGCCCAGGCTGTAGTTGGCCAGGACCTTGGCGATCTCCATCACCTGCTCCTGGTATATGATGACGCCGAACGTCTCCTCGAGGATGCCGGCCAGCATCGGGTGCAGGTGGTCCGGCTTCTCGCGGCCGTGCTTGCAGGCGATGTAGCGGGGGATGTTGTCCATCGGGCCCGGGCGATAGAGGGCGACGAGCGCGATGATGTCCTCGATGCAGTCCGGCTTGAGGCTGCGGAGCGCGTCCCGCATGCCGGCACTCTCAAGCTGGAAGACGCCCATCGCTGCGCCCCGCCCCAGCATCTCGTAGGTGGCCGCGTCGTCGAGCGGAAGCGCAGCGAGGTCGATCGGGACGCCTGCTTCGCGCAGGATCGCGCCTGCATGGTCAAGCACGGTGAGCGTCTTCAGGCCCAGCAGGTCGAACTTCACGAGCCCGGACATCTCGGCGTACTTCATCGAGAACTGGGTCGCCGGCATCTCGGAGCGCGGATCGCGATAGAGGGGGACCAGCTCGCTGAGCGGCCGGTCGCCGATCACGATGCCCGCGGCATGGGTGGACGCGTGGCGGTACAGCCCTTCGAGCTGGAGCGATATCTCGATCAGGCGGGCCACCGCCGAATCGTTGTCGCGTTCGGCAGCGAAGCGGGGCTCGGTGTCGAGCGACTGCTGCAGCGTCACTGGGTTGGCAGGATTGTAGGGGACCAGCTTGCAGAGCCGGTCGACGCGGCCGTAGCCGAGGCCGAGCACGCGGCCGACATCGCGGAGCACGGCGCGGGCCTGGAGCTTTCCGAAGGTGATGATCTGGGCGACGCGGTCCTCGCCGTAGCGATGGCACACGTAGTCGATGACCTCGTCGCGGCGCTCCGGGCAGAAGTCGATGTCGAAGTCCGGCATCGACACGCGCTCGGGGTTGAGGAAGCGCTCGAACAGGAGGCCGAAGCGGAGCGGGTCGAGATCGGTGATGGTGAGCGCCCAGGCCACCACGGAGCCCGCGCCCGAGCCGCGGCCGGGGCCGACGGGGATGCCCTCCCCCCGTGCCCAGCGCACGATGTCGGCCACGATGAGGAAGTAGCCCGCGAACTGCATCTCGATGATGACGCCAAGCTCGTAGGCGAGCCGCTCCCGGTAGGGCGCGGCTGCGGCCTCGCGGGCCGCGGCGTCCGTGCCGTCGCCCAGGACCTCGGCTGCGAGGCGGCGCTCCAGGCCTTTCTCGGCCTGGGTCCGGAGCGCGTCGGCCTCGCTCGCATCGGCGGCGGTCGGGAAGACCGGCAGAATCGGCTTCCGCTCCGGCGCCATGACGGCGCAGCGCCGGGCGACCACCACAGTGTTGTCCACGGCCTCCGGCAGGTCGGCGAAGAGCGCGCGCATCTCGTCCGCCGGGCGGAAGAAGTGCTGCGGCGTCAGGCGGCGGCGGTTCTCGTCGTCCACGTGGCTGTTCTGCGCGACGCAGAGCAGGGCGTCGTGGGCCTCGTACATCGCGGCGCGAAGGAAGTAGACGTCGTTGGTCGCGACCAGCGGCAGATCGAGCGCGTCGGCGAGCGCGACCAGGTGCCCCTCGATCTGCTCCTCCTCCGCGAGACCGTGGCGCATCAGCTCGACGTAGAGCCGGCCGGGAAAGATCGTCCCGAGTCGTGCCAGGAGCGCGCGCGCGGCCTTGAGCTGGCCGTCCAGGAGGAGGCGCCCGACCGGGCCGGCAGGCCCGCCCGTGAGCGCCAGCAAGCCATCGGCCCGCGCGGCCAGCTCGTCGAGCGTGACGAGCGGCTGCCCGCCGGCGCCGCCCTGGATGAAGGCCTCGCTGGTCAGCGCCATCAGGTTGCGGTAGCCGGTCTCGTCCTGCGCGAGCAGGAGAAGCCAGGAGACCGCGCGCGCCTGCGCGCCGGGCTGGTCGCTCCGCGTGCCGATGGCGAGGTCGCAGCCGACAATGGGCTGCACGCCCGCCTCCCTGCATGCCTCCGAGAAGGCCAGCGCGCCGAACATGTTGCCGCGATCGGCGATGGCGGCGGCAGGCATCCGCCAGTCCCGGCAGGTCTCGACCAGACCGTCGAGCCTGACCGCGCCCTCCAGCAGCGAATAGGCGGAACGGACACGCAAGTGAACGAAATCGGCGTGTGTCATGGCGATACCACCGCGAATCGATGCAGGAGGCGGACGCCCGATAGATGCCACAGGCCGGCGCGGCCGTCATGCGTCTCCGGTAAAGGGGTTCATGCGCAAAGTGACATGAATTCAGGAGTGGTGCATCATTTTGAAATCTTACGCTCGCGATCGGCGCCACGCGGGCTAGGCTTACGTGCCCGTTCGTCTATGATCCGCACCAGATCTTCGACTATGGTGTCAATTCATTATTTTCCTCATCGAGAGTCATCTCGATCTGAGTTCCTGGTTTGGGAAACGCTTCATCGAACGAACGCTTGAAGCCACTCCATGTCCGGGAAACCCGCATCACTGCAATGACTTGGAGAAGGTGATCGCGCAAGTCGGGTTGACCGAAATCCTGAGATAGGAATTGATGGTGCCGCCATCTCCTCCTCTTGGTTTGTTCCTGTGTCGGGTTGCGCTTCTGCAGCTCGTCCAGGACGCCAGGAGGCAAGCGGTCATAGACGATTTCGTTTGTGATGTGACCGAGCACTTGTGGCTTGGCGCGACCCTTGGGCGGCCATACCCAACCTTTTAAGCGATAAATCTGCTTATAGAACTCGTCAGGGAACCTCTTTGCCCATGCAAGTCGTTCTTCAGCCAGATACAGTGCCAATATGCGGTGAAGTTCATCTCTGTCACGATCTTCCTGGTATCCCGTAACTTCATCTACTAGTGCTACAATTCCAACCTTTGCGAAGCCGCGTACAAGTTCTTCACACTGTTGCGCAACACGTAGCTGCTGTTTCTGTAATGCCCCTGCATTACGAGCCGCAAGCACTGCATCACATATGTCTGGCAGAATTGTCGCCGGGTAACCGAAGGCCGTGCCGCCACCCCTAGAATGCCGGAAACGAATAGGGCTTTCGATCACCGCCAGTAACTCACTGGAGACAAAGGGCAAAATGCCCTTTCCTCGGACAAAGCTGGCTAGCCGATCACCACCAGAGCCGCTACTGGAACCACGAGAAAGCCTGAGCCCTCCCAATGTGCCCCGTTGAGACAACACTCTAGTACCATTCTCGAGGACGTAACATGGGATTTCCGCGTCCCCAATACGCAGGGGCCGATCCGCTGATCCATGAGTCGCCTTCGGCAACTGATTGGCCTTTGCCCATCGCTCTTGGGCGCCTCGCCGAGCAATGTCCGACCGCTGTCTCTTGCTGAGCCGCATGGCCCGCGCCTTCCCGCCTTTACTCTGCGGTGTGGATGGCATTTCTCCGCCTCCATGCTTGCTGAAGGCGGAGAATAGATGCTTGCTATCACATTAGCAAGCAGAATCGTCTAGAATATTTCGTGTGCTTGCTTCCACGCCGTCTCGCGACGGCCTTCCGAGCTATCTGAGACCACCTGGACGGAACCGGGCGGATCGGCCGTGCTTTGGCGGCCATGCTTTGCTACTCTTTTCGATCCGCCGACCGCACGGGGAGCTTGACGTCATGGACGGGCAAGAACAGGGACGGACCTACCGGGAAGAAGCCGACCTGCGCGAGACCATGGGCGAGACCATGGACATCTCGACGAAGAAGTGCATCCCCTCGCTGGACAAGCACTGCAAGGCGTTCATCGAGCGCTCGCCGTTCCTCTGCATCGGCACCAGCGGCGAGAGCGGCCGCGCCGACGTCTCGCCGCGCGGCGACCCACCCGGATTCGTCCAGATTCTGGACGACAACACGATCTTCATTCCCGACCGGCCCGGCAACAACCGTCTCGACACGATGACCAACATCATCGAGAACCCGAACGTCGGGCTGCTCTTCCTCGTCCCCGGCTTCGACGACACGCTGCGCGTGAACGGCAAGGCGACGATCGTCCGGGACGACAAGCTGGCGGAGGCCGCAGTCGTCAACGGCAAGGAGCCGAAGGTCGGGATCATGGTCGAGGTCCAGGAGGCCTTCCTGCACTGCGCCAAGGCGTTCAAGCGCTCGCGGCTCTGGGACGAGGAGAGCAGGCAGAACCGCCGCGAATTGCCGTCCCTCGGCCGCATGATCCTGGAGCAGACCGCGCCGCCGGAAGAGCCGCCCACGGAGGAAACGGTCAAGGAGACCGATGAGTTCGTCGAGGAGAACTACCGCACCGAGCTATACTAGCGCGGAACCGGGCCCCCGGCCCCACCGGCGCCGAGCGGTGCGCACCAGCAAGGAGCGACGCCATGGTGGAACGGATCGACGTCACGCCTGAGTACATGGAGAGCGAGCGGGTCGCGCGCTTCAAGGACCTGAAGTCGAGCGCGCACGCGTTCGTGGATGCGCTGATCCCGGGCTACGAGCGGGACATCTACAACATCATCGGCCGCGGCGTGGTCGAGGACAAGGAACTCCAGCCGCCGATCAGTGACAACCGCGACTTCAATGTCGGGCTGATCAAGGCGGAGCCCGGCAAGGGCGCCTCGCTGCACATTCACGAGACCAACGAGGTGTTCATCCCGCTCACCGGCAAGTGGGGCATCTACTGGCAGAACAGCGACGGCCAGCGCCACGAGGTCGTGCTCGAGCCCTACGACACGGTCTCGGTCCCCATCGGCGCGAGCCGGGGCTTCCGCAACGCGGGCGACGGGACGGCGCTCATGCTGGCGGTGGTGGGCGGCACCGATCCGGGCAAGGTTCACTGGCCCGAGGAGACCATCGAGGAGGGGCGGAGCCACGGCATCGGCCTCGACGCGAACGGCGACCTCGTGCTGCTCGAAGACGCCTGAGCGGCTGCCGGCAATGCCTCAAGCGGCGGGACGCCATGCCGCCCCGCCGCTTGACAGCCCGCAACCACGCGGTAATGTCGCCCGTCCGCGACAATAAAACAGCCGAGCGAACAAGATGGCCAAGGCCAACAGCATCCTGATCAAGCTCGTCAGCTCGGCGGGTACGGGGTTCTACTACACGACGCGCAAGAACCCGCGCAGTCAGACCGAGAAGCTCTCGCTCCGCAAGTTCGACCCCGTGGCCCGCAAGCACGTGGTCTTCAAGGAAGCGAAGATCAAGTAGAACCCGCAGGATTCGTCATGCCATACGGGCAGCAGCGCCGGCGCGCCGGCGTTGCAATCTCGGTCGCGTTTGCCGTGAGCCTGCTTCACGCGCTGGTGCTCGCGCCTGCGGACGCGCGTGCCGGCATGCAGGCCGGCTGGCAGGCGTACACCGCCGGCGACTACGAGACGGCGATCCGGGAATGGCAGCCGCTGGCGGAGGCCGGCGACCACCAGGCCGCCTATGCGCTCGGCATGGCGTTCCAGATCAAGGGCGAGGCTGCGGGCGCAGTGCCCTGGTACGAGCAGGCGGCGAGCGCCGGGGTGGCCGAGGCGCAGATCCTGTTGGGCAGGATCTACGTGGAGGGCATCGCCGTGCCGCGCGACCTGGTGCGCGCCTACGCCTGGCTCCTCCGCGCCGCCGAGAAGCAGAGCCCGAACGTCCAGCTCATCCTCGATTCGGTCGCGGGCCTGATGACCGCCGGGGAGATCGAGGCCGCGAAGGCGCTCAGCGAGACGCTGTAGCCCCGACCCGTCCCGACCGGAGAGCCGACGTCCCGAACGCCCCCACCTCCCCCTGTCCCCTTCCGCCCCAATGGGGCAGAGGGGGAACGCTAATCACACGGGCCTTTTTTCTCCCTCTCCGCCCCTGGGGGCGGAGAGGGCCGGGGTGAGGTGGGGGTACTTTTGACCGCTCGGCACACCGGGACGCGAGCGCGCGGCAATCGGGCAGATTCCGCCCGGTCGTGTCGTGCTCTCGGTCGCCGACGGCCTGAGCATGTCATGGCGTCGGGTGCTTTGGCAGCCGGCGATCATCGGTGTTATCCTGAATCGTGTCGGCCGCGCCGATCGTAGGCGGCGTTTGCGGCGCGGTGGAGAAGAAGAACGAGACCACGTGCCGGACGGCGGGAGCGATGCCGCCTCGGCGCACGAAGCACAGGAATCGGACGCACCCATCTCGAGGGCGTTCCGTACCGACATGGCAAGGGGCTGCGTCGGCGGCCACAGAGGGGAGAAGAGACGATGGCAGCGAAGTTGCACAGAATTGCGGTATCCGCGCTCGCAGCGATCGGCCTGGCGGCGGTCGTCAGCGGCACGCAGGCGCAGGAGATCGACACGATCGCCGTCCTGGTGCCCGAGCAGGGCACCGACTACGGCTGGAACCAGCAGGGCGTCGATGCGACCCGGGCGGTCGGCGAGGCGATGGGCCTGGAGGTGATCGCGGCCGAGGGCCTCGGCTACGGCGACGTGCGGCCGACGCTGCGCGAACTCGCGGCGGAAGGCGCCGACCTGATGATCGCCCACGCCAGCGGCTACAACACGGCAGCGCCCGAGATCGCCGCCGAGACCGGGGTCGCGGTCGCGATCGTGGACAGGCCGGAAGACATGGTGCCGGGCCTGGTCGCCGACTACACGCTGAGCGGGCACGACGGCGCCTACATGGCCGGCATGCTGGCGGCGCAGCTCTCGCGCTCGGGAACGCTCGGTATCGTCGTCTCCGGCGAGCCGCCGTCGTGGAACTCGCAGTCCGCCGGCTTCGCCATGGGCGCGCGCGCGGCCAACCCGGACGTGAACCTGCTCTACGCGGTGATCGGGCCTGCGGCCTACGCGGACGCGGCGGGCGGCAAGCGGGTCACCGAATCGGTGATCGCGGCCGGCGCCGACATCGTCTTCGGCCAGGGCGACGGCTCCACCTTCGGCATGCTCCAGGCGGTGGAGACGGTGCCTGCCTCCGACGGCGGCAAGGTGCTGTTCATCGACGTGATCGGCGACAAGAGCGAGATCGACAAGGGCCACCTGCTCTCGTCGGTGGTCTGGAACATGGTCCCGGTCTACTCGGCGATGGTCGAGGACCTGAAGAGCGGCACCTTCGGCACCGTCGGCTACGCCATCCAGCTCGCCGACGATTCGGTGCAGCTCTTGCGGACGGCGCACATCTCCGACGAGATGTGGGCGGGGCTGATGGACGTCCGGGCCAAGATCATCGCGGGCGAGATCGAGGTGCCCGC
>JAPPMY010000130.1 GCA_028818855.1 Rhodospirillales bacterium
TGACCGGCACCGGCTTGGTCTTGGGCAGGCCGTGCATGTCGATCCAGCAGGAGAACACGTAGCGGACGCCTGCCTCGACAAGCTTCGCATGCGCCTCGCGGACGCGCTCGACCGGGGGGAGCGCCTCCGTCATGTTGCCTGGTGCTGCGTTCATATGATCGGTGTCCTCGCGTGACGTGAAGGGTGGATCGGGGAGACGTCGCGCGATCCTGCGCTTTCAGCGTCTTCTCGGGGCCGCCCGTGCTGCCCGTCTCGCTCCGCGCGCCTTCCGCCGCGCGCCGCCTCGCCGGCAGTCCGCGCCGCCTGCGTTCATCGGAGCCGGCTCAGCACGCGTTCCTGGAAGCTTCGGACCGCGTCCTCCCAGTGGGGGGAGAGCACGCCGCCGTCGTCGGCGACGGCGGACGCGCGGCCCCGTTGCAGGCCCTCGCAGATCGCCTGGTCCTCCTCGTGCACGTCGCGCCAGAGCCGTGCCAGCGCCTCGGCCTCCTCCGCCGATACCGGCTCCGGGCCGAGGCTGTAGATGGCGCGGCGTTGGCCGGTGCGACCCGGCGCCAGCGGCACGTCGAGATGAACGCCAACCTGATCCGGCAGGTAGAGCCCGAGCACGAAGTTGGGAAAGAGCGTGAGGTAGCGCGAGTCGGCGGAGAGCGTGTCGTCCCGCCTGGCCTCGGCCGAGACGTCCACCGCGCAGCCGAGACAGCCCGGCTCGTTCACCGTGTAGTGGTCGGCGAGCGGCTGCTCGGTGGTCGCCGCGTGCACGAACGGCACGTGGTAGGGCTCGATGAAGTTCTCCATCAGGAGCTTCCAGTTGGCCGCGATCTCGCCCAGGTCCACGGTGATCACGTGCTTCATCCGGGAGAGGTCGAAGCCAGCCAGGTGCTTCTGCAGCGGGGCGACGAATTCCTCGATGGCAGGCGCATCCCCGCTCAGGTTGACGAAGACCCAGTCGTGCCAGACGGCCACGCGCACCGGCACCAGCCCGTGCGCCGCGCGGTCGAAGCCTTCGGGCATCGCGCGCGGGCTGTCGCCGCCGAAGTAGGGGGCGATGTGGAGCGCGCCGTCGAGTCTGTAGGTCCACGAGTGGTAGGGGCACTGGATCGCAGGCCCGACGTTCCCCGGCTTCTCCACCAGCTTGAGGCAGCGGTGGCGGCAGACGTTGTGGAAGGCGCGGACCGCGCTCTCCCCGTCGCGCACCAGCAGCACCGGGCGGCCGGCGACGGTGATCGGCACCACGTCGCCGGGCCGGGCAAGCTCGTGGGCGAAACCTGCGAAGACCCAGGACCGGGCGAACACACGCTCGTTCTCGAGTTGGAAGAACGCCTCGCTGGTGTAGGCCGCCGCCGGCAGCCCGCGCGCGACCGGCCCCGCTGCCTCGAAGGCGGCCAGGGCCTCCGCCCCGAGGATCGAGCGCAGCGACGGGCTCATGGCGGCTCCCCCCAGGACGCGGCCCGCTCAGGGCACGTTCCGCTTGAGCAGGAACTGGTTCTTGAACATGCCGAGACGGGTCATGACCTCGACGTGGGCGATGTCGGTCTGGCCGTGGATGTGAGCGTCGAGGAAGGCCGCAAGCTCGGTCTCCTGGTCGCAGACGACCTCGACCAGCAGGTCGAAGCGGCCGCTGACCCACATGACGTAGACGACCGCGGGGTGAGGATCGAGGCGCTCGGCGACCGCGGTGGGCGCCACCCCCGGCGCGGCCTTGATGCCGAGCATCGCGTCCGCCTCGTAGTCCACCGCCACCGGGTCGACCACGGCGACGATGCGGAGCATGCCGGCGTCCCGCATGCGGGCGACGCGGTTGCGGACCGTGCCGCCCGAGACGCCGAGCGTCTGCCCGATCATGTCGTAGGCAGCGCGGCCGTCCTCCTGGAGCAGGCGGATGATCTTCTGGTTGAGGCCATCGAAGGGAGACGAGAGCGGCGAGATCTCGCCGGCGGCGCCGGCGTCGCCTTTGGCCGCTGACAGGAGCACACGCGGTGTGGGTCGGGACATGGGGCACCTCGCGGTGTCGGTGGTCGCGTCGCGTTGTCTCCGATGTCGATTCGTTATCAGTTTGTCCCATTTGGTGATGATATCCAACAGCAATTCAATGTAGTCCTAACAGATATTAGCTAATTCAATAATCGTTGGTCGAAATCTCCAATTGCAGGGCGCCGGGAAGCGCACAGGTGGGCCGTGCCAGCGGCGGCGGCGCGCCGCCCGGCGAGCGAGACAGATGGAAGCGGGCTGGCGATCCGGGCACGGGTTCGCCTATCTTGCCGCGCAATCAACCGGGGAGAGTGACCATGCAGCTTCTTCACACCATGCTCCGCGTGGGCGACATGCAGCGTTCCGTCGACTTCTACACGAAGGTCATCGGCATGGACCTGCTGCGCATCACGGAGCGGCCGGACCAGGGGTACTCGCTGGCCTTCGTCGCCTTCGGCGGCGGCAACGAGAACGGCGAGGCCGAGCTGGAGCTGACCTACAACCACGGCGTCTCGGAGTACGACATGGGCACGGCCTACGGGCATATCGCGCTTGGCGTGGAGAACGTCGCCGAGACCTGCGAGCGGATTCGCGCGGCCGGCGGCAACGTCACGCGCGAGGCGGGGCCGGTGAAGGGCGGGACCACGGTGATCGCGTTCATCGAGGACCCGGACGGCTACAAGGTGGAGCTGATCGAGGAAGGCACGCACAGTTCCTGAACGCGTCCCCCTCCCGGATCCGCGCGAGCGTCCGGGCCTCGCGCCCGGGCCCGCTTGCGCCGCCGCGCCGATCGTCTAGGCTCGGCCCGCACGCCAGAGGAGAAGCCCCATGAGCCGAGCCGCCGCCACGATCGCCCGCGTCTCCGCGCCGAGCGCCCATCCCTTCTCGCCGCCCGATATCGTGCTCGCGACCGAGCCCGAGGACGAGCGCGTCTGGGTGCCGCTCAAGGAGGGCGTCTGGCTGCGCCCGCTCATGTACAACACGGTGCAGGGCGGCTGGTGCGAGGTGGTGAAGGTGACAGGTGGGGGCTTCGTCTCGCGCCACCGGCACCCGGCGCCGGTGCACGGCCTGGTGCTGAAAGGCGCCTTCCGCTACCTGGAGCACGACTGGATCGCCGACCAGGGCACCTACATCTACGAGCCGCCGGGCGAGGTTCACACCCTCGTGGTCGACGAGGACTGCCCGGAGATGCACTGCTTCTTCGCCATCTCGGGCTCGGTCAACTACGTGGACGAGCAGGGCCGCGACGACCACGCCGAGGACGTCTTCCACCGCCTCGACCGCGCCCGTGAGCACTACGAGGAGGTCGGCCTCGGCGCCGACTACGTCAAGAACTTCGTGCGCTAGCAGCTCCCCTTCGCGAGGCAGTCGAGGAGCGGAACGCGTCAAACGACCGTGCACGGCCGCGCCCCTCGCCCCTATAATGGCGCGCCGGTGAGCCAGGGGGAGCAGCCAGCATGTATCCAGCACCGATCGACGAGTATGTGAGGCCGGCGACGGTCGCGGACGCGCTCGCCGCGCTCGGCCGCTACGACGACGGCGACGCGGCCTTCATCGCCGGCGGCCAGAGCCTCATGCAAGCAGTCAAGGCGCGGCTGGTGCGCCCGCGCTGCCTGATCGACCTGCAGGCGGTATCCGGGCTTTCCGGCATCGAGGTCGGCGCGGACGGCGTGCGCATCGGCCCGATGACGCGCTACGTGGAGATCGCCGGCGACGAGCGGCTGGGCGGGGCCTGCGCTGCGCTCCGCGACGCGGCGGAGCGCGTGGGCGACCGGCAGGTGCGCAACCGGGGCACCATCGGCGGCAGCCTCTGCTGGAACTACGTCGCCGCCTGCATGCCGCCCACCGCGATCGGCCTCGGCGCCCGGCTCGAGCTGACCGCGGCCGGCGGCGGCACACGAACGCTCGCAGCCGAGGATTTCCTGGGCGGCCCGCTGGAGACGGCGCGGGAGGAGAACGAGATCCTCACCGCGATCACGATCCCGGCCGCGGGCGGCAATGCCGGGAGCGCATACAAGAAGTGGGGGCTCGTCACCGACGCGCTGCCGGTGATCGGCGTCTGCGTCGCGCTCACGGTGGCGGACGGGCGCTGCGCCAGCGCGCGTGTCGCGGTCGGCGGCCTCGCGGACGGGCCGACGCGCTCCGCCGCCGGTGAGGCGGCGCTGGTGGGCGTCGCCGCCGGCGACGGGGACGGCATCGCCGCAGCGATGGACGCAGCCGCGGCCGAGATCGAGACCCAGGAGGACCTCTGGGCCGACAGCGACTACCGCAAGCAGCTCATCCGCTCGCTCGGCGCCGAGGTCACGGCCACGGCGTTCGCACGGGCGGCCGGTTAAGGGCGGACAAGGGAGGCCCGGCAATGAGCACGACCACGATCAAGGTGACGATCAACGGCGAGGTCTTCGAGGAGACCGTGCCGGTCCGCATGCTGCTGGTGGACTTCATCCGCGAGCGCGCGGCGCTCACCGGCACCCACATCGGCTGCACCTACGAGGGCGTCTGCGGCGCGTGCACGGTGCAGCTCGACGGCGAGGCGGTGAAGTCCTGCCTGATGGTGGCGGCCCAGGCCGACGGGCACGCGATCACCACCGTCGAAGGGCTGGCCGAGGGCGGCACGCTCTCGCCCCTGCAGCGGGCCTTCAACGAGCAGCACGCGCTGCAGTGTGGCTTCTGCACGCCGGGCATCCTGATGAACATGGACGAGTTCCTGCGCGAGAACCCGGACCCGACGGACGACGAGATCCGCCGCGGGCTGGTCGGCAACCTCTGCCGGTGCACGGGGTATTCGCACATCGTCGATGCGGTCCGCGAGGCCGCGAAAGCGACCGGGTGAGGGAGGAGAGGCCGATGACCGGAATTGGCGAAGGCTGGGTCGGCAGCCACTTCCACCGCAAGGAGGACCATCGCCTCATCACGGGGCGGGGGCGGTTCCTCGCCGACATCGCGCGGCCGGGCGCGCTCCACATCGTGTTCAAGCGGAGCGACCACGCGCACGCGCGCATCACGGGCATCGACACGAGCGGGGCGGAAGCGATGGCGGGCGTCGTCGCGGTGGTCACGGGCGAGGACATCAAGGACGAGATCCTGCCCATGCCGCAGCCGGTGGTGCAGCCGGCGCTGCCCGCCACGTATCCCAAGCATTGGCCGCTCGCGGTCGGCAGGGTGAAGTGGCACGGCGAGCCGGTGGCGGCGGTGATCGCCCGCGACGCCTACGTCGCCGAGGACGCGGCAGAGGCCATCGAGGTGGGCTACGACCCGCTGCCCTACGTGGGCGACGCCGAGAGCGCGCTGGCGGACGGCGCCACCATCGTGCACGAGGGCTGGCCCGACAACGTCATCTTCCAGATGGACTTCACCGGCGGGGCCGACGAGGAGAGCCAGAAGGCGCACGAGGCCAAGGTGCAGGAGGTCTTCGACAGCGCCGATATCGTGATCAAGCAGCGCTTCACCTGCCACCGCTGCGGCGTGGCGCCGATGGAGACCCGCGGCGCGCTCTTCGACTGGGACGAATCGGACGGGCTCACCGGCTGGCTCACCACCCAGCGCCCGCATATCGACCGGCTCGCGCTCGCGGACATCCTCGAGATCCCGGCCGAGAAGATCCGCATCATCGCGCCGCGCGACCAGGGCGGCGGCTTCGGCGTGAAGGCGCCGTTCTACCGCGAGCCCATGCTGATCGCCTACATGGCGAAGAAGCTGGGCCGCCCGGTCCGCTGGATCGAGACCCGCCAGGAGCACCTGATGGCGGTGAGCCAGGAGCGCGACCAGATCCACGATCTCGAGGTCGCGGCGGCGAGCGACGGCAAGCTGCTCGCGATCCGCGACCGCGGCATCGCCGACTGCGGCGACGGCTGCGAGGGGGTCTACTGGGGCTTCCTCATGCCCTTCCTCGGCGCGGTCGAGCTGCCCAACGCCTACGACTGGCCGATCGGCGACATCAAGGTGAAGGTCGCCATCACCAACAAGTCGGCGCTCTCGCCGGCCCGCGCCTTCGGCGAGTTTCCCACGCGCTTCGCCATGGAGCGCGCCATCGACATGGTGGCCAAGCGCTGCGGCATGGAGCCGGCGGACATGCGCCGCAAGAACCTCGTCGCCACGCTCCCCCACATGTCGATCACCAACGAGTATTTCGACAGCGGCGACTTCATCAAGGTGTGGGACAACCTGATGGCGGAGGCCGACCTGCCGGGCTTCCGCGCCCGCCAGGCGGAGGCGCGCGCGGCGGGCCGCTATCTCGGCATCGGCTTCGGCCTCGGCGTCGAGCTTTCGGGCGTCGCCTCCGAGCTTTTCGTGCCGATGGAGAACCAGCCGGGCTACGGCGCCGCGACCGTCAGGCTCGACCCGCGCGGCAAGGTGCTGGTGTTCGAGGGCGATGCGCCGGGCGGCCAGGGGCACGAGACCACCGTGGCGCAGGCCGTCGCCCACAGCTTCGGCATCCACCCCAACGACGTGGTGGTAACCACGGGCGATACCGGCACGACGCCCTTCGGCTCCGGCACCGTGGGCGCGCGCGCGGGCTCCTACTTCGTGAGCGCCGCGGTCCAGGCCTGCGACGTGCTGAAGGAGAAGATCGCGCGCATCATGGCGCACGATCTGGCGCTCGCCGACGCGTCGCCCGCCGACTTCGAGTTCAGGGACGGCTTCGTGACCTACGCGAAGGACACGAACATCAAGAAGACGTTCCGCGAGGCGGTGGAGCGCGTCATCATGGCGCCGATCAACCTGCCTGAGGGCGAATCCGGCGGTCTCGAGCACACCGCCTTCTTCGAGGCCGAGAAGCCGATGATCGCCTTCAACGCCGATGTCTGCACGGTCGAGGTCGATATCGAGACCGGCCAGTTCAAGATCCTGAGCTGGACCACGTCGGAGGACGTGGGGCAGATCATCAATCCCCAGATCGTCGAGGGGCAGATGCAGGGCGCCATCGTCCAGGGGCTGTCGAACACCATGTTCGAGGAGTTCGTCTACGACGAGAACGGCCAGCAGCTCACCGCCGACTTCGAGAACTACAAGCTCGCGACGGCGGCCGACGTGCCGGACATCAAGGTGACCCACGCGCCGACGCCCTGCCCCTACACGCCCTTGGGCAGCCGGGGCATCGGCGAGGGGCGGCCGTCCGATGTGCCGGGGACGCTCTGCAACGCCATCTGCGACGCGCTCGAGCCCTTCGACATCGAGATCACGGACCTGCCGCTCAGGCCGGATTCGCTCTGGCGCAAGATCCAGGCGGCGCGCGCGGCCTCCTGAGCCCGGCCCCCGCCATGCCACACCGGTAGGCCGCGATGGCGGGGCATAGCGTGCGCATCGGCTCCGGCGCGGGCTTCGCCGGCGACCGCTGGGAGCCTGCGGTCGAGCTGGTGGAAAAGGGCGGCATCGACTACCTCGCCTTCGAGTGCCTGGCCGAGCGCACCATCGCGCGCGAGACCCTCAGCCTGCGGCGGGGCCAGGGGAGCGGCTACAACCCGCAGCTGGAAGACCGCATGCGGGCCGTGCTGCCGGCGGCGGCCGCGCAGGGCGTCACCGTGCTCAGCAACATGGGTGCGGCGGACCCGCTGGCAGCGGGGCGCAAGACGGCCGAGATCGCGGCCGACCTCGGGCTCGCCGACCGGCGCTGTGCCGTGCTGCTGGGGGACGACGTGCGGGACGCCGTCGCCGCCCGCCCCGGCCTCCCCCTGATGGAGACCGGCGCGCCGCTGGAGAGCATCCTGCCGCGCATGGCATCGGCCAACGCGTACCTGGGCGCGGACGCCGTGGCCTCTGCGCTCGCGAGCGGGGCGCCGGTGGTGGTGACGGGCCGCGTCGCGGACCCCTCGCTCTTCGTCGGCCCCATCGTCCACGCGCTCGGCTGGAGCTACGACGACTACGCCAGCCTCGCCCAGGCCGCGGCGGCGGGCCACCTGCTGGAATGCGCGGGCCAGGTGAGCGGCGGCTACTTCGCCGACCCGGGCGCGAAGGACGTGGCGGGGCTGGCGCGCCTCGGCTTCCCCTTCGCCGACGTGACGCAGGCGGGCGCGGTCACCCTCGGCAAGTGCGCGGGCACCGGCGGGCGCATCGATGCCGCGACCTGCACCGAGCAGCTTCTCTACGAGGTGGGGGATCCTGCGGCCTACGTCACGCCCGACTGCGTGCTCGACATGACCGGCATCGCGCTCCGCGAGGTGGGGTGCGACCGCGTGGCGGTCTCGGGCGCCCGCGCGCGCGCACGGACCGGCACCCACAAGGTGAGCATCGGCTACTTCGACGGCTATCTCGGCGAGGGGCAGCTCTCCTACGGCGGGCCGAACGCCGTGGCGCGCGCCAGGCTCGCAGGCGAGATCGTGGCGGAGCGGCTACGGCTCAGGGGCTTCGCCTACGACGCGCTGGAGGCGCGGCTCATCGGCCTCGACAGCCTGCACGGGCCGGCCGACGGGCGGCCCGAGCCCTACGAGGTGAGGCTCCGCGTCACGGGCCGCGCGCAGGACCGGAAGGCGGCGGACGCGGTAGGCTTCGAGGTTGCGGCCCTCTACACCAACGGGCCCGCGGGCGGGGCGGGGGATGCTGCGAGCGTGCGCGAGATCCTCGCGGTGCAGTCGGTGCTGCTGCCGCGCGACCTGGTGACACCCCGCGTCGAGGTGGTGGAGGCCGCCTGATGATGACCGTGCGCGACCTGGCGCACGCGCGTGCGGGCGACAAGGGGCACGGCGTCAACGTCTCTGTCGTGGCTTACGACGAGGCGGGCTACGAGCGGCTCCTGCGCGAGCTTACCGAAGCACGGGTGGCGGCGGCCTTCGCCGCGCTGGCCGACGGGCCTGTGCGCCGCCACGCGCTGACCAAGCTCGGCGCGCTCAACTTCGTGATCGAGCGGGTCCACGGCGGCGGCGTCACCGCCACCGGCGCGCTCGACATCCACGGGAAGAGCCTGTCGTCGCTCATGCTCACGATCCCGCTCCCCGGCAACGAGCCGGAGTAGTAGAGAACGATTCGACCGGACGGGATCGTACCCAGTTGCCGCACGTTCTCCCTTTCTCATGCTGTGCGGTCAGAAAGCCCCCACCTCACCCCGACCCTCTCCTCCCCAGGGAGGAGAGGGAGAAAATGCTGGCGCCGCCTTCGTTCCCCCTCCTCATGGGAGGAGGGGGACAGGGGGAGGTGGGTTTGGTGGGCTGCCGTGATTCAGTAGGGTCGGTACTGCTCTAACCAGCGGTGTCGATCCAGATCGTGACGGGGCCGTCGTTGACGAGGTGGACCTGCATCACCTGGCCGAAGCGGCCGGTGGCGACGGGGACGCCGTGCTCGGCGAGGGCGGCCCTGAACAGCTCGTAGAGGCGCTCGCCCTCGTCCGGCGGCGCGGCGTAGGAGAAGCCCGGCCGGTTGCCCCGGCTCGTGTCGGCGGCGAGCGTGAACTGGCTCACGACCAGCGCGGACCCGCCGCTCTTCAGGATCGAGAGGTTCATCTTGCCGGGCTCGCTCTCGAAGATGCGGAGGTTGGCGATCTTGCGCGCGAGCAGGCGGGCCTCGTCGTCGCCGTCGCCCTGCATGGCGCAGACGAGGACCAGCATGCCGCCCGCGACCGCGCCCACAGTCTCGCCGGCGATTTCGACGCGGGCCTCCACGACCCGCTGGATGAGCGCCCTCATCGGTCGAGGGGCGCGTAGTAGGTGCGCTCCGGCGCGGCCGCGAGGAGGGCGAGAAAGTCGTCCAGGCCGCCGGCGTCCTCGAGCGCGGCGAGGTTGGCCTTGTGGGCCTCGGCTGAGGTCCACTCCTCCATCAGCACCACCCGGTCGGGGTCGGTGGCGTCGACGGCCATCTCGATGCGGGCGCAGCCCTCCATCCCGGTGTCCTCGCCCACGAAGGGCGCGAGCATCTCGACCACCGCCGCCCCCTGGCCGGGCCTGGCCCGGGCTCGCACCATCACCAGCACAGACATGCGCCGCTCCCTCTCGATTGCAGCCGGGCCGCCACCGTGTACCATCGGCGCCGCCTGGGGCAAGCGGAGAAGACGGTGGCGAGCCGACCTGCGGCGGACAGCGCGCCCGGTGCGACGCTCCGGCTCGGAGCCTGGGTCGCCGAGGCGCCCAGGGCCTGGAGCGGGGAAGCCGCACGGCGGGCGGGCAGCGCCTTCGTGGATACCGCCGCCTGCATGCTGGCGGGCGCAGGCGATGACGCCCCGCGCGCGGCCCATGCCGGCGTCGCGCGCTGGGGCGCAGGCGGCGCCACGGTCGCCGGAACGCCGCACCGCCTCGCCGCGCCCTGGGCCGCGCTGGTGAACGGCACGGCGGCCCACGCGCTCGACTACGACGACGTACTCGAGATCAGCAACGCCCACGTGAGCGCGGTGCTGGTGCCGGCCCTGCTGGCGCTCGGCGAGGAGCGGGAGGCCGACGGCGCGGCGTGCGTGGATGCCTTCATCGTGGGCGTCGAGGTCATGGCGCGGCTCGGCGAGGCGCTCAACATGACCCACTACTTCAAGGGCTGGCACACGACGTCGACGCTGGGCGCGCCGGCGGCGGCGGCGGCCTGCGCCCGGCTGCTCCGCCTCGATGCGGGCAAGGCGTCTCACGCGCTCAGCCTCGCGACCAGCCTCGCCTCCGGCGCCAAGCGCCAGTTCGGCACCATGGCGAAGCCGCTCCACGCCGGGCTCGCGGCCAAGAACGGGATCGTGGCGGCGGTGCTGGCGGAATCGGGCGTGAGCGCGGCGCAGGACGCCTACGAGGGCGAGCGCGGCTTCGTGGACCTCTTCGCAGGCGTGCCCCGCGGGCGGCTGGAGGCGGCGCTCGGCAGCTTCGACGGGCCGCCCGCCATCGAGCGGCACGGGCTCTGGCAGAAGTTCTACCCCTGCTGCGCGAGCGCTCACCGCCCGCTGGATGCGCTGCTCGCGCTGCGCGCAGACGGCGGCGTGGAGCCGCAGGCGGTGGCGGAGATCGACGCGCTGCTACCGGAGATCGCGGTGCAGAACCTGCCCTACGCCGCGCCGGCGGACGCCATGCAGGCGCGCTTCAGCCTGCCCTACCTGCTGGCGAGCGCACTTACGGACGGACGGCTCGCGCTCGATGCCTTCGGCGGCGCGGCGCTCGCCCGGCCCGACGTGCGCGCGATGCTGCCGAGGGTCGGCATGCGCCCGGACCCGGCGCAGCCGGGCGATGCCAACGTCGATGCGGTGCCGCAGCGGGCGACGGTCACGGTGCGGCTCACGGGCGGAGCCGAGCGCGCGCGGACGGTCCACGAGCCAAGAGGGCACCCGCGCCTGCCGCTCGGCCGCGACGCGCTCCATGCCAAGTTCGTGGACTGCGCCGCGCGCGCGCTGCCGGCGGCAAAGCACGACGAGGCGTTCGAGGCGCTCGACGGGATCGCGGGAGCCAGCGACCTGAGCGCGATCGCCAACCATTTGGGAGCGGGCCATGACCGGGCTTGAGAGCGCGGCGACGGAGGCGGACGAGAGAGCGCGGGCCTTCACGCAAGGGGCGACGGTGTTCGACTGCCTCGGGCTCTTCTACGTGCTGGACGAGCCCTATGCCACGCGCTGCCTGGAGGCCGGCGTCAACGTCTGCAACGTGACCTTCGCGCTGGAGAGCACGTGGAACCAGACCGTGAGCGCTGTGGACGAGGGCTTCGCCAAGATCGAGGCCAGCCCCGTGCTGGCGCTGGCCCGCAACCGGGCGGAGATCGACGCGGCGCTCGCGGCGGGGCGGCTCGCGGTGGTGCCGGGCACGCAGGGGTCGAGCATGATCGGCAAGGAGCTGGCGCGCGTCGGTATCCTGGCCCGGCTGGGCTTCCGCTTCTTCGGCCTCGCCTACACGGGCGCCACGCTGTTTGCCGACGGCTGCGGCGAGAAGCGCGACGCGGGCCTCAGCTTCCTCGGCGAGGAGCTGATCGCGGCGGTGAACGAGACGCCGATGATCCTCGACCTCTCCCACACGGGCCACCGCTCGCGGGCGGAAGCCGTGCCGCTCGCCCGCGCGCCGGTCTGCACCCATTCCAACGCCTGGCACCACGTGGCCAACGACCGCAACACCAAGGACGAGACGGTGCGCGCGATCGTCGCCAAGGGCGGCATGATGGGCGCCTGCTGCCTGCCGCTCTCGGTAAGCCCCGCGGACCAGACGCTGGACCACCTGATCGACCACGTCGACCACTTCAAGGCGCTGGTGGGGGCCGCGCACATCGGCATCGGGCTCGACTTCACCGAGGCCTACCAGGAGTCCAGGACCGTGCTGCCGGAATCGGTCCGGTGGCGCACGCTCCGGCCCGATATCTTCGGGCCGGTGGAGGCCTTCGTGACCCAAAGCTATCCCGAAGGGCTCAGCGGCATCGCCGAGCTGCCCAACCTCGCCCGCCGCCTCTTTGAGCGCGGCTACGGCGCGGACGAGGTGGCGGGAATCCTGGGCGCCAACTGGCTCCGCACGTTCACGAAGTTCGTCGGCTGAGCCCGCCTGCCGCCGGCCTATGCCGTGCCGCCGAGGCGGGTCACCTGGCAGAGGTAGGAGCGGTGGGGCACGGAGCCGGAGATGGGATCGACCTCGCGGTTGCCGATGATGGCGTTCATGTTGGCACCCTCCGCGCTGGTGGCGTCGTAGCCCGGCAGGCCCAGCGCCTCGCAGGCCTGCCACCAGCCGTGGGTGGCGCTGACCACGCGGGGGTCGAGGGTGGGGCGCAGCAGGGCGCGGGCGCGGACCGCGCCTTCCGGCGTGGCGAGCCGCACCCAGTCGCCGCTCTCGATGCTGCGCGCGGCGGCGGCCTCCGGGTGCATCTCGACCGTGGGGTCGGGCTCGCGGCGGCGGAGCGAGGGCATGCCGCGGTGCTGGCTGTGGCAGTAGTGGAGCGACTTCGCGGACGTGAGCACGAGGGGATAGTCGGCGGCGAGGTCGGCCCGGCTCACCGGCCCGACGGCGGGCTCCACGTAGTCCGGGACCGGCGACTGGCCGGCCGCGAGCAGCGGCTCGGAGAAGACCTCGACCTTGCGCGATGGCGTGGCGAAGCCGGGCGCGGGCTCGCCCGCGCGGCCTGCGTACTTGCGGTAGCGGGTCTCGCTCACCACGCGCACGCCGCCGGGCGACTGGCGCAGAGTCTCCAGGTCGAGGCCGGAGGGCGCCAGCATCTCCCGGTAGGAGGCGTCGACGTCGCCGCCCCAGAACTGGTTGGCGAGACCGAGGCGCTTGGCAAGCTCGAAGGCGATCCAGAGGTCGCTCCTCGACTCGCCCCGCGGCTGGACGGCCGGCGGGCGGAGCTGCGCGAAGGCGGTCGCATCGGCGCCCACCTTGAAGTCGGTGCAGAGCCCCTCGCGCTCGAACGGCGTGTTGACCGGCAGCACGACGTCGGCGAGCGCGGCAGACGGCGTCATGAACATGTCCACGTGCACCGCGAAGTCCAAAGCCTTAAGCGCCGCCTCGCCGCGGGCCGTGTCGGCGTGGCTCACCAGCATGTTGGTGCCGAAGCTCACCAGGCCCTTGATGGGATAGGGCCGGCCCTCGAGAACTGCGCGGTAGAGGTCGTCGCTGGTGATCCAGCCCTGCTGCTCGGGCCCGAGGGGGCGGCCCGCGCCGCCCACCGCCTTCGCGAGCTGGGCGGGCGGCAGCATGTCGCGGCCCCGGATGTCGTTGGTCGGGATCGTCTCGAACAGCACGTTGCCGCCCGGCGCATCGAAGCTGCCGCTCAGCGCGTAGAGGAGCGCGATGGCGCGCGAGGTCTGGCTCGCGTTGGTGTGCTGGCCCACGCCGGACCAGCTATAGGAGGAGACGGCGTCCGCCTCGCCCAGCAGCCGCGCGGCCTCGCGGAGCCGGTCGGCCGGGACCCAGGTGATCTCCTCCACGCGCTCCGGCGTGAAGCTGCGGCAGCGCTCGCGGTAGAGGTCGAAGGCGGTGCGGCAGGGGATGGTCGCGCCGTCCGCGCCCGCGATCTCGTAGCGCCCGTCGAGCGCGGGCGTTCCGCCCTCGTAGCACGCCTCGGCGGGGTCGTAGAGCATCGGCACGCCGGCCTCTGCATCCCAGGCGACGCGGTGCGCCGGGTCGCCGCCGGCGCTCAGGTGATCGGCGCGGAGCGGGGTGCCGTCGTCTTCCCGCACCAGCAGCGGACCATTGGTCCAGGCCCGCATGAAGGTGGCATCGAAGTGCCCCGCCTCCAGCAGCAGGTGAGCGAGGCCGAGCGCGAGCGCGCCGTCGGTGCCGGGGCGGACGCGGAGCCAGACGTCGGCCTTGACCGCCAAGCCCGCGCGGCGGGGATCGACGACGATGAGCTTCGCGCCCCGCGCCTTCGCCTCGGCGACGCGGCTGGCGTAGGCGAGCCAGGTGGTGCTCGGGTTGTGGCCCCAGAGCATGATGCACTCGGCGTTCTCGAAGTCCGGCACCGGCGTGTCGACGCCGAAGGTGAGCCTGTTGATGTCGTCCCGGTGGAAGTTGCAGATCTCCGTGCCGTAGGGCGCGTTGGGGCTGCCGTAGGCGTGGCGCAGGCGCTCGATCCAGGGGTAGGCGTCCTGAATTCCGGTGCCGGACGGCGTGGTGATGGCGAAGGCGACGCTCTCCGGCCCGCTCTCGGCGGCGAGGTGCTTGAGGTGGCGCGCGGTCTCCTCGAGCGCGTCCTCCCAGCTTATCCGCTCCCATTCGCCGGGTTCGTCCTTGGGGCTCGTGCGGCGGAGCGGATGGAGCAGGCGGTCCTCGTGGTAGATTAGCTCCGGCGCGGCGCGGCCCTTGCCGCAGAGCGCCTTGCCGGTGGGATGCGAGGGGTCGGGCTCGACGGCGACGAGGCGGCCCTCCTCCACCACGGAGATGCAGCCGCAGACGGAGGTGCAGAGCGCGCAGAAGCCCGGAATCCGCTCGATGTTCCTCTCGGCCGCCATCACGCCCTCCCGTTTCCGTCCCGTCCCGGTTGACCCGCCGCGCGCTTCTCCCTAGATGGCTGGGGAGCGGCCGCGCTGCCCGGCCGAGCATGGCGGCGCGCGCGGCTCGAGGCAATGGCTGGCGGGCAGGCGGGCGGCCCGGTATGGTCCGCGCCGCGCCCTGCACCGCGCAAGATTGCAGAGGATGCCATGGTCGAGCGTGTGGGCGCCCTCGGGCGCTATCCGCAAACCCGACTCCGCCGCAACCGGCGGGAACCCTGGTCGCGCCGCCTGGTGGCGGAGACGGTGCTGACGGCGGGCGATCTGATCTGGACGGTCTTCGTCTGCGAGGGCGAGGGCCGGAGCGAGCCGGTGGGCTCCATGCCGGGCGTCGAGCGGCTGAGCGCCGACCTGCTGGCCGAGCGGGCGCACGAGGCCCGCGACCTCGGCATCCCGGCGCTCGCGGTCTTTCCGCAGACGCCGGCCGCGGCCAAGACGCCGGACGGCGACGAGGCGCTCAACCCGGAGAACCTGGTCTGCCAGGCCGTGCGGGCCGTGAAAGCGGCGGTGCCGGAGATCGGCGTGATCTGCGACGTGGCGCTCGACCCCTACACCAGCCACGGCCACGACGGGCTGGTGCGGGGCGGCTACGTCGTCAACGACGAGACGGTGGACGTGCTCTGCCGCCAGGCGGTGGTGCAGGCGGAGGCCGGCTGCGACGTGATCGCGCCGTCCGACATGATGGACGGGCGCGTCGGCGCGATCCGCCGCGCGCTGGACGAGGCGGGCTTCGAGCGGGTGCGCATCATGTCCTACGCGGCGAAGTACGCGTCGGTCTACTACGGGCCGTTCCGCGATGCGATTGGCTCCACCGGCAACCTCGCCGGCGGCGACAAGCGCACGTACCAGATGGACCCGGCCAACGGCGGGGAAGCGCTGCGCGAGGTCGCCATGGACATCGAGGAGGGCGCCGACATGGTGATGGTGAAGCCCGGTATGCCCTATCTCGACATCGTCTACCGGGTGAAGGCGGCCTTCGGGATGCCGACCTACGTCTACCAGGTCTCCGGCGAGTACGCGATGCTGAAGGCGGCGGGCGAGCGCGGCTGGCTCGACGGCGATGGCGCGATCCTGGAGGCGCTGCGCGGCTTCAAGCGGGCCGGCGCCGACGGCGTGCTGACCTACGCCGCGCTCGACATCGCAAGGCGCCTGCGCGGCTGACGCTCCGCCGGGCCGGCGGCGGCCGTGGCGTGTATACTCCAATACCAGGACGGGGACATATTGACATGACCGTGGACGGACCGCTCACCGGCGTCACCGTGATCGACCTGACGCGGGTCCTAGCCGGCCCCTACTGCACCATGGTGCTGGCCGACCTCGGCGCCCGCGTGATCAAGGTGGAGACGCCGGGCAGCGGCGACGATTCCCGCGCCTTCGGCCCGTTCGTCGGCGGCAAGTCCGCCTACTTCATGTCGATCAACCGCGGCAAGGAGAGCATCTCCCTCAACCTGAAGGAGGACGCCGAGCGCGCGGTCTTCGAGGACCTGCTGGCGGGCGCCGACGTGGTGGTGGAGAACTTCCGCGCTGGCACCATGGAGCGCCTCGGCTACGGCTGGGAGGCGCTGCACGCGCGCTTCCCCCGGCTGATCTACGCCGCCTGCTCGGGCTTCGGCCACACCGGGCCCTACGCGGGGCGGCCGGCCTACGACGTGGTGGTGCAGGCCATGGGCGGCATCATGAGTCTCACCGGCCAGCCGGGCGGGCCGCCGGCACGGGTGGGAAGCTCCGTCGGCGATATCGTGGCGGGGCTCTTCACCGCCATCGGCGTGAACGGCGCGCTCTACCGGCGGACGTTGACGGGCGAAGGCATGAAGCTCGACGTCTCCATGCTGGATTGCCAGGTGGCGATCCTGGAGAACGCGCTCGCGCGCTACTTCGCATCCGGCGAGGTGCCGGGCCCGCTGGGGACGCGCCATCCCTCGATCACGCCGTTCCAGGCCTATGCGACGGGCGACGGCCACGTGGTGATCTCCGCCGGCAACGACTCGCTCTTCGCGAAGCTCTGCGCCGCGCTGGGGAAGCCGGAGCTGGCTGAGGATCCGCGCTTCGCCGACAACCGCGCGCGTAACGCCAACATCGACGCGCTGGAGCAGGCGTTCGAGGCGATTCTCGCTACGCACCCCACCCGGCACTGGCTGAACGTGCTGGAGGAGGCGGGCGTGCCGTGCTCGCCCATCAACAGGGTGGACGACGTGCTCGCCGACCCGCAGGTGGCGGCGCGCAACATGGTGGTCCGGGCGATGGACCCGGTCGCAGGGGAGGTGAAGATGGCAGGCAACCCGATCAAGCTCTCGGCCTATCCCGACCCGGCGGAACGGCCACCCGCGCCGGAGCTGGACCAGCACCGCCGCGCGCTCGCGGGCGGAGACGCGTGATGCGCGCCGCGGCTTCCGGCAGGGGAGGCTGGCGGCGGAGCTTCAGCCTCAAGCGACTTTGGCCGTACTGCGCCGCATTCGGCGCACTGGTGCTGCTTGCGATATTGATCGCGGCGGTCGTCTGGCTCTCGCTTCCCTCCTACGATGGCGCCGAGGAGGTGCCGGGCCTCGATGCGCCGGTGGAGATCGTGCGTGACGCCAACGCGGTCCCCCACATCTATGCCCAGTCGCCCCGGGACGGCGCCTTCGCCATGGGCTACGTCCACGCGCAGGACCGGCTCTGGCAGCTCGAGATGCAGCGCAGGATCGGCCAGGCGCGGCTTGCGGAGGTGGTGGGCGAGCCTGCTGTCGAGCCCGACAAGTTCCTGCGCACGCTCGGCATCTACCGCGTCGCCGAGCGCAACTTCGAGATGCTGGAGCCGGAGGCGCAGGCGATCTACGAGGCCTATGCCAAGGGCGTGAACGCCTACCTGGAGACCCACTCCGAGCTGCTGCCGCTCGAGTTCCAGCTTCTGGGCCACGAGCCCGAGCCCTGGCGGCCCGCCGACAGCCTCGTCTGGCTCAAGATCATGGCCTGGGACCTGGGCGACAATTTCGCCGACGAGCTGCTGCGCGCGCGCCTCGCCGGCACGCTCGACCGGGCGCAGCTTCAGGACCTCTGGGCGCAGCATCCGGACGACCCGGCGCCGGGGCCGCACGCGGCGCTGCCCGCGCTCGAGGATACCGGCATCGACTTCGCTGCGCTGGCCGCCGCGCTGCCCGTGCCGCGCGCGTCCGGGCTCGGCTCCAACGCCTGGGTGCTCTCCGGCGCGCACACGGAATCCGGCATGCCGCTGCTTGCGAACGACCCGCACCTGCGGCTCGAGGTGCCGAGCGTCTGGTACCTCGCCCATGTCTCGACGCCCGAGTTCGACGTGGTGGGCGCGACGCTGCCGGGGCTGCCCTTCCCGCTGCTGGGCCAGTCGCGGACGCTGGCCTGGGGCTTCACCAACACGGGGCCGGACGTGCAGGACCTCTTCATCGAGCGGATCGAC
This sequence comes from Rhodospirillales bacterium, assembly GCA_028818855.1. Taxonomy (GTDB): domain Bacteria; phylum Pseudomonadota; class Alphaproteobacteria; order UBA828; family UBA828; genus WTGU01. Next base: position 18,225 of record JAPPMY010000130.1, read on the forward strand.
CCCGACGACCCCGCCCGCTACCTCGCGCCCGAGGGGAGCCTGCCATTCGAGGTCCGCACCGAGACCATCGGGGTGAGCGGCGAAGACCCCATCCAGCTCGAGGTGCGCGTGACGCGCCACGGGCCCGTGGTCTCCGACCTGCTGGAGGAGAGCGGGGAGTTCCTGGAGAAGGGCCACGTGCTCGCCTTCTCGTGGACCGCGCTGGCGGAGGACGACCGGAGCGGCCAGGCGCTGGTGAACGCCACGAAGGCTCGGAACTGGCGGGAGTTCGTGGGCGCGCTCGGCGACCTCGCGGTGCCGCAGCAGACCATCGTCTTCGCCGACACCGAGGGCAACATCGGCTACGTGGCGCCGGGGCACGTGCCGATCCGGGCAACCGGCCAGGGCCACATGCCGGCGCCCGGCTGGACCGGCGCGCACGACTGGGTGGACCGCGTGCCCTCCGACGCGCTGCCGGGCGGGTCCAACCCGGCGTCGGGCCGCATCGTCACCGCCAACAACCGGATGGTGGGCCACGGCTATCCCTACTACCTCACCGACGACTGGACGGCGCCCTACCGCGCCCGGCGGATCGAGACCCTGCTCGACGCCAGGCCGAAGCACGACGTGGCGAGCTTCGCGGCCATCCAGCAGGACCTGGTCTCGCTCGCGGCGGCGCGGCTCACGCCGGTGCTGCTGGAACTCGCCGAGCCCGCGAACGAGACGATGCGGACCGCGCTCGCCATGCTGGCCGCGTGGGACCACGGCATGGGGCGCGAGAGCACCGAGGCGCTCATCTACATGGCGTGGGTGCGCGAGCTGATGCACGTGCTCTTCGCCGACGAGCTGGGGGACGCCTTCGAGGACTACTGGAAGATCCGCACCGAGCCGATCCACCGCGCGCTCGGCGAGCGCACGCAGTGGTGCGACGACGTGACGACGGCCGCCGAGGAGACCTGCTCGCAAGCGGTGAGCCGGGCGCTGAAAATCTCGCTGGAGTACCTCGCCGTGACGCACGGGCACGACTTCGACGACTGGCGCTGGGGCGAGGCGCACGCGGTCCGCATGAAGAGCCGAATCCTGGGCGAGGTGCCGGCCATCGGCTCCTGGTTCGAGATCGAGATGCCGTCGGGCGGCGAGAAGGAGACGGTGAAGGCCGGCGGCTTCGACGTGGCCGATGCCGAGCGCCCCTTCGCCCAGAACCACGGCGCCGGCTACCGCGCGGTCTACGACCTGGGCGACCCTGCGAACTCCGTCTTCGTCATCAGCACCGGCCAGTCCGGCAACCCGCTGTCCAGCCACTACGAAGACTACGCCGAGCCCTGGCGCGACGGCGAGTACCTCCCCATGCTGAGAGACCGCGCCGCCGCGGAGGAGGACGCGCTCGGCACGCTGGTGTTGCGGCCGGAGTGAGGGGGAAGTACAGCTCGATTCAGACTGCCGCCTCCGGCAGTCAATGCCGGTGCCCCTCGTGCATGGTCGCCAATAGGTCCGCCAGAGGTGCGCACTCGATGTGACGGCGGCGTTCGATGATGCGGGCGGCGGCCGCCTTCGCCCGGTCGCGAACGCGAGTCTCGGGTACCAGCCGTGCGGCGCGATCGAGCGGGTGGGGCAGGTGCTTGCGGGCTTCGGAAGCGCCGATGCGTTTCATCGTGGACCTCGGTTCGGTGTCTGGCGAGATATAGGATCAGTCTGAGTGGGCGGCAAGCGGAGGCGTCCGCTGCGAGTGACCCAACTCCCTTTGCCCCCAACTCGTCATGCCCGGACTTGATCCGGGGTCGCATCATACTGTAGCCAACTCCCGCCACCATCCGCCGTTCGGCGTCGAATATATGATATAGCATTGTAATAGTTGACGATTTTCTGTCCTCCCCGATTTCGCGGCCCTTGACTTGCCGCCAGATTTCGCCTTCAATCGACCCCGACTTGATGCCACGCGCTTACGGTTTGATGACTGGAATTTCGGCGATTCCGGATCGAGCGCGACGAAGCCCGGGAAAGCGTTCGGTCAAAAGGTGATGACGATGAGGATGACAATGCCAACTCCGCGA
>JAPPMY010000119.1 GCA_028818855.1 Rhodospirillales bacterium
CCTTGAGGTGCTTGTCCGGCACGGTCGCGGGCGCCCCCATCATCAGGTCCTGCGCTGTCTGGTTCAGCGGGAACATGATGACCTCGCGGATGTTTGGCTCGTCCGAGAGCAGCATGACGATGCGGTCGATCCCGGGCGCGATGCCGCCGTGGGGCGGGGCGCCGTACTGGAAGGCGTGGTAGAGCGCGCCGAAGCGCCGCTGCACCTCGTCTGCGCCGTAGCCTGCGATCTCGAACGCCTTGACCATGAGGTCGCGCCGGTGGTTGCGGATCGCGCCGCTGGAAAGCTCCACGCCGTTGCAGACGATGTCGTACTGGTAGGCGAGCACGTCGAGGGGATCGTCGCCCTCCAGCGCCTCCATCCCGCCTTGCGGCATGGAGAAGGGGTTGTGGCTGAAGCCGATAGCGCCCGTCGCCTCGTCGCGCTCGAACATCGGGTAGTCGATGATCCAGCAGAAATCGAACCTCTCCTCGTCGACGAGGTCGAGCCGCTTGCCGAGTTCGAGCCGCACGGCGCCGGCGTAGCGCGCGGCGGCATCCGGCTTGTCGCAGCTCAGGAACACCGCGTCGCCGTCCCCCAGCCCCGCGATGGCGCGGATCTCGTGCTGCACCTCCTCCGGCACGAACTTGGCGATCGGCCCCTTTCCCGCGCCGTCCGCGAACGTGATGTAGCCGAGGCCCGGCGCGCCCAGGCTCTGGGCGTACTCGATCATCCGGTCGAAGAAGCTGCGCGGCCGGCCCGCGATCCCCTTCACCGGAATGCCGCGCACGACGCCTCCCTTGGCGATGGTGCCCTTGAACGCCTTGAACGTGACCTCGTCGCGCCCGAACTGCTGGGTGAGATCGACGATCTCGATGGGGATGCGCAGATCGGGCTTGTCCGTGCCGAAGCGGAGCATCGCGTCCTTGTAGGCAAAGCGCGGGAAGGGCGGCCTGGTCACGGCCCGCTCGGTGAACTCGGTGAAGACGCCGTGCATCACCGGCTCCAGCGCGTCGAACACGTCCTCCTGCTCGACGAACGCCATCTCGATATCGAGTTGGTAGAACTCGCCGGGCGAGCGGTCGGCGCGCGCATCCTCGTCGCGAAAGCAGGGCGCGATCTGGAAGTAGCGGTCGAAGCCCGACGCCATGACAAGCTGCTTGAACTGCTGCGGCGCCTGCGGCAGCGCATAGAAGGTGCCCGGATGCAGCCGGCTCGGCACCAGAAAGTCGCGCGCGCCCTCGGGCGAGCTCGCGGTCAGGATCGGCGTGTGGCACTCCATGAAGCCCAGGTCCACCATGTGCCGGCGGATGCTGGCGACGATGGCGCTGCGGCGTACCATGTTCTGGTGCATGCGCTCGCGGCGCAGGTCAAGGAAGCGGTAGCGGAGCCGCACCTCCTCGCCGTAGTCGTGGTCGCCGTGGACGGGCAGCGGCAGGGTCTCTGCCGCGTTCTGCACCTCCATCTCGGCGATGCGGACCTCGACCTCGCCAGTCGGGATCTTGGGGTTCACCGTCTCTTCGTCGCGCGTGACCACCGGGCCGGTCAGCGTCACCACGGTCTCTGGCTTGAGCGCCGTCACCGTGTCGAACAGCGGTTCGCCGCTCTCGGCGACGCACTGGGTGATGCCGTAGTGGTCGCGCAGGTCCACGAAGACGAGGTGGCCGTGGTCACGCACCCGGTGGACCCAGCCGGAGAGTCGCGCGTTGGAGCCGACATCGGACGGCCTGAGCGCGCCGCAGGTGTGGGTACGAAATCGATGCATCGCGGGAAGCCCAATGGAGTTCAGGTTGGAGCGAGGTGTGGAGAACGGTGCCCGGAGCGGACCGGGGCCGGGTCGGGAAAGCGCACGGAACCGGCCGGCTTGTCAAGCCGCCGGCCCGATGCTGCCGGAAGGATTCCGGGCTACTTCCTTCGCCCCGGCATCCCCTCGTCGTGGGGGAGGTCCGGATCCATGAGGGCCCAGGGCTGCGCGCTCGTCACGTAGATCTCGCGGCTGGGCTTGTACCAGCTCGGGTCGTCCAGGCTTCCGGCGTAGAGCCCCCGGACCCCCTCGTGCGCGCCGTTGGTCAGGAAGAGCGGCGAGCCGCACGCCGGGCAGAAGGCGCGGCGCATGGGGTGTCCACCATCCGAGGGTCTCTCGAACCAGGTGGGCTCGCCGCTCTGCAGCGAGAAGTCGCCTGCCTTCACGACGATAACCGGCATGGAGGCGCCGCCGGTCGCCTGCTGACAGTGGGTGCAGTGGCAGTTGCCCATGTAGATCGGGGCGGCCGAGCATTCGTAGCGGATGGCGCCGCATGCGCAGCCGCCGCCGAAGGGGACGTCCATGACCGCATCTCCTCGTGTGTCGCAAGCGGCGCGCGGGCTCCCCGGTCAGCCCTACTGCCCCTCCGCTTCCTTGAACTGCTCGATGGCCTCCGCCAGCTCCTCGGTCTCTTCGCAGGACGCGCAGATCTCCGTCAGCGTCGCCAGGTGTTCCTCGGCCTTGGCCAGATCGTCGATCAGGAGGTAGGCCTCGCCGATGTATTCATGGGCGCCGAGGTGCCGGGGATCGAGCGCGAGCGCCCGCCCGTAGTTCGCGAAGGCATCGTCGAGCCGGTCCAGATGGCGATAGCCGTAGGCGAGCAGATTGAAGACGTCCGCGTTGAGGGGGTCGGAGTCGGCCGCACGCTCGAGAAAGTTGACCGCGCGTTCCCAATCCCGGGCCTCGATCGCCTGCTTGCCGCGCTCGAAATTCCGTCGATCCGCCTCGGACGCGGCATCGCTCGAGCTGCTGGAACTCCCCGCGGCCAAGGCGTCCGACGCGGGGAGAACGGCGAGCGCGGCGACGAGCAACAGGATGGAGAGGAAGGCCCTTGCGCGTGTCATCATGTCGCACCTCCGGGATGTGACGGGATTGGCGTCGGCCCCCGACCGGCCAGCAGCGGCCTCAATGAGGCGGCTGGTAGTTGGGCGGCTCGCGCATGATCCCGACGTCGTGGATATGGCTCTCGCGCAGCCCTGCCGCCGAGACCCGGGCGAACTGGCAGTTTCGTTTCATCTCGGCCAGCGTCGCGCAGCCGGTATAGCCCATGGCAGCGCGCAGGCCGCCCAAGAGCTGGTGGATCACCTGGCTCAAGGGACCCTTGAACGGCACCCGGCCTTCGATCCCCTCCGGCACCAGCTTGAGCCGGTCGCTGATCTCGGCCTGGAAGTAGCGGTCGGCCGAGCCGCGCGCCATAGCGCCGAGCGAGCCCATGCCGCGATAGGACTTGTAGGAGCGCCCCTGGTAGAGGAACACGTCGCCGGGGCTCTCCTCGGTGCCGGCGAAGAGCGAGCCGATCATCGCGCAGTCGGCGCCGGCAGCGATCGCCTTGGCGAGATCGCCGGAGAACTTGATGCCGCCGTCCGCGATCACGGTCACGCCCTGCTCCCGCGCAACCTCGACAGCGTCGATGATCGCTGTGAGCTGCGGCACGCCCACGCCTGCGATGACGCGCGTGGTGCAGATGGAGCCTGGCCCGATTCCCACCTTGATCGCATCGGCACCGGCGTCGATCAGCGCACGTGCGCCCTCAGCCGTCGCCACGTTGCCGGCCACGACTTGCGCGTAGTTGCTGAGCGTCTTGATGTCCGCTACGGCGCGCGCCACCGCCTCGCCGTGGCCGTGGGCCGTGTCGACGACGATGAGGTCGCACTCGGCGTCGAGCAGCGCTTCGGCGCGCGCGAGCCCTTCCGCGCCGACCCCGGTCGCAGCACCTGCGCGGAGGCGCCCATGCGCATCCTTGCAGGCGTGGGGAAACGCCTGCGCACGCTCGATGTCCTTGACCGTGACCAGGCCGACGCAGCGATAAGCGTCATCAACCACCACGAGCTTCTCGATCCGATGCCGGTGGAGCAGCCGCTTCGCCGCCTCGCGGTCCACGTCCTCGCGCACCGTGATCAGGTTCTCTGCCGTCATGATCTCGCGCACCGGCCGGTCCGAATTGGTCTCGAAGCGGACGTCGCGGTTGGTCAGGATGCCGACCAGCTTGCCGCTCTCCGTCTCGACCACGGGAATCCCGGAAATCCCGTGCTCCTCCTTGAGTCGGAGCGCGTCCCGCACCGGGCGGTCGGGCGCGATGGTCAGCGGGTTGACCACCATGCCGGCCTCGAACTTCTTGACCCGGCGGACCTCCTGCGCCTGTTCCTCGGCCGTCATGTTCTTGTGGATGATGCCAAGCCCGCCGGCCTGCGCCATGGCGATAGCGAGGCGGCTCTCGGTCACCGTGTCCATGGCGGCCGAGAGCAGCGGGATACCGAGGCGAATTTCGTTTGTGACCTTGGTGTCGATGGCGGTCTCTGTCGGCAGCACCGTCGAGGCCGCGGGGATCAGGGTCACGTCGTCGAAGGTGAGCGCTTCTCGAAGCTGCATCGCGACCCCAGTCGAGTTGGCGCGCACTATACACAAATCGCCGAAGCGTCCAAGCGCTCCGGCGGGCGCGGGCTCAGAGGGGCGGGAGGCTGGCGATGAGGCCCTCGTCCGCGACCAGGACGGAGCCGTAGAACGCGGCGGACTCCGCAGTAGACAGGAAGAGCGCCGTGTTCACGATATCCTCCGGCTCGGAAAATGCCCGGCCGCTCGGGTTGAGCGTCTCGAAGCGCCGGATGACCTCTTCGTTCTCGGGCTCCCGCATCCAGGCGTTCATCGGCGTGCGCACGTTGCCGGGCGCGATCGCGTTCACGTGGATGCCCTGGCCGGCAAGCTCCGTGCCCAGCGAGCGCGTGAGCAGGATCACGCCCCCCTTGCTCGCCGCGTAGGCCGAAGACTGCGAGAGCCCGATGACGCCGGCGCCGGACGCGATGTTGACGATGTGGCCGCCGCCGGCCTCGATCATGCCCGGCACCACGGCGCGGCAGACGTAGAAGACGCCCTTCAAGTTGACGTCGATCATGCGATCGAAGGCGGCGGGGGCCGTCTCCGTCACCGGTGTCGCGTACCAGATGCCGGCGGCGTTGACCGCAACGTCGACGGTCCCGATCTCCCTTGCCGCCTGGGCAGCGGCCTCGTCGACCGACGCCGCATCGCTCACGTCCGCGACCAGACCAAGGGCATGTCCGCCCGCTGCGCGGATCTCGCCGGCTACCCTGTCCAGCTCGACCGCATCCGCCTTGTCGAGCAGCGCGACGCGCGCGCCTTCGGCAGCAAAGCGCAGCGCGACGGCGCGGCCGATGCCCGAGGCAGCGCCCGTCACCAGAGCCGACCGTCCGTCGAGCCTCACTGCCACCTCCCTCGATCCTGGACAGGGTCGAAGCCTAGGCGGGCAGCGGCCGCGCGTGCAACGGGAAGGGAATCAGACCCCGGGTGACGGCGGAAGCGGCGGCCGATGGCGCCCTGTCCGGTGCGTGGACGGTCATCGGTGGTGCGCCTATAGTGCGGGTCTGGACGATCGATAAACCGCAATAGTAACTGCGTCCAAGCAAGATGGGAGGAATGAGACCATGCTAGGGAGATTCGCTGCTCTTCTGGCGCTCGGCGCATTGGTCGCTGCGCCATTGGCTCATCAGCAACAGGCCAAGGCAGACGACCACGAGGTGGTGATCGGCTTCGCCATCGCGCTCAGCGGCTGGATGAACCAGTACGACGGCCCGCCCTACCAGGGCTCGCTGATGGCGATCGAGGAGTTCAACGCTGCAGGCGGTATCCTCGGCAAGCAGATCCGGGCGGTCACGTCCGACACCAAGACCGACACGGTGCAGGGCGCCAAGGCCGGCGCCGACGTGGTGGCGCAGGGGGCGCAGTTCATGGTCGTCTCCTGCGACTACGACATGGGGGCGCCCGCCGCCACGGTTGCCAACAGCAACAACATGATCTCGATCTCGTCCTGCGCGTCGGACGCCAAGATGGGCGTGCAGGGCATCGGGCCCTACGCGTTTACGCTCAACACTTACGGTCAGGGCGAGGGCGCGGGCATGGCCAAGTACGCCTACGTGGACCGGGGTTGGCGCAACGCCTATCTGCTTCTGGATGCCTCGATCGAGTACGACAAGAGCATCTGCCACGGCTTCCTGGAGCAGTGGAAGGACTATGGCGGGACGGTGATCGGCGTCGACAGCTACATGCAGGAGGACGCCTCCATCGCCTCGCAGATCACGCGTTACAAGGAGCTGGCGGCGGAGCGTGGCGAGCCCGAGTTCCTCTATCTCTGCTCCTACGGCGGCGGCGCGGTGAGCGCGATCCGCCAGATCCGCGCGGCTGGCATCGACGTGCCCATCGGCGGCGGCGATTCAATGGACGGCGACTACTGGGCCGAGGCAGTACCCGGCCTCAGTGACCACTACGCGTCCTCGTTCGGCTCGATCTGGGGCGACGACCCCAGGCCCGAGGTCAACGCGTTCTTCGACCGCTACCGAGAGAACTACGGCGAGCCCGAGACCTCGTTCCCGCTCAACGGCTACAGCGTGATCCAAGCGATCAAGGTCGCGGCCGAGCGGGCGGGCTCCCTCGATTCGGACGCCGTGCTGGCGGAGATGAACAAGTTCGACAAGGAGCCGCTGCTCTGGGGTCCGACCACGTATACGGCCGACACCCATATCGACCTGACCCACGTGCTGACCATCATCCAGATTCAGGGAGGCAAGGGCAGCTATGCCGGGCAGGGCGGCGCGGAGAATCCGCCAGCGCTACAGCTCATCTTCCCGGACTTCACCGAGGATCTGTACGAGAACTAATCCTCATCGCGTCGGGGCCGGCTCGCCTGATAGCGGGCCGGCTTCCGGCGCAACCAGTACCGCCTTTCTGGGGGCGTCGTGACCGGACTGGTCCAGAACGCCATCGACGCGCTCGCGCTCGGCAGCCTGTTCGCGCTCACCGCGCTCGGCATCGGACTCATCTTCGGCGTCATGCGGCTGATCAACTTCGCCCATGGCGACCTCATCATGATCGGCGGCTACGCCCTGATCGTTCCGTCAAGCGCCGCCGCCGCCGTCGCCTTCATCGGCGCCTGGCCGGCACCGGCGCTGGTTGCCGCCATCTGCCTGATCGTCATGCTGTTCGCGCTCGCCTGCGAGCGTTTGGCATTTCGCCCGCTCAGGCGCGCCGACCCATCGGTGCTGCTGATCACTTCCTTCGCGCTCAGCTTCTTCCTCGAGCATCTCGTTGTGATGATCTACGGCGGGCGGGTGAAGGCGGTGAGCATCTGGCCCGAGCTGCTCGAAGCATTGCCCATCAGCGGCGTTCGCATCCCCTATCTGCAGATCGTCACCATTGGCGTCACCATCGGGTTGCTGGTCCTCCTTGTCCTCTTTCTCAAACGTACTGCCATGGGCATCCAGATGCGGGCCGCGTCGGAGGATTTTTCCACCGCGCGGCTGCTTGGCGTCCGCGCTAACCGGGTCATCGCCGTGGCGTTTGCCATCAGCGGACTGCTGGCCGCCGTGGTCTCGCTCCTCTACGTCTCGCAGGTGGGCGCGCTCACCTACAGCATGGGGATTCCGCTGGTTCTCTTCGCCTTCGTCGCCACCGTGGTGGGCGGCATGGGGAGCCTGACGGGCGCGGTGCTCGGCGGCTTCGTGGTGGGGATCGCGAGCGTCGTCCTCCAGGTCGCGCTGCCTGTCGCCATGCGGCCGGATCGTGACGTCTTCGTCTACGCGCTGATCCTGCTGATCCTGCTGCTGAGGCCGTCCGGCCTCGTGAAGGTGAAGTCGATCGAGGAGAAGGTCTGAGATGGCCGTGCCGGGCCACAAGGACTCGGTCCTGCGCCTGCCCGTGGTGGGCCTGCGCGCGTTCTGGACGCCCATCGTCCTCTCGCTCGGCGTGCTCGTCATCGTGCTCGCGGTGTGGGCGAGCGGCGATACCGTTCTGGCGCTCGCGGTCACCGCCGCGCTGATCCGCGCCGTCATGGTGATCGGCCTCTACATCTTCATCGGCAACTCGGGCGTGCTCGCATTCGGTCACGCCACCTTCATGATGGTGGGCGCCTATGGCGTCGCGTGGCTGACGCTCCGGCCCTTCAACAAGAGCTTCGCGCTGCAGCTCCCGGAGTTCTTGGCGGCGCACCAGTACCCGCTGCTGCCCTCCGCGATTGCGGCGGCTCTGCTCGCGGCCATCGTCGCCTTCGTCGTCGGCATTCCGATCATGCGGCTCTCTGGCATCGCCGCAGCCATCGCGACGCTCGCCGTGCTCGGCATGTTCAAGACCTTCTATTCCAACTGGAGCGAGTGGACGCTCGGCGCAGCCACCATGCCCGGCATCCCGATCTACGTGGACATGTGGATCGCGCTCGCCTGGGTGGTGGTGGCGCTCTTCGTCGCCTTCATCTACCAGCGCTCCAAGTACGGCCTGGCGCTCCGCGCCTCGCGGGAGGACGAGTTCGCGGCGCGTGCGGCCGGCATCAACATTCCCCGTCAGAGGCTCGTCGCGTTCGTGCTGAGCGCCTTCTTCATGGGCATCGGCGGCGTGCTGGAGGCGCACTACCTTGGCACCATCGCGGTCAAGAACTTCTGGCTCACCATCACCTTCATCCTGCTGTCCATGCTCATCGTGGGCGGCCAGCGGAGTCTGAGCGGCGCCATCGTGGGCGTGGTGGTGATCTCGACCCTGATCGAGATCCTGAACACCCTCGAAGCCGGCATGGACATCGGCGTGGCCGTTCTCTCGGTGCCGATCGGCGCGCAGGAGCTCACCATCGCGGGCCTCATGATCATCATCCTGATCTTCCGGCCGGACGGGATCATGGGCGGGCGCGAGATCCCCTGGCCCTTCGGCAATGTGGGCCGGATCGCGCGGGAGACCGGCGCGGCGGAGAGCGAGCACGACCCCCTGCGGCGGGGCGCCGCGCAGCGGGACGGCGCGCCATGATGGAGCGCCTCGCCCGCAGGCTGATCCCGGCGAGGCCCGGCGCCCCGACGCCCGGCATCGCCGGCACGCCCGAGGACACGCTGGAGGCCTTCGACGTCACGGTCCATTTCGAGGGGCTGGCGGCTGTCGACGGGGTCTCGATCTCGATGAGGAACGGCGAGGTGTTCGGCCTGATCGGCCCGAACGGCGCCGGCAAGACCACGCTCGTCAACGTGCTCACCGGCTTCCAGCGCCCGACTCGCGGGCGCGTCGTCCTCGGCGGCGACGACGTGACCGGCCTTTCAGCCCACGAACTGGGGCGCCGCGGCCTCGCGCGGACCTTCCAGGCGGTGCGCCTCTTCCGCGACATGCCGGTGATCGAGAACCTGGAGGCCGCCGCCGTGGGCACCGGCCTCGGCCGCCGCGAGGCCGCGCGCCGCGCCGCCCGCATCCTCGCCTGGATGAGGTTCGCGCACCGTGCCGACGACTGGGCCGACACGCTCCCCTACGGCGACGAGCGCCGCGTCGGCATCGGCCGCGCGCTCGCCATGGCGCCCCGCTTCGTCCTGCTGGACGAGCCGGCGGCGGGCCTGAGCGATGCCGAGTGCGACGAGCTCATGGGCCTCATTGCCGAGATACCGCGCGTCTTCGGCTGCGGCGTTCTGCTGATCGAGCACAACATGCGGGTCATCATGGGGGCCTGCGACCGCATCCACGTGATCGAGAGCGGGCGCACCGTGGCCGAGGGCTCGCCCGAGGAGATCCAGGTCAATCCCGACGTGATGCGCGCCTACCTGGGGACGAAGTCGCCCGATGCTCGAGGTTGAGGACCTGCACGTCCGCTATCGGCGGCTGCGCGCGGTGCGCGGCGTCTCGCTCACCGTGGGTGAAGGCGAGATCGTGTGCCTGGTGGGCCCCAACGGCGCCGGCAAGTCGAGCACGCTGCGCAGCATCTCGGGCCTGCACCCGCCGTCTCAGGGCGACGTCCGCCTTGCCGGGCGCTCCGTCGTCGGCATGGCGCCGGAGAGCATCGCGCGGATGGGCCTCTCCATGGTGCCGGAGGGCCGCCACGTCTTCACGCAGCTCACGGTGGAGGAGAACATCCTGCTGGGCAGCCAGATGCGCCGCGACCGCAAGCAGGTGAGGGCCGACTTCGAGCGCATGCTGGAGAGCTTCCCCTTCCTGCGCGGGCGCCTCTCCACCCCCGGCGGCAAGCTCTCGGGCGGCGAGCAGCAGCAATTGGTCATCGCCCGTGCGTTGATGACGAGCCCCCGACTCATCCTGCTGGACGAGCCGTCGCTCGGGCTCGCGCCGATGGTGGTGGACACCGTCTACGAGATTCTCAAGGGCCTGCGGGACGAGGGCATCACGCTGCTCGTCGTCGAGCAGAGCACCCACCGGGCGCTGGAGAACGGCGATCGCATCTACATCATCCGCTCAGGGCAGATCGAGCTGGAAGGCGACTGCAGCGAGCTCACCGACGAGCGCGTGGAGCAGGCCTACTTCGGCTTCGACCAGGCGGCGGCCGAAACGGACGGCCGCACGCGGTTCTGAGCGCTCGGCTCGACGCTGCGCGGCGCGAACGGGAGGATTGACGTGGGCTTTCACGAGCGCTTTGTCGAGAAGGGATCGGGACCTGCGGTCGTCTTCAGCCACGGCACGCTGATGGACGCTGCGATGTTCGAGCCCCAGCTCGACCACCTGGCCGAGCGGGGCTACCGCGCCATCGCCTATAACAGCCGCGTTCTAACCGGGGAGCCGGCCCCGCATACGCTGGGCGATCTGGTGGAGGACTGCCGGGCGCTGCTCGACGATCTTGGCATCGGGAAATGCGTGCTGGCGGGCATGTCGGTGGGCGGCTTCACGGCCCTCGAATTCGCCCTCGCCTATCCGGAGCGCCTGCAGGGGCTCATCGTCATCGCCGCCACCTCGAAGGACTACACCGCCGCGGAGCGCGAGGCCTACCACGGCCAGTTCGACAAGCTGGACGTTGACGGCTGGGTGCCGCGCCCCTTCGCCGAGTGGGTGGCGCCCTTCTGCTTCGGCGAGACGACGCTCGCGCGCAACAGCGCACTCGCGGACCATTGGGTCGAGCGCTGGGCGACGACGGTGCCGGCGCGGGCGGTGCTCTTCCAGGGACGCTCCTGGCTCGACAAGGAAGACATCACCGAACGTCTCGCGGCGGTGCGGATACCCGTGCTCGTGGTGCACGGCGAGGAGGACGTGCCGCTCCCCATCGAGCGAGCCGAGGTGATGGCGAACGCCCTCCCCGACGCGACGTTCCTGCGCGTGCCCGAAGCCGGGCATTCGGTCAACCTGGAAAGCCCCGCAGTCGTGAACGCAACGATTGCACGCTTTCTCGGTCGCCTCGATCTGTCGTAAACCGTCGAAATCGAACACGGCTGCGAGCCAGCGACGAAAGGACCATCGGCCATGTCAGACTCCGCCTTCCTCGTGCTGCACTTCCAGAACGGCGTCGCCCATCCCGACGGCGTCTGGGGCAAGTACCTCTTCCCGCAAGTGGAGAAGAACGGATCGGTCGGCAATGCACACCGCGCCCTGGAGGCTGCCCGGCAGCGCGGGATGCTGGTGATCTACGTGAACATCGCCTGGCGGCCGGGCTTCCCCGAGCTGCCGGACGACACCTGCGGGCTGCTCAAGGAGGCGAAGGACAACAACGAGTGCCTCGTCGGCTCCTGGGGCGCCGACGTCATCGACGAGCTGAAGCCGGAAGGCGACGAGATCATCGTCATCAACTTCGGCTCGGACAGCTTCGAGGGCACCGACCTCGACCTGATCCTTAGGAACCGGGGGGTCAAGAGGGTCTACGTGGTCGGCCAGTGCATCGAGCACGTGGTGGCGACGACCGTGAAGCGCGCGGTCAACATGGGCTACTCCGCCTCCGTGCTGAAGGACTGCACGAGCGGCTTCACCGACCAGAATTACGACGCCATGGTCGAGATCCTGCCGCTCTACGCCGACCTCATCACGGCGGACGAGTTCGTCGCCAAGAACTGACAGGGCCGCCGGACCGGAAAGCCGCCCACTTCCCTCCGCCCCCCCAAGAGGCAGAGGGAGAACGCAGTCGGCACGGGCATTTCTCCCCCTCCTCCCTGCAGGATTGGAGTGGGCCCCTGGGGCCGGAGAGGTGGCTTGAAATGATTTGACCGGTGCGCCAGGCACGAGAAAGTAAGGCTTGTCTCGGTCGAAGGTGGTGTTCGCCGGCGCGGTAAGCGTCCCGGTACCGTTGGAGATGGTCGGGTTAGGGGATTAGCGGCTGCGCAGGCGCTCCGAGCGTCGGCGCAGCAACTCTATGGTGACGAGGAGGCAGATTGAGATGACGATGAGCAGGGTCGCGACCGCTAGGATGGTGGGGTTGATCTGCTCGCGCAGGCCCGAGAACATCTGGCGGGGAATGGTGCGCTGGTCGGGGCCCGCGAGGAAGAGCACTAGGACCACCTCGTCGAACGACGTGACGAAGGCGAAGAGCGCGCCCGAGATAACGCCCGGCCGGATCAGGGGCAGGACGACGCGCATGAACGTGCGCACGGGGCCCGTGCCCAGACTGATGCCCGCGTTGTAGAGGCTGCGGTCGAAGCCGACGAGCGTGGCGGTGACGGTGACGATGACGAACGGGATCCCGAGCGCCGCGTGCGCGATGATCAGGCCCGGAAAAGTGCCGACGAGCCCGAAGCGCGTGTAGAAGAAGAACATGCCCGCCGCGATGATGATGAGCGGCACGATCATCGGCGAGAGCAGCAGGGCGGTGATGGTCCGCCGGAACGGCATCTCCGAGCTGGCAAGGCCGACTGCCGCCACCGTGCCGAGGAGCGTCGCCACGATGGTCGCGAAGACGCCGACGATGAAGCTGTTCTGGATCGCGAGAAGCCAGTTGGGGTTCTCGACGATCGTCCTGTACCAGCGCAGCGAATAGGCATCCGCCTCGAAGGCCAGCATCTCAGCCGTGAAGGTGAAGTAGGGCTGGCTGTTGAAGGAGAGCGGAACGATCACGAGGATCGGCAGGATCAGGAAGAACAGGACGGCGCTGGCGCATCCACGCAGAGCATAGACGCCCAGCTTGTTCCAGATGGTGAAGTATTCGGGGAACGCTGCCACGGTTCAGCCGAGCTTGATGTTCTTGGCCCCGACCAGGCGGTCGTAGACCCAATAGAGCACGATGATGAGAAAGAGCAGCAGCGTGCCGAGGGCCGCCGCAAGCTCCCAGTTGTTCGACTGCTGCATGTGGAAGGCGATGATGTTGGAGATCATCTGACCGTCGGTCCCGCCCACCAGCGCAGGCGTGATGTAGTAGCCGACCGAGATGATGAAGACGAGGAGCGCTCCCGCAGACAAACCCGGCAGGGTCATCGGGAAGTAGACCCGGATGAACGCCGCAATCGGGCCGGAGCCGAGCGAGAGGGCGGCGCGCACGTAGCTCGGATCGATGCCTCTCATGACGCTGTAGAGCGGCAGGACCATGAAGGGCAGCAGGATGTGGGTCATGGCCACGATGGTGGCGAACTCGGTGTACATCATCTCGAACGGCTCGCCGGTAAGACCGACGCCCATGAGGAACGAGTTGACCACGCCGTTGGTCTGAAGGAGCGCTATCCACGACGTCGTCCGCACCAGCAGGGACGTCCAGAACGGCAGCAGCACGAAGATCAGCATGATCCCTGCGACCTTCGCCGACATGCCCGTGATGACGTAGGCGAGCGGATAGCCGAGGAGGAGGGTCAGCACGGTGATGATCACCGCGATCTTGAGGGTCTTGCCGTAGAGCTGGATGTAGATGCGGGCGGATTCCCGCTGGCGTATACCGCCTTCCGGGTCCTTTTCCAGGTCGAGCGCCGTGAGGAAATTGCGCTCCGAGTAGCTGCGGCCGACCTCGCGCAGCGTGGACCAGAGCAGGGGTTCCGCCCACTTGTCGTGTGCTGCGAGCAGAAGGGCGGCACCGTTCGCCTGCAACTCGGCGTCGTCGGCGCGGCGCATCTTGCGCGCGGTCGACTTCACCACGCTCGACGTGCCGGGCAGGCCACGGTTCAGCTCTTCGGCGAGCTTGCCCGAGGTCCGTTCCTGGGCGAGGCGCTTGAGATCGACCGCCATCGAGGTGAGCACGGCGTCTGGCGGCGTCCCCTCGCCGCTCCAGCCCTGCAGCAGCTCCAGCGTGCCGGGGATCAGCTCGACGACCGTGGGGTTGTGCACACTCCGGTGCAGCATGGTCGCGACGGGAGCGAAGAAGGCGAAGATCACAAAGGCCAGCAGCGGCGCCACCAGCAGGAAGGCGACGAGACGGCGCCGGTTCAACGCGCGAGCGGCAACCCGCGCCTCTTCGCGGCTCAGCCCTTGCGCGGCCGGTGGGGATGCGTCGTGAAGCTCGGTTGCACTCATTTCTGGCGAGAAGCGAAGGACGGCGCCGCGCGAATCGCCGGCGCCGTCCTGGCTACCGAGAGGCTACTGCAGCAGCCACTCGTTGAACTTCTCGCCAAGGGACTCGCCGAAGTCGGCCCAGAAGATACCGTCGGCCTTCAGCCCGATGTCGATATGCGCCGTCGGCAGGTCGTTGATCACCGCAGGATCGACGAGCGCCGCCGCAGACCGCCGGGTCGGCCCGTAGGCCACGTCCTGCATGCCCGACAGCGGCACCGTGCCGGTCGCGAACTTCACGAAGTCCATCGCCTGTTCGAGGTTCGGCGACCCCCTCACCACCGACCAGACGTCGAGATCGAAGATGTGGCTGTCCCAGACCATGACGAAGGGACGGCCGTGGTCCTTGATATCCTTGAAGATACGGCCGTTGGCCGACTGAACCAGGACTGCCCCGCCGTCGTTCAGAAGCTGCGGCGCCTGCGACCACGACTCGTACCAGACGAGGTCGTCCCTGATGGTGTCGAGCTTGGCGAAGGCGCGCGCCTGGCCCTCGTCCGTCGCCAGCGTCTCATACACCTGATCGCGCGGCACGCCGTCGGCGATCAGGGACCACTCGAGATTGACTTGCGGCCGCTTTCTCATGGCCCGCTTGCCGGGGAACGCCTCGGTATCGAAGAAGTCCTGGATGGTGCTGGGCGTGCCGCCCTGGATCGTCTCCGTGTTGTAGGCGTAGATAATGGTCCAGAAAATCACGCCGACGCCGCACTCATTGGCGAGCGCCTCCTCGAAGAAGTCCTCGGTGGCAGGCGTGCCGTCGTCGCCCGGCGGCAGGATGTCGATGGGAATGATCTCCAGCAGACCCTCGGAGCAGGCCCTCTCCAGGTCGATCACCTCGATGTCGACGACATCCCACTGGATGTTACCCGCCTCCACTTGCGCCTTGATCTCGGCAATGCCACCGGAATAGTCCTCGAAGAGCACGTTGTTCCCCGTCGCCTCGATGTAGGGATCGACCATGTGCATCTTCTGCGCGGCACCGTAGGCGCCGCCGAACGACACGGCGGTCAGGTCGCGCGCCGCCGCCGGCGCCGCGCCGATGGCCAGCACCGCTGCCATCGCCAGCAACATTCTCGCTTTCTTCATGTCTCCTTCTCCTCTTCTCGGCGGTTTAAGGACGCTTGTCTGGGCTCTCACAACCTTGCGGGGCGCTTCATTGCTGCGTGTGGAAGGCGAAGCAGTCGTCTCGCTGCCACATCAGGCGGGCGCGCTCGCCTTTCTGGAACTTCGGCGCCGTTATGTCGTTCAGCGCCTTGACGGTTAATTCCGTTCCGTCGTGCAATTCGAAGTAGTAGCGAATGAAGTCGCCGACGTAGTGTCGGACCATGAAACGCGCCCAGATCTCGTTGTCGTGGGCTTCGTTCGCGTCGAGAAAGATCTTCTCCGGCCGCACCGATACGATGCAGTTCGAACCGATATCCTTGGTGTCGGCGACCTGGGTGACGACATGCTGCTCGCCCGAGATCGAGACGCGAACCGCGCCGTTCTCCACGGCGACGACCTTGCCCGGCACCATGTTGTTCTCGCCGATGAAGTCGGCGACGAAGGCGTTTCCGGGCCGCTCGTAAAGCTCGTCGGGCGTCGCGCACTGCTGCACGACGCCGTCGTTGAACACGGCGATCCGGTCCGACATCGTGAGCGCTTCCGTCTGGTCGTGCGTCACGTAGATGACGGTGAAGCCCAGCTGCTGGTGCAGCCGGGTGATCTCGAACTGCATCTGCTCGCGCAGCTTCTTGTCGAGCGCGCCCAGCGGCTCGTCCATCAGCACCAGGGACGGCTCGAAGATGAGCGCGCGGGCGAGGGCCACGCGCTGGCGCTGGCCGCCGGATAACTGGGACGGATGCCGGGTGCCGAAGTCGCCAAGCTCCACCAGGGACAGGTATTCCGCGACCCGGGCCTTGATCGTGCTGCGAGCGACCTTCCTGGCCTTGAGGGGATAGGCGAGGTTCTCCGCGACCGTCATGTGTGGGAAGAGCGCGTAGTTCTGGAAGACGATCCCGATGTTGCGCTTGTTGGGCGCGGTGCGGGTGATGGGAGCGCCGCCGATCAGGATGTCGCCGCCGGTGACGCTCTCGAAGCCCGCCAGCAGCATCAGCACCGTCGTTTTTCCCGAGCCGGAGGGCCCCAGCAGGGTGATGAATTCCCCCTTGGCGACGTCGAGATCGAAGCCCTTCACCACCAGCGTCTTGCGGTCGTAGCTCTTCTTCACGTCGATGAAGCGGAGGAACCCTTCCGGGCCTGTGCTCGGCGCTGCCTGACTGTCGCCGTTGGCAGACTGTCTCAAGGTCGTCTCTCGCCGTGTGGGCAGGTCAACGACTGTCACGCGAGCCACGACCGAAGCTGCTCGGTGCATGGCGCGGGCGAATTGCGCGCTGCCGACGGCAACCGCGACGCCGTGGAAGGGCCGTCCGGCGTGCGCGCCCGCTCTTCGCCATGAATACGACCGTGTGCGCAGACCTCACTCCGGCCCGCTGCAGGGCCGGGATAGATGCTTTCGGCCGCGCCTTCTCGAACATGGACGCACGCTCACCCGAAAAGCGGCACCGCCGTCCCAGGCCGGGGACGGACTCCCTTACTCGCTCAGGATCGTACGTCGGGTGCGCGTGTCCGCGCGTCCCCAAGACTGGGGAGATTTGTCAATTTTTAGCGGCGGCCGTACGGAGGAACCGGAGGCGAAGGCCAAGCGTTTGACACTAGCTTGAGCGAGGACGTCGAGCGGCGAAACGAGAAACCCCGATGCCAGGCCGCCGCTCAGGGCACAGCTTGATGAGCGCTCGGTTGCGCTGGACGCCATACGGCACGCCTCGGCTGCGTAAAGGCAATCGATAAGGCAAAATCACCGATTTTCCCCAATGTTGGGGACGCGCGAGGACGCGGAATCGGCATACCTTCCAGACACTTGCCGGCGAGGCTCTACTGAAGCAATCGCGAGGCTCGCCGCGATCTGCGGGCGGGGCCGGCGTGAGATGCTGAAGATGTTGCGCTGAACGCCGGGACCCGATCGTCCGCGAAGGCGAGGCTCGGACCGTGCGGAACAGCCACACCACTCTTTCAGATCGCCCTGCAACAGGGCCAACGCGTTCATCGCCCGCCCATAACCACCCGCCGTCGCAAGCTCTCGGTTATTGCCTCGATCTCCCCGGAAAGATGAGATCCCCGGTAGACGAGCGACGTTTCGTGTCGAGCGTACATTCCGCTCCGCTTGGCACTGAGCCAATTGTAGGATCCCACCGAAAGCAGCGTCTCGCCGGCAAGCACGATCTTGCTGTGCAATCGGCCGACTTCCTTCAGCACGACCCCCATCGGCCCAAGCGCTGCCCGCGCCTCTTCCAGCCTCAAAGTCCCGCCCTCGCGACTTAGCGCCGGATCCACGTAGACCTCAATCTCCATCCCGCGCTCTTTCGCTGCCCCGAGCGCGGCAAGAATGCCGCTGCGCCTCATCGTTTCAACGGAGATCCACGGACTGATGATGCTGACTTTCCTCACACCGCCGTCGGCCAACAACTCGAGCAGGAAAGCATCATGTTCCTCTGCGTCCCTGAGCGTTCTTATCTCGTGCCCGGTTCTCTCGAGATCGTCCCTGGGCAGGGATTGGAACTCCAGCGCATTCTCTGTCAGGCCGAAAAGGAATTCGCCCAGCAGTTGCCTTGGGCTGCCCCGCCTCGCCGTCGAGAACAGATCCATGTCGCCGAAGACCAGAAACGCGTCCTTCGCGCGCGAGACCGCGACGTTGAGCATGCTCGGCGACATGTCGATGAACTCTCCATCCGCATGCTTGGAATAGGCCGGCGAGAAGATGACGATCTCCCGATCCGCTCCCTGCAAGGCGTGCACCGTTCCGACAGTCATCCCCTCCCGTTCGCTGATGCTGATCTCTTCCTCCCGGCATGCCTGCCTGATCTCGCGGACCTGACCGCCGAAGGGGGTCACGACGCCGACGATCTCCTCAAGACGCTTCCCGTATGCGCGCTCGAGCGTCCCGCGTTCCGCCGCCAGCCACGCCGCGATTGTCCGGGCCTCCAGCCTGTTCCTCCGGCTTCCGCCTGCGGCAACGCAGATCCCATCCACGTGCAGATACGCCAGTGGGCCGGGAACCGTTCCGGACCCTACCGGTCCTTTCGCAGAGGCCGGTCCCCGGCACGGCTTCAGCTTCCCCTCGTAACAGAGCGTGTTGCAGTATTGGATGATCTCGTCGTAGCTGCGCCGGTGTTCAAACAACCATAGGCCCCGGTCCAACTCCTTCTGGGAATGATAGCGGCACGCGGTCTGCGCAATTCGCATCGCGCTCCCATCCGTAGACGTCAACCCAAGTGCGTCGAGACGGTCCAGGTCCTCTTCCGCGTAATTCCTGTTGAGCGCTCCGCTTTCAACGAGATTCCCGATATCGACAGACTTCGGAATTACGGCAATCGGCTCGATCTGCCGCGTGTCCCCGATTACCAGGGCCTTCTTCGCCAGCGCGAATGCAGCACCAGCCACTTCTGGCAAGCACTGCCCGGCCTCGTCGACGATCAACAGGTCGATGAAATTGAACAAATGGTCATCGTGGAATTTCTCGTTCTCGAACCTGGAAATGGTCATCTTTCCCGGTAGCGTAGCGAACGTCGAAACCATGCACGGGGTTAACATCATCCTGCGGCGCCAGCGCCGCGCCACCGTCTTTCCTCCCCTCTTCGTCCGTTCGTTCTCGATGTGCGGAAGCAGCCCCGTCATTTCCAGAAGCCAGCGCCCTTCCCAGTAGTGGGTCGCCAGAAGGAACAGCCGGAAGCGGATCCCGCAGTCTGCAGACCGCTCCTGAGCGACCACGTCGTACAAGGCGGCAACGTCGGCGCCGATCTCTTTCACGGCTACAGCGTGGTCCATCCGACCCCGAACCAGCCTGTCCATCGCCGCCTTTCCCCGGAACAAGTTTTTTCAATAGTCGATTTTCTCATTGATCTACAGATAGTTAGGATAGCTGTTCTTCGGTCAGAATACGCATCTGTCATCAAACCGAATGCAGATTTTTTCAAACCTAGGACGGCCCTTGGCGGCGCCAGACGCCGAATTGCCGGTAACCCTTCGGGTCCCGGGGGATGAGGATGCCCGGTGATCGGCGCCCCATCGGT
>JAPPMY010000042.1:0-2519 GCA_028818855.1 Rhodospirillales bacterium
GAGGCCGAGGCGTGGGACGGGATCAGCGTCGAGCAGGCCTACGACCGCCTGCCGGAGCCGCAGGACAACGACGGTCAGGGTGAAAGCGAGGACAGCCCGCCTCCATCTCCGGGTGGCGGAACCGGTAGCGCGGACGATCCGCAAGCCGGCGACGGCGATGACGAGTCCGGCGGCGATACCGACCCGCCCGCCGGCGGCGACCGGCCCGACCGTGACGATGCGGGCGAGGACGACCGGACCGGCGAGGTCCCCAGCGTCGATCCCGCCGGCACCGGCGAGATCATGGACGCCGGCGCGCGCAACGGCGGCGACGCCCTATCCGCCGACGCGCCGATCGACGTCAACGCCGAGGAGCAGGCCTGGGACGAGGCCATGCACCAGGCCCTCAACCTTGCGAAGGCGCAAGGCCTGGCGCCCGGCGCGGTGGAGGAGACGATCCGGGACGCCCACCGCAGCGCCCTCGACTGGCGCTCGCTGCTGCGCCGCTACATGACCGACGCCGCGCCCCGCGACTACTCCTGGAGCGTGCCCAACCGCCGCTTCATCGACTCCGGCCTCTACCTCCCCTCGATGCGCACCGAGGGCATGGGCACCCTCGCGGTCATCATCGACACCTCGGGCTCGGTGGACACCGACGTCCTCGCCGCGTTCTGGTCGGAGGTGCGCGAGGTCACCGCCGAGATCGAGCCCGGGCGCGTCGTCGTCCTCCAGGTCGACGCCGCGGTGCAGGACGAGCAGGACTATGCGCCCGGCGAGCTGCCCGAGCGGATCGTCGTCAAGGGACGGTGGGGCACGGATTTCAGGCCGGGCTTCGCCCGCCTCGCCGAGCGCGGCGAGCAACCCGCGTGCTGCCTCTATTTCACGGACATGGACTGCGACAGCTACCCCGAGACCGCGCCCGCGTTCCCCGTGGCCTGGATCGACTGGTCGCCGCGTGACGCCTCCTGGGCGCAACCGCCGCCCTGGGGCGAGCACATCAGGATCGGGGATTGACCCTCGCCGGAGGAACGGCGTCTCCGCCCCTTCGCCACTCACCGAACGCCAACGGCAGGAGCACGTCATGATGCCCACGGCCACATGCCAGTACTGCGGATGGAACGGCCCGGCCGATCAATGCGGCCCGCTCAGGAACGCCTGGGAACGCGTTGAACCCGGAGATCCGATGCCTGCGGGCGCATGCCCGAAATGCAAGGCCTCTGCCTTGCTCGACGAGACCCGGCACGAGCCCTGCATCAAGATCGTCACCACGCGGGTGCCCGAACGCGCCACGAAGTTCGGCGTCCGCTCCACCGCCCGGAGCCTCGCCGACGTCATGTGGGATTCCTCTCACTCCTGGAGCTACCGCGTCGAGGACCTCGACCGCTCCGGCTTCCGCGTCGCCGTCCACCGCGACACTCCAGGTGCCGGCCCGGACCCGCACGGCTATCTGCGGATCGAGCGGGCGTGAGCCCGGAGGACAGACCAATGCAACTCACCGACATCCGGATCGACGAGATCGTGAACGTCACCCACCTGCCGTGCTACGCGCGCGGCCGGGCGACCTTCGACAACGGCCGCAGCTATCCGTTCGACGCCAACTTCGCGCACGGCTACGGCGACGCCGCGGTGGTCGTGTACAGCCCGGCTGGCGGCAAGGAGCTGAAGTCCGGCACACGGGTGCACAAGGCGATCATGGACCGCCTCGGCTTCCCCGATATCGCGCAGCGAGAGCGCGATGCGATCGCGACCTTCGAGGAAGAGCGCGTCGCCGTCTGCCGGGCGCTCATGCGGCGCCGGCCATCCTGACTCCCGACCGGGCGGCGGGACTTGGGCCTCGCCGCTCGAACCAGACCATCGGGACGTGAAGCTCCGGCGAAAGTCAGAACACGTACCGGGCGCGGAAGTAGCCGGAGTCACGTGGAAGGCACAGCCTCGCGGGTTCGAATCCCGCCCGCCCCACCCTTTCCACTTCAATACGAGGAGCACTGCCATGAGCAGGACAGAGACCGCCACCTGCCAGGACTGCGGCTGGACCGGTCCGGTGGAGGAGACGGAGGAGCTTCGCAACGTGTGGGACCGCGTGTTGCCCGGCGACGTGATGCCCGCCGGCCAATGCCCCGCAGAGGGCTGCGGCGGGGCGGCCATGCTCGATCGGGAGCACCCGTGCATGGTCGACCTGCGCCCCGAGATGGAAGCGCTCATGCTCGACCTCAACCTGCTCCACCGCAACATCTACTCGGGCAGGCTGCGCGCTCCCGTCGGCAACTACATCAAGTATTTCGCCGATTGCGCCCGCAAGGCGCTCGAGGCAGGGCCTGCGATGCAGCCCGTCTGCACCACCTGCGGCGGCACCGGCGTCCGGCTCGACGCATGGGCACGCTGGGACACGCACTGGCAGCGCTGGGAGCTGCACGAGGTCTGCGAGGCCACCGCGATCTGCGCCGACTGCGACATCGAGTGCGCCTATTCGATGAAGCCCGTCGAGGAGGCCACGTGATGAAGGGCAGGAGCTCGTTCGACTTCGGCGGCAACCGGATCGT
>JAPPMY010000042.1:2619-18988 GCA_028818855.1 Rhodospirillales bacterium
GAGGCCACGTGATGAAGGGCAGGAGCTCGTTCGACTTCGGCGGCAACCGGATCGTTCGCCAGTCGGAGCCCATGAGGATCGGCAAGCACCAGTGGCGGCTCACTCTCTACCGCTCCCCCTACCACGACCATCGCCTGGTCGGCTACGAATGGCGGCGCACCGACGGCAGGCCCATCCGCCGCAACTGCCCCGGCGGCATCTACTGGCTCGACGGCTCCACCTGGATGCGCGACGAGGACTGGCCGTCATACAACCACAACGACGGCGAGTGGGGCGGCATGCCCCGCACCCTGCGCAAGCTGTGGGAGCGGTGCCCCTGGGCGCACTAGCGCAGGATCTCCCCGGCCTGAATGTCGTCCCGCGCCCCTCCGGTTGCAGTTCTGTCCCTGTCGGACCCCTCGCTTTCGCGCGTTTAGTTAACGGCGACAAAGTCTACGTCGCCCTGGCAAGGCGACCCGAGGGGCCGACACCCCTGACGGTCGCCCGCCACGACGCGCTCGACGCCGAGAAGGCCCGCCGGCGGGCGGTGCCGATCATTAGGCTTCAAGGCGGGCGAGGAATCGGCACCCTGCCGTTCGGCGCCAGGCTCAACGACAGCCGGACCATGCCTTGTTCACGCGAGCCGCTTCAACGAATCGGCGATCATGGCAAGCATGCCCCGCGAGAGCCCTGAGAACTCCTCCCTCAACACGCACGAGTTGCTCGACTATGGATGCGCCCGGTAACCGGCAGAGCCATCTTCGCCGCTGCGCGTCTCCGGCTCCTCTCCCGCGTAGGCATCCAACTCGATCACGTTGCGGTCGGGATCGCGAATGAACACGGCCCGAAGGTCCTTGAACGAGAACTGGCCGCTCAACGGGATGTCGTGTTCGGCAAGAAACCGCTGCGCCTCTTCGATCGACGCCACCTTGAACGAGACGTGCGTGATGCCCGGATACTTCTCGTCCACGTCCATCAGGATGTTCGTGTCGTTCGGCATGTCCGCCGGCCCGAGCAGGTTGAGGACCACGCCCGAGGAGTGGCGCATGATGATCGGATGGCCCTTCTCGAAACCGGCGTCGAACAGCACCTCGAAACCCAGCCGCTCGTAGAAGGCGATCGACACCGTCTTGTCGCTGACCCGGATGCCGATGTGGTCCACCTTCTCGATTCCGAGCATTTCTCCAAACTCCGAACGGCCAATGCGGTGCCGCCCACACCGTAGGTTTGCGGGCTCGCAGCGGCAAGTTCAGCTCCACTCCAGCCGCCATGAAGGCGCCGGGTTTCACCACGTACCGGGCGCCCGAACGGTGAGCGTTACCTTCACCGGATCGAACCGCCACCCTCCTCCGCCGCCCGTGCGAATTCGATCACCCCGGCCCGAACAGCGCGTGGATGTCCTCTTCCGTGAGCGCCAGCGGACCACGGCCCGTACCCTCGAACAGGGCGTCGGCCAGCGCCTGCTTCCTTGCCTGCATCCGCTGGATGGCGGCCTCCACGGTATTCTCGGCGACCAGGCGATGCACGAACACCGGCTTGTCCTGGCCGATCCGGTGCGCCCGGTCCATCGCTTGCCGCTCCACCGCCGGGTTCCACCAGGGATCGTAGACGATCACCGTGTCGGCGGCGGTCAGGTTCAGGCCGGTGCCGCCGGCCTTCAGGCTCACCAGGAACAGCGGCAGGTCGCCGGACTGGAAGGCCGCCACCTGGGCATCCCGGTCCTTCGTGCCCCCGTGCAGCATGGCGTAGCCCCAGCCGCGGGCGGCAACGTCCCTCTCGACCAGCTTCAGCATCGTCACGAACTGCGAGAACACCAGCACCTTGCGCCCTTCCGCCACCAGCTCCTCCAGCAGCGCGAGCAGGCGCGCCCGCTTGGCGCTCTGTTTCACCTTGCGGGCGGCATCGAGCTTGACCAGCCCGGGGTCGCAGCAGACCTGCCGGAGCTTGAGCAGCGCGTCGAGGATCGCGATGCGGGACGCCGCCAGACCCCGCGCGGCGATGGCCTCGCGAACCCGCTTGTCCATCGCCGTCCGGATGCTCTCGTAGAGCGCGGCCTGGGCGCCCTCGAGCGGGACCAGATCGTCGATCACCGTCTTCTCCGGCAGGTCCCTCTCGACCTGATCCTTGGTGCGCCGCAGCAGGAAGGGCTTGATCCGGCTCGACAGCAGGCGCTGCCTGGCGCCATCGCCACGCTTCTCGATCGGCGTCCGGAATTGCGCCGTGAACCTCTTGCGGTTGCCGAGCAGTCCTGGAACCAGCCAGTCGTAGAGCGCCCACAGCTCCTGCAGGTTGTTCTCCAGCGGCGTCCCGGTCAGCGCCAGGCGCTGGCGGGCGCGGATATCCCGGATTCGCTTCGAGACCGCCGCAGCCGGGTTCTTCACCGCCTGCGCCTCGTCGAGCACCGCGATCTCGTACTCGTGGCCGAACAGCGCCTCGCGGTCCCGATCGAGCAGGGAATAGGTCGTGACGACCAGGTGATGATCGGAAATCTCGGGGAAGCGCTCTTGCCGGCCCGGCCCGTGCAGCACCAGCAGCTTCAGCCCCGGCACAAAGCGCGCGGCCTCGCGCCGCCAGTTGCCGACCAGGCTCGTCGGTACCACCACCAGGCTCGGCAGGGCCGTCTTCTCTTCCAGGTGCCGGTGCGCCAGCAGGGCCAGGGTCTGCAAGGTCTTGCCGAGCCCCATGTCGTCGGCCAGCACGCCGCCGAAGCCGCTCTCCGACAGCGCCCTCAGCCAGCCGTAGCCGGCGCGCTGATAGGGGCGCAGCTCTCCCTCCAGCGCGGCGGGCGCCGGCAGCTCCTGACTCTCTGAAAGCGCTTTCAGCCGAGCGCCGAGCTCGAGCAGCTCCCGGCCCCCGGTCCAAGACGCGCCGCAGCCTTCCAGGGCTTCCGCCAGCTCGAACAGGCGGCCGGCATCGGCGCGGTGGAAGTCAAGCAGCCCCTGCGCCTCCAGAAACGCCTCGGCGAACCGCGCGAACCGTGCCGCGTCGATCGCGAGCCAGCTGCCGTCATCGAACCTCGTGTGGAAAAGCCGGCCCGTCAGGTGGCCTTCGACGTCGAAACCCTTCTCTAGCCGCCCCCATTGGTCGACCGGCAGCTCCTCGACGAGCTGGAGCACGATCGGCGCGATGTCGAATGTCCGGCCGTTCGCCTCCAGCGAGAGGCCGAGCGAGAACCAGTCGGAGTCCTTGTCCTCCAGAGACGTCGAGAACGCCACCGGTCCGTCGTGCAGACGGTACGGCCATGACTCGTCGATCTCGACGCGCCAGCCCTCGGCGCGCAGTTCAGCAACCTTCTGCGAGACGAAGGCGATGCCGGCCGCGGCGGCTGCATCCTCCTTTTCCTCGTCCTCGCCGAGCGGCGGGAACACCACATCCGCCTCGCGCAGCTCGCTTGGCCGGTCGCGGTCGTATCTCAAGACGCCGCTGTCCTCGTATCGATGGTCTTCCGCCGCCTCCCGAAGCCTCTCCTCGAACTCCGCCTCACGCGCGCGGTCGCGCCGAATCACGGCGAAGCCGTCCTCGCCCTTTACGCCCACGTCGCCGCCCCGTCCCACGCGCACGCGGGCGGCAGCACCCCCATATGCGACTTCCAGCCTCGCGCACGGATAGACCAGCACGTCGGCCCCGTCTCTGCCGACGATCCTCCTGCCGTCGTAGGCGTAGCGCGTCGGCCTGTGCTCGCAGCCCAACAGCGTGAGAACCGGTTCCGGTTGCACGCCGCTGCGCTCGCCGACGCGGTGAAGCTTCGGCACCGGCGCATGCTGGCCGAGCCGGGACAGCCGTGCCGCGACCGCAGGGGCCGAGCCGCGGTCCACCGGCGGCGCCGCCGCGAACCAGGAGGCCAGCCCGGGCTTCAGCACGGTCTCCGCGACGCCGATCTCGCCCGTCTCCCTGTCGACGAAGAAGGGTGCCGGGAAGGGCAGAAGCGTCACCGGAGTGCCCGCGCCGTCGCGGGCCACGATCCGCTGCTCGCCCGACTTGCCCACCTTCCATGCAAGCTCGCAGCGCCGCGGCGCCGACCAGGCAAGAGCCATGCCCCGAATGTCATCGGCCCTGGCGCGTCCAGTCTCGACGATCCCGCGCACCAGCCCGATCAGCTCCTCGCCCTCGGGCCAGTCGTAGCTCCTCGGGTAGAGGCCGTCGGTGTAGTAGGCGAGCCTGCCCAGGAGCGCGGCGTCCTGCGGCGTCAGAAACTCGTGCGTCCGTGATATCCTCTCCTCGTCGTACTCCCGGAAATTGCTCCCGATCGTGCCGTCCTTGCGCAGATAGGCCCGGTAGGGCGAGATCCGCACCCGCCGCATCGCATCGCACCCGATCACGTAGAACAGGTGCTTCTTTCCCGCCGCCGGCGGCCCTGCGGCCGGACGGGCGGGCACGTCCTTCGCCCCTCCGGCCACCGTCTCGCTCCAATCGTGGAGCCATCCCCGCACCGGCCCGGACACCTTCGCACGCGCCGTCGCGTCCAGCTCGTCGCCCGCGTCCAGCGCGAGCCGACGGGCGGCGAGCAGCAGCGCGGCCACGTGCTTGCAGTTGTGGCCGACCGGGCAGGAGCAGCGTCCTTCAACCGGTACGAGCTTCCCGTCGCTGCCCGGTCCGAGCGTTACCATGACCGCATAGGGTTCCGGCCGGCTGCCCGAAACCTCGCCCTCGATGCGGTCCGGCGGCAAGAACGTCGCCGTGCGCACCCTGCCGCGTTCGAAATAGTCCAGACCCCGCAGGAACGAGGTCTCCCCGACCGCGCGCTCGACGTCGTATAGCCCGAAGGTTTCCAAGCCGGCCCGTCCGCTTCCTGAGCAGCAACAAGATTGCGGCTCGCCGCGCGGACACGCAATCCGCCCACATGGCATTGCGGCCCCGGTCGGCCATCGCGCGCCCGAGCACGCCGTAACAGCCCCACGCCGCATCGTGCAACGCCGCCGGAGCAACCTATTTTCGAACGGAAGAAATGGTCAAGTCCGGGCCCCCAGCGGCGCACGCCGGGGCTCCGATGCTGCGGCTCCGATGCTGTCGGTCCGGCCTCTCTTGACCGGCCGGTAGCGCTCCTACCCTGAGCCCTGGAAAGGGGCCGCGACCCCTCCCGTCCTTACCGCTTCCCCGGTCGCCTATGCCGGTCCGGGTCCGGCCGGCGCGCGAGTCTCCCCATCGCTGTCTCGCCACGCGACCGCGGTCCCGTCCTGCCATCGCGGTCGCCTCGCCAGGAGCGGCGCAAGGCGGCGGCGGGGCGAAGGCCGGGCGCCCGGAGTCTCCCCGCGCCGTCTCCCCGCCATCCGGACCACGCCCGCGATGGAGACCGACTCCGTCCAGGCCCAGCGCATCCCCGTCGCGCGACACCCGGCCCCCGCCGGCCGACTATTTCGGCCCAGCCTCACCAACGGAGGGATGACAGCCATGCAGACCGTCCACCCGTCGCCCGAAGCCGTCCGCCTCGCCGTATCGCGGATACAGCGCGCCGTGGACACGCACGGCGGCGACCAGCAGGTCCCCATGGACTTCGGAATCATTCTTCGCCACGGCTGTCGCTCCACCGCCTGCCATGCAGGCTGGTACACCCTCGGCCGCTTCATGGACCATTCCGCGGTCCGCTGGCTGCGCGACGAGACGTTCCACACGGACCCCGGCGAGACCCTGATGGCGCTCACGCCGGATGGGAAACTCACCCATCTGATGTACCACGACGGCGCCCACGTTCTCGCGCGCGACCTGGGATTCATGAACGCCCCCGCGCTGAAAGGGTGGGCAGAGCGGCACCCCGGCATATGGGGCGGCCCTCACGGCGATCGCATGTTTGCGGGCGACGGAGCAGTGGCGTTCGACAAGGCACCGTTGGCGCCCGTCATGGTGAGCGAGATCGTCGCGTGGTGGCTCGCGGTGGCGGACCGGCTCGACGCGGCGATCCCGGTCCATCGCGACCGGCTCACCGCTCTCGCGGTGTGCGAGTGCCGCGACCCCGACACGCAGGAGACCATCTCGATCGAGCCCTGCACGGGTGGCTTCCGCCTCGTGCGGCGCCCCTACCCCGTGAGCCTGCCCCCGTTGCAGGTCTGATCGCGTTCCGTCCGACGGTGCGCGCCCCCTTCCGTCGACCACTCGAACCCGCATCAGCGAGGACCCCATGGACACACGCACCGATGTCATCGAAGTCGCTGCGCTACTCGTCGCGGCCCGGACCGTCCTGACCGATCCCGCGCGCTGGTGCGCGTACCCGCACGCACTGGATGCCAACGGGCACCGCTGCGAGGGGCGGGCGAACAACGCCGTCTGCTGGGGTGCCCTCGGCGCCCTCGACCGCGCAGCCGCCGACGCCGACGCCTCACACCGCCTCTTCCTCGAAGCCCGCCGGCAGGTGAACCAGGCCTCGGTCCGCGTGGCCGACAGCTGGACGGGGACTGCCTGGATTCTGGACTACAACGCCGCGCATTCCATGACCGTCGCCATCTTCGACGAGGCGGTCCGCGCCATGCCCAGGCCGGACGCGCCCGGTGCGCTCGACATCCTCGCGATCGCCCGCACCGTCATCGCCCGTCCCGACCGCTGGGCGCAGGGCGCCATCGCCCTCGACAGGAAGGGGCGGTCGCTTACCACCTTCGACGGTGGCTGCCGCTTCTGCGCCGCCGGCGCGGTCGGGCTCGCCACCCACGTTCTGGGCACGGACGAGGCCGCCTGCCGCAGCCTCGGCCCGGCCGTCGATCGAGCAGGCCGCCTGCTCGACTGCGCCGCCTACAAGCTCGGCGAGTTCGAAAGCTACATCGGCCTCAACGAGCACGACAGCCACGCGCAAGTCGTCGCCATGTTCGATCACGCCCTCGACATGGCGCGGGCCGAAGCGGCCGGCGAACCGAAGGGGACCTGACCATGGGCGACAGTGACGCCTCAACTCGGCGCCAATCCGGTCGGCGTCCCCGCGCCGCCGCCGCCCTCCATCCACAGCCCAGCAACCCCTACCGGGTGCCGCGCCCTGCGGTGATCAGCTTCAGCGGGGGCAGGACGTCCGCCTACATGTTGAGGAAGATCGTCGACGCCTACGGCGGCCGGCTGCCGCGCCAGATCTCGGTTGTCTTCGCCAACACCGGGATGGAACGCGAAGAGACCCTCGAATTCGTGGACATCTGCGGTCGCACGTGGGGAGTCGAGATCCATTGGATCGAGTATCTGTGGGATGCGCCGCACCGCA
Organism: Rhodospirillales bacterium; assembly: GCA_028818855.1. Taxonomy (GTDB): domain Bacteria; phylum Pseudomonadota; class Alphaproteobacteria; order UBA828; family UBA828; genus WTGU01. The sequence continues at coordinate 9,770 of JAPPMY010000042.1, forward strand.
CCCGCATCGTCGACTTCGCCACCGCGTCCCGCAACGGCGAGCCCTTTGCCGCCTTGATCGATCGAAAGGGATTCGTGCCGTCGCAGGGCATCCGCTACTGCACCGGGTTTCTTAAGAGAGATAGGATCGAGGCCTTCGCCCGCCACCGTCTCGGCCTCAAGCGCTGGCACTCCGTCATCGGCCTGCGCGCCGACGAACAGCGCCGCGTCCTGCGCATGCGCGCCATGAACTGCGGCTCGCGCACCGGCAGCCGCGCCGTGCTGCCCCTGGCCGATGCAGGCGTGCGGGAAGCCGACGTCCTGGAGTGGTGGATGGGCCAGCCATTCGACCTCGGCATCCCTTCATACGCCGGGAACTGCGACCTCTGCCATCTCAAGGGCCGGGCCAAGCTGATCCATCTCATCCGTGAGGATTCCGCCCGTGCCGACTGGTGGATCGCGCAAGAGGCGAAGGTGGCCAACCGCACCGGCCCCGACGGCCGCGTCTGCGAATCGATGAAGCGGTTCCGCCTCGGCGAGACCTACGCCGAGCTGAAGGCCGCCGCGCTTTCCGAACGCGACCTGTTCGACGACGCGGCGGCATCCGCCGGCGAGGGCGGCGACACCGGCTCCCTCGACTGCCTATGCACCGACTAGGCCGCCGCCGAGCCGGCCCCCGGCCGCGCTGCGCCCGGAGTCCGAGTCGGGCCGCGGCCGGCTGAGGCCCGGGCGCACGAGAGGGCGCCCGCGTCTCTCCGCGCCATGGACGCGCGATCGCTCGCGGCCGCACGTCTCCCATCCACCCGCCGCCACCGCGCGGCCCCATCTTCGGAGAAGCCGATGACCGAACCCGTCATCCGATCCATCCCGCTCGACCGCCTCGAGCCCTCGCCCGCCAACGTCCGCAAGACGCCCGCCGGCAAGGCCGCCTTCGCCGAGCTCAAGGCATCCATCCCCGTCCACGGCCTGCTCGAGAACCTCGTGGCACGCTCCACTGAGTCCGCCGAGGACGGCGGCGAGCGCTTCGCCGTCATCGCCGGCGCGAGGCGCCTCGCCGCGCTCAACGAGCTCGCAAACGAGGGCGTCATCGAGTCCGACTATCCCGTCCCCTGCCGCATCGTCGCCAACGGCGCCAACGACAGTGAGATCTCGCTCGCCGAGAATATCATCCGCGTGGCCATGCACCCGGCGGACCAGGTCGAGGCCTTCGGCGCGCTGGCCCTTGCCGGCGCCACCGTCGCCGACATCGCCGCCAACTTCGGCATCTCCGAGCGCACCGTCGAGCAGCGGCTCCGCCTCGGCCACGTCGCGCCCGAGCTGCTCGACGCCTACCGCGAGGACAAGATCGATCTCGCCACGCTCAAGGCCTTCACCGTGACCACCGACCGCACACGCCAGTTGGCGGTGTGGGAGCAGGTGAGCGAGCAGGGCTACCGGCCGTCGGACTGGCAGATCAAGCGCATGCTGACCGAGGACCGCATTCCCGCCGGCGCCGCGCTTGCCCGCTATGTCGGCATCGACGCCTACGAGTCTGCCGGCGGTCCCGTGCTCCGCGACCTCTTCGCCGACGAGTACGAGAATGGCGTCTGGCTGGAGGACCCGGCGCTCTTGATGAAGCTCGCCCTCGCCCGGCTCCAGGTCGCGGCGGACGAGCTCGCGACCCGCTGGAAGTGGGCCGAGGCCCGCATCGACGTCGACTGGTCCGACCTCGCGCGCTTCGGGCGCGTGCATCCCACGCCGGCCGAGCCCACGGACGACGAGAAGGCCGAGATCGAGCGGCTCCATGTCCGCCACGACGAGCTCGTCAACCTGGACGAGGACGAGTGGACCGACGAGCTGATCGAGGAGGCGGAGGCGATCGAGCCGCGCCTTGCGGAGATCCAGGACGCCATCAAGGCCCGCGCCGTCTACAAGCCCGAGGATATCGCCATCGCCGGCTGCATCGCCACCGTCGGCGACGACGGCACGATCCAGGTCGTCCACGGCCTGGTGAAGCCCGAGGACATGCCGGCGAAGGACGCCGGCGCGGCGCAGACTCCCGGCGCTGCAGGCGCTGCCGGCACCCACGATGACGGTGCCGGCACCCACGATGACGGTGCCGGCATCCACGTCCCCGGCACGAGTGTCCCCTCCGCTTCCGGTCCGGCGATGCCGCCCGCCAGGCCCGATCCCGAGACCGAGGCGCGCAAGGAAGCAGGCGTCGGCATCGGCCTCGCCGACGACCTCCGCGCCATCAGGACGACGCTGGTCAAGGCGCATCTGGCGGAGGATTTCGCCGCCGCGTTCGACCTCATGCTGTTCCAGATGGGGCGCGCGGTGTTCACCCCGGGCTACCACGACCATGCGCTCGACATCACCGTGCGCGAGACGCCGGACCGGCCGCCGCTCCGCGCCAACGACGACACCTTCCACGAGTCGAGCCCCGGCGAGGAAATGCTGGCCGACCGCTCCTTGCTCCGCTTCGACTGGCTGGAGATCGAGGACCGCGCGGAATCCTTCGCCGCGCTGAGGGCGCTCGCGCCCAAGGACAAGAAGCGACTGTTCGCCGCCTGCGTCGCGCGCACGCTGAACGGCCAGCTCGCCTTCGAGGCGAACGCGCGGCCCGAGACGGAAGCGACGGTGGCGCGGCTCGACATCGAGTTCGCGGAACACGTCCGGCCCGGTGCCGAGATGTTCTGGTCGCGGGTGCGCAAGGACCGGATGTTGGACGTTGCCCGCCGCACCCTCGGCATCGAGTGGGCGCACACCCACCGCAAGGACAAGAAGGCCACGCTCGCCACCGCGATGGAGACCGCCTTCGCGGCCGGAGACGCGGTGCCTCTGGGGGTCCCGAAGGAAGGCCGCGCGGCTGCGCTCGCCTGGGTGCCGCCCGGCTTCGCCGCCTTCGACACCGGCCACGTCGACGACGGCGACGCGGCGGCGGCGCAAGCGGAAGCCCCGCCTGCGGAACAGCCGTCCCAGGACGCGGCAGCCTCGGACGATCCCCAGACCGGCGCCGGGCAAGAGGCCCCGGCGGAACAGCCCGAACCGGCCGCCGACGCCGAAGCCACCGCTGAAAACGCGACCGATACGGGCGATGCGGAACCGCCCGCGCCGTCCAAACCGTCCGACGGCGGCGCCGTCCCGGCAACCGCCGGATCGCCTGGCGCTCCGGACGCGGCAACCGTCACCCCTACGGGCGTTGAGCCGATCGACGCCATGAACGCGGTGCCGGTCGCGGGCGGCGGTCCCAGGGTGATCGTCAACACAGTGGGTATCGACGGGGACGGCGATGGCGACGCTTCGCCCGACCTGGATCCGTCCGCGCCCCCCATCCCCGGCAACGGCCACGACGCCGTCTCGGGCGCTGTCCCGGACAGCGGCGGCGACGCGCTGGGCATCCCCGCCTTCCTGCGCCGCTCGTAGGCGCCGCGTTCCTTCACTGCGCCCCGCTGGTCGGCGCCCGCGGGTCCTCGACCCTCGGGTCGGCGGCCCCTCGGGTCGGCGGCCCCTCGGGCCCGTCCGGCGGGGCGTCCTTCGTTCAACCGCAACATGGGAGATCAATGCCATGAGCGATCGTTCCCGACTGCCCGCTACCATCCGGGCGCGCGTCCATGACGGCGCCATCGACCGGGTCTCGAGATTCTTCAATGCCTCCGTCGCGGACGCAGCGGCTGAAATAATCCAGAACTCACGCCGCAGCGGGGCCACGCGGCTCGACGTCGTCACCGAGACCATCCCCGAGCGCGGCACCGTCGTCACCGTCACCGACGACGGTTTCGGCATCGCCGACCCGGCCGTTCTGCTCTCCTTCGGCGAGAGCGGCTGGGACGCCGCCACGGCAAGGCGCGAGGACCCCGCCGGCATGGGCGTCTATGCGCTGTCCAAGCGCGGCTGCGTGATTTCATCGCGGCCCGCCACCGCCGGAATCGCGCCCATGCCCGGCTGGCGCGTCCAGCTCACGCCCGAGTGCTTCCTCGGAAAGCAGGAGGCCGGCATCGTCGCCTGCGAGGACGCACCCCTGCCAAGCGGCACCGCGATCACCTTCCTCGCGGACCAGAGCGGGGAAGGCATCCGCGCCGCCTTCGCCGCCGCCGCGCGGCACTGCCCGCTCGCGGTGACGGTCAACGGCGAGGCCGTCGCGCGCAAGGCCTTCCTCGACGGCGCCGTCCATGTCGAGCGCTGGCGGGGCCTTTCCTTCGGCGTTTTCGACAGCCGGTTCCACGGCTTCAACGAGCCCAACCTCAACTTCCACGGCCTCAGCCTCTCCGTATTCCTGCCGACGGTGGACACCATCGACGGCGGCACCTGGTCGGTGCTGGGCGACGTCGACGCCTGCCCCGAGCTGGAGCTGGTGCTGCCCGCCCGCCGCGAGGCGGTGCAGACGCCCTTCCTGGACGAGATGCGCAAGGCTGCGCGTATCGCCATCTACCGGGCGATGCGCCGCGCCGACCGCACCCCGGCGCTCGCCCACAACCACTTCACGGCGGCCCGCGAGGCGGGCATCGACATGCCGATCGCGCCGGCCGTGCTCCGTCCCTGGCGCCCCGGCATCGCCGACATCGACGACTGGCGGGACACGCCCAGCCCTGAGCCGGTCCGCCCCGGCACCCTGGTCATGGCGGTCGATGCGGAGATCCAGGACCAGCAGTGCTTCTGGCGCGCAGCGGAACGGGATGGGATCGCAGGTCGACTGTTCGAAGCCGACAGGCGCCTGGAGGGATACGGCTGGTACGACGCCCTCGCGAGGGTGGAGGGCGTGCGCATCGACGTCACCGGCGCCGGCGTCACCCATCCGCTGGATGCGCTGCGCGCCGGAGAAGAGCCGAGCGCCGACGCCGCCACCGCGCCCGGCCTGCCGGACACGCTGGCGCGGCCTGACGCCATCCACATGCACCTTAATATAGTGCACAGGGACGGGCCGCCCGAGACCATCGCCGTCCCCGCCGACGTCGCCTTCATTGGCGAGGAAGGCACCTGGGTCGAGGACGCGCACCCGCTGGTGACCCGGGACAGCGATCTCCAGCCCTCCGGCCTCTGCCAGCTCCTGCAGGCAGCATACTTCTCGGCCTCCGACGACCCCGACGCGGACAGCCACGAAACCCAGCGCCGCCGCTTCCGCGAGGACGCGACGCACCTGGCGATCAGGCTCCTGGCGTCCGAGGAAGAAGCCAGGCGGCACACCATCGCCGAGGCCGTCTGGCGCGAGATCCTCTGGGTGATGCCGCGCGACCGCGAGGTTTCCATCAGGGTCGCCGCCGGCAAGGTCGCCGTCGAGTTCGGGCCCGAGATTCCTCAGCCCGAGGGGGCCGCGGCATGACCTGGTTCACGGTACAGACCACCTACGCCGGTTACTACGGCAACATCGTTTCGGTCGAGGCGGACACCATCGAGGAAGCCCTGGAGAAAGCCATCGAGGCGGCCAACCAGGACCCCAACTGGAAATCCGTGGATCATTGCGGGCCCACATTCATCGACTCCTGTTGCATGGGCCGCGACGCCGACCCCTGGGACCGCGACGCCAACCTGCCGGTGCCCGCCCGGTTCACCGAGAAGGGCGAGCCGCCGCTCGTCACCCTCACCGGCCCCCGGCCGCCCGGCGGCGTGGAGGTGAGCGGCGGCACGGTGCGCATCCGCTTCGCGGACGCCAAGCCCGCGAACGCCACCGGTCCGAGAGAGCGGGCGAAGCCGACCGTCACCACGGAGGTTTCCGATCCGCCGCCGCCCCCCGGCAGCAAGCCGGTGGTCATCGTCCGGCGGAAACCCGAAGGCGCTCCGGACATCGAGGTCCGCGGCGGCAAGGCCCTCGTTCGCGTCGAGGGTTGGGAAGGAATCGACCATGCCCAAACTTGAGCGCGGCAACGATACCGCATTCGCTCCCGTCATCGACGCCTACACCCGCGCCCAGGCGATCGAGGACGGCATCCTCGTCGACGTCTCCGACACCGCGCGCGAAGCCGGTTTCAAGATTCCCGTCGCGGTCACGCGCACCGTCTGGGACCGCCTGGTCGCTCTGCCCGACGGCTACCGCGGTTTCCAGGACGAGCGCGGGCGTCTGTGGGACGTGCTCTGGATGGCGCGCCACTACGCGCTCCGCGCCTCCGACAGCGACCGCGTGACCATGTGCGTGCTGGTACGCGACATCCGCAAGGACCTGCGCGACAGCAACCGGGCGCCCCGCAAGCACTTCCCCATCGTGGCGATCGGCGCCGGCGACGAAGGAGGGCCGGTCGCGACGGTGATGTTTCCCGAGGACGATTGAGCGCGCCTTCCCCACCCCGGTCTCTCCGGCGCCGCCAGGAGCGGTGTCCGGCTCGGGTCGGGCGAGCGGCGCGGAACCTGGAGGCCTCCGGCGCCGCCTCCCGCTCTCCTTCGGCGCCCCGCCGCGGTCTCTCCTCCCGTGGCGGGGCGTTTCCACACCCCGTCACGGAGCTGTGCCATGCCCCATTCCAGCGCCGCCCTCGCGATCCCCGACCTGCCGCCCGTTCCGCCCCCGGCCAGGCACCCCATGGACCCGCGCCGGGGCGAGAGCCTGTCACCCATGTTCGCCGCATTCCTGTGTTGGTTGCTCGACGTCGAACCGATGACCGATCCGGCGATCACCGGCATCGCCGTCTCCGGCAACTCCGTGCTCGCCGCCACCAGCGACGATCCCCTGTTCGACGCCCACCTCGGCTCGCTGGAGGACTTTGAACGCAACCTGCGCGGCTGGGGCGACGCCTGCGGGGCGAGTCCCAGCACGGTCGATGCCCTGGTGGCCAGACTCCGGAGGGCCGGACGGTGAGCCTCGCGCACGCGCACGTCCCCGCACCCGGACTGCGCGACGTGACGCCGCTTCCCGCCCACGCCCATCGGCACCCCGCCAACACCGCTCACGACGAACTGCGTGCCCGCTTCCTCCGCGCCGGGCGCGAGGCCGTCGACGACCGCGAGCTTCTGCAGCTCATGCTGGCGGGATCGCACTCCGCCGCCGAAGCCGAGAGACTTGCAACGATCCTGCTCGACACCTTCGGCACGCCCTCCCGCGTCCTCGCGGCACGGACCGACGCGCTGCGCACGGTCGCCGGCCTGGGCGAGGCCGGTATCGCCGCCGTCAAGACCGCCGAGGCGCTCGGCATCGCCATGGCCAGGGCCGCCCTGCCCGAAACGTTCCATGCGCAGCTCGCGACCTACGACAAGGTCGTCGAGTATTGCCGCGCGCTGGCGGCGCACCGCGACGTCGAGGAATTCCGTGCGCTCTACCTCAACACCAAGAACCGGCTGCTCCGCGACGAGCTGCTGCAAACAGGCACGGTCAACCACACCCCGGTCTATCCCCGCCAAGTCTGCATCCGCGCTCTGGAGGTTGGCGCATCCGCCCTCGTGGTCCTGCATCAGCACCCCTCGAACGATCCCACCCCGTCGCGGGCGGACGTCGAGATGACCACTCGCCTCCGCGACGCCCTCAAGACGATCGGCGTCGACCTCCACGATCACATCGTCGTCGCACCGGGCGACGCCTTCAGCTTCAAGCAGAACGGTCTGCTCTGAAGCGCCCCGGCCCCTTCATCCGTCCGGCGCGCCATCCTCACTTTCCCCGCCTCCGCGCGCCCCGCCGCCAGGAGATCCTATGCGGGCGACTCGGAGACCGGCACTACGGTGCCGTTCTCGCCAAACCCGAGCAGGAGACACGATATGTCCCCCAAGAACGAGACCGCCGCGCCGGCCGAGGCGGAATCTAACACGCTGTACGTTGCGATCGAGATCAGTGGGAGCAGTTGGATAGTTGGCGTCAAGAGCCCGATCAGCGAGAAAATCGGCCTGCACTCGCTCGGACCAGCGGACGTCGAAGCTCTCAGACAGCTGATCGAGCATCGGCGGGCCAAAGCTGAACGGGTCCTCGGCCGGAAAGTGCGCGTTTTGTGCTGCTACGAGGCGGGCTACGAGGGGTTCTGGCTGGAGCGCTGGCTGGACCGGGAGATGTCCATCGAGACGGTGGTGCTCGATCCGGCGAGCCTGCTTGTGAACCGGAAGGCGAAGCAGCGCAAGACGGATCGGATCGACGCGAGGAAGATGGTACGAGCGCTGCTCGCGCACGACCGGGGCGATGCTGCGGTGCTGAGCCGGGTGCGGGTTCCGAGCGTGGAGGAGGAGGATCGCAAGCGGCTGCTTCGCGAGCGCCAGCGCCTGGTGAAGGAGCGGACCTCGCTGACCAACTCGATCAAGGGGCTGCTGAAGCTGCACGGCATCTTCGACCTGGACCCGCGCCTCGAGGGCTTTGACGAAGAGTTTGCGGATGTCGAGACCGCGTACGGATCGCTGTTTCCGCCCCGGGCACGCCAGGAGATCGAGCGGATCAAGGAGAGGTTGTCCCTGGTCGAACGTCAAATCGCGGAGGTCGAGGCCGAGCGCGACGCGGCGGTACGGATGGGAGCTGACGTTCCGATCGCGAATGTACCGGAGGGAAGCGAAGAACAGACCGCAGCGAAGATCGCAACGCTGACGCAACTGAAGGGGATCGGCGAGAACGACGCGACGGTGCTCGTCCACGAGATCTTCTACCGCGGCTTCCGAAACCGTCGCGAGCTCGCGAGCTGGGTGGGGTTGACGCCGGCCCCGTGGGCGAGTGGCGACACGCAACGGGACCAGGGGATTGACCGCGACGGTCCGGCATGGATCCGCGCACAACTCATCCAAATGGCATGGCGCTGGCTGCGCTATCAGCCGGACAGCCCACTCAGCATGTGGTTTGAGAAGCGCACCGCAGGCTCCCGGGGACGGATGCGCAAAGTGATGGTGGTGGCGCTCGCCCGCAAGCTGCTGATCGCGCTCTGGCGGTTCGCCGAGACCGGCCTCGTCCCGACGAGCGCCAAGCTCGTCTGATCGCGAGACCGCGCCGATCCAGACCGGCCGGACGCGGCCGGGGCTGGGCCGGGTGGCGAGTGGCCGACACCCGTGCGGGCTGAAACATGCCGACCAGGAGATGGGCCCCGCCTCCGGAACGCTGCGCCCGCAGCAAGCGGGATCGAGGGATGGTTCCGGCACACCGTCGATGAAGAAAACCTCCCGGATAAGAGTTGGGTGTGCGCACAAGCGCGACCGAAGCGAAAAAAGCGTTCCGACCTAGCGCCTTGACCAGCCAGACGTGGATTCGACCAACCCTGAAAGTGGCCTAGCCATGCAGTAAACCTGACCAAGCTCTCCACTTGACGGCGTCTACTCCCATAAGAGCACGGGTGGCGGCCGCGGGACAGGCCGGACGGAGCGGCGCGGAGGCCAGTGC